>JAHEJM010000083.1:8991-18346 GCA_024638815.1 Acidimicrobiales bacterium | reverse complement strand
GATCGAGTCCCCACCATCCTTCATGCCGATCTCGATGCCTTCTACGCCTCGGTGGAGCAGCGGGACGACCCCGGCCTGGCCGGGCGACCGGTGGCGGTGGGCGGGGGCATGGTGTTGGCCGCGAGTTACGAAGCCCGGCGCTTCGGGGTCACGGCGCCACTCAACGAGCGGGAGGCTCGGCGCCGCTGCCCCCACCTGGTGGTGGTGAAACCCCGCATGGAGGCCTACACCGAGGCCAGCCGGGCCGTCTTCGAGGTCTTTCGTGATGTCTCGCCAATGGTCGAGGCCATGTCCATCGATGAAGCCTTCATCGACGTGACGGGGCTGTGGCGCCTGGTCGGTCCGGCCGAGCAGGTGGCCGCCGATCTGCGGCGCCGGGTCCGGGATGAGGTGGGGTTGCCGCTCAGCGTCGGGGTGGCGTCCACCAAGTTCCTGGCCAAGGTGGCCAGCGCAGCTAGCAAACCCGATGGCCTGCTGGTGGTGGAGAAGGGCCGGGAACTCGAGTTCCTCCATCCCTTGCCGGTGGAGGCGTTGTGGGGCGTCGGCCCCAAGACCTCGGAACGACTTCACCTTCGGGGGCTGCGAACGGTGGGCGACGTGGCCGTGCTTCCCGTCGATCAACTGGTGAACCTGGTGGGCAAGGGCGCCGGTCGGCACCTGCACGCCCTGGCCAACAACCGCGACCCGCGTTCGGTGGAGGTCGGTCGCCGTAATCGGTCCATCGGCTCACAACGCTCGTTCCCCGACGGCAGACGCTCCAGGAACGAGGTGGAGGCCATGCTGCTGGAGATCACCGATCGGGTGGCAGCCCGCCTACGGGCGTCCCATCAGCTGGCCCGGACCGTGACCCTGCGGCTTCGTTACGGCGACTTCCACTCGGCCACCCGTTCGACCACCCTGTATCAGGCCAGCTCCTCCACCGCCGAGTTCCAACGTGCCGGTGCCGGTCTGCTGAGCTCGACCTGGCCGGTCATCGCCGATCGGGGTCTGACCAAGGTGGGACTGGCGCTGTCCAACCTGAGCCCGGACGATGCCGTCCAGCTTGCGCTCCCCCTCGACGGTCACGACCGGTCCCGGCTGGACGCCGCCGTCGACCAGGCCCGGGACCGGTTCGGCTACCGGGCGCTGGCCCGGGCACGATTGGTCGGGGACGGGTCCGATCCCCATCCCTGGCACCAGACGCCGGGCGGGCGCAGCCATCTCTGACGCCCGACCATCCCCATCCTCACCTCCATCCCGGTCGTCTCGTCCCCCTTCGCACTTTGGTGGGCCGACGATCCTCCTCGTCACGCACTGGTGGGTTGACGACCGGGCGAAGGGGTCGCTCACCCACCAAAGTACAGCGACGGGGGCCGGGGCGGGGAGAACGAGGGGGGCGTGGCGCCGGTGGTGGCGAATGGTAAGGAATAGGCAAATGTGCTTGTCGGGTGTTCGAGCCCACCGGTAGGGTCGGCTGATCGTTCTCATCAGGTGTCGAAACCGTCACGACGGAATGGGTATTGGTTGGTCACCACGACCGGGGAGCCGGCGGAAGACGTGCACATGAGAGTCAGAGGCCTGGGATACCGGATCGGTGCCGGATTGGGCGCGCTGGGCCTGATCGGTGTCGTCCTGTGGGTGTCGATGGTTTCGGCCCGGCCCGGCAATCAGGTGGTGGTGCCGGATCAGGCGGCCGACGCCGCGGCCGAGAACGTGTCGGGGCCGAGTCACAGCCGATCCAAGGCCGACGAGCAGCGGGCCACTCCCGAACCCGTCGGTGTCGACACCGCCGCCCTCAGCCGGCTGCGGTCCCGCCCCGTCACCGGGTCCGACACGGCCCGGGAACAGGCCACCGAACGGGCCAAAGAGCAGGCCGCTGACGCCTCGGCCCTGGCCGAGACCGACGACAACAATGAATCGTCATCGCGAGTCCTTCAGGTGGAGACCGACGGTGCAGAATCGAAGGTGAAGCGTTCCGACGGGACGCCGGCCGCCGACGGCGACGCCGGCGACAAGGATCGCGGTACCACCATGTCAACCACTGAACCGACCGCCGGCACCTCAACCGACCCGGGCCAGGTTCACGCCGGGGACAGGTCGGACAAACGGGGCTCGGTGAACGACGCCGACAACTCGACCCCGGGCCACTCGGGCGGAACGTCGAAGCCGAAAGCCGACAACGAGCGCAACGCCGCCTCGACGACAGCCAAACCTCGGGAGCGCTCGACGACGGCTACGACGGCCAAGCCCACCACCCAGAGCACGGCTCGGGAAACCACCACCACCAAGGCTCCAACCACCAGCACCACCGCCAATACCACGACTCGTCCTCCGACCACGGCCAAGCCGGCCACCACCGCCGGTTCGGGTGGCGGGGGCAACCAGGCGGTGGAGCAGCGGGTCATCGAGCTGACCAACGATGCCAGGCGCCAGGCCGGTTGCCCGGCCCTGGTCCACAACGACAAACTGCGGCTGGCCGCCTACCTTCACAGCAAGGACATGAGCGACAACGACTATTTCAGCCATACCGGGCTGGACGGGTCGTCACCGGGCGAGCGAATCTCCCGCCAGGGCTACGGGTTCCGGCGCTGGGCCGAGAACATCGCCTGGGGCTATCGCACGCCGGAGGCGGTGGTCGAAGGTTGGATGAACAGTTCCGGGCATCGGGCCAACATCCTCAACTGCGGCCTGAGCGAGATCGGCGTCGGCTTCCACAACTACTACTGGACCCAGAACTTCGGCATCCCCCGCTGACGGAATATCAGGAGAGTGCCGAGCAGGCTCCTAACCTGAGGCCGTGGACCCGGCCGATCCTTTCCCCCCCGATCGTTCGTCAGCCGACCCCCATCGGCTCCCGGTCGAGGAGGTCGTGGGCGACATCCGGCGCTTGTTGTCCAACGACCGGTACGGGATCCTGGTGGCGCCGCCCGGCTCGGGCAAGACCACCATCGTGCCCCTGCGACTGCTCCACGAACCATGGCTCGACGGCCGGCGCATTGTAGTGCTCGAGCCCCGCCGGCTGGCCACCCGGGCGGCGGCCCAGCGCATGGCCCAGTTGTTGGATGAGCCTGTGGGCGGGACCGTGGGCTACACCACCCGGGACGACCGCCGGGTCTCGGCCGACACCAGAATCGAGGTGGTGACCGAGGGCATCCTGACCCGCCGTCTCCAGAACGATCCCGAGCTGACGGGTACCGGGCTGATCCTGTTCGACGAGTTCCACGAACGCAACCTCCAGACCGATCTCGGGCTGGCCCTGGCCGTCGACGTGCAGCAGTCGATCCGGCCCGATCTGCGCATCCTGCTGATGTCGGCCACCATCGACGCCGACCACATCGCCACCGCCCTGTCCCGCCACCTCGACCAACCGATCGAGGTCATCACCTCGGATGCCCGGGAGCATCCGATCGAGATCCGCCACAGGTCCGGCGGTTCCCGGAAGGGCAAGGCCGGTCGGCGAGCCCGTCCGGGACGGTGGAACGACCCGGTCCCCGCCGTGGTCGAACTGATCCATCGGGCCCTGGACGACGAGGTCGGCGATGTGTTGGCCTTTCTCCCCGGTATGGGGGAGATCGCCCGCACCGCCGATCAGTTGGAACACGATGGGGTGGCGGCCGAGGTCCACCGGCTGCACGGCAGCCTCTCGCTCGACGAACAAGCGGCGGCTCTGGCCCCGTCCATGCGGCGAAAGGTGGTGCTGTCCACCGACATCGCCGAGACCTCGCTGACGGTCGAGGGGGTTCGTATCGTGGTCGATTCCGGGCTGGCCCGCTCCCCTCGCTTTGACACCCGGACCGGTATGACCCGGCTGCGGACGGTGTCGGTCTCCCAGGCCTCGGCCGACCAGCGGGCGGGACGGGCCGGGCGGACCGAACCCGGTGTGGCCTATCGGGCGTGGTCGAAGATGGAGCAGGCCACCCGACCGGCCCAGCGTCCGGCCGAAATCACCCAGGTCGACCTGTCGGGTCTGGTGCTGGAGCTGCGGACCTGGGGTGTTCGCCAACCCGACGCCCTCTTCTTCCTCGATCCCCCGTCGGAGAAGCACTGGGCTGAAGCAGAGAATCTGCTCGTCGAGCTGGGAGCCATCGACGCCGAGCGTGGTGACCTCACCGAACTCGGCCGGCGCATGACCTCGGTGCCCACCCACCCACGCCTGGCTCGCATGATCCTGGAGTCGGAGACGGGGGCCGAGCAACGGCTGGCCTGCATCCTGGCCGCCCTTCTCGACGAGCGGGACCCGCTGAGTGCCTATCGGCCCAACCCTCCAACCGATTTGGGGCTCCGGGTCCGCCTGGTCACGGGAGACGAGCTGGGCACGACCGAGATCAAGTCGTCGCTGGTCGACCAGCGAGTGCTCCGACGGGTCCGTCGAACCGCCGACGACATCGGTCGTCGGATCGGGCTGGACCGGGTGGCGGGCTTTGCCGCCGGGGCGGTCGACTCCCAGCAGGCCGGCCGGGTGCTGGCTCTGGCCTACCCCGATCGACTGGCCACGGCCCGGGGCAGCCAGGGTCGGTTCCAGCTCCGGACCAGGACCACGGCCTGGATGCCGAACTCCGACTCCCTGGCCGGACAACGGTTCCTGATCGCCGCCGATCTCGACGGCAAGCGTAAGGATTCCCGGATCCGACTGGCCGCTGCCCTGGACGAGGTCGACGTTTTCGACCGGTTCACCGACGCCATCGAGACCCAGATCGAGCTGGAGTGGGACAACGACCGGGTGATGGAGCATCGGCGGTCCCGTATCGGCGGCGTGATCCTGGCCGAAGGAAGGCGCCGGGCCCAGCCCGGTGAGGCCACCGCTGGTCTGCTGGCCGACCGATTGCGCCGCAACCCTGAGCTGTTGGACTGGAGCACCGGAGCCGGACTGCGCCATCGGGTGCAACTGCTCCACCAACGTCGGGGCGACCCGTGGCCCGACTGGAGCGACGAAGCGCTGATGTCCCAACTCGACGACTGGCCCTCGTCGTGGCTGGCATCGACCCTGCTGGCGGTGACCAGCATCGACGAGCTCAACCGCTTCGGCCCCAACCGCGTCCTGGAGCAGACCCTGGATCCCCGGTTGCGGCCCCAGGTCGACAAGCTGTGCCCGACCCATGTCGAGCTACACGGCGGTCGTCGGGTGATGGTCGATTACCAGCGGGATCGGCCCACCGTCTCGTCCCGGGTTCAGGACTTCTTCGGTCTCGATCGAACCCCGGAGGTTGCCGGGGAACCGGTGGTGGTCGAATTGCTGTCCCCGGCCCGACGACCGGTCCAGATCACCACCGACCTGGCCGGATTCTGGAGCGGATCATGGGCCGAAGTCCGCAAGGACATGGCCGGACGCTACCCCAAACACGACTGGCCCGAGGACCCCGGGAGCTAAGTCCCCGCCTGTCCGGGCCGACCGGGAACGGATGAGACGTCCTCGCCTGATCTCGGCCCTGGTCATGGCCATGGCCGCCACCCTGATCGGCACCGTGGCCCCGAGCGCCCCGGCCGACGCCGCTCCGGCTCCGGTTTCGGTGGAGATGGTCAACCCATCCGAGCTGGTCGATCTCGTCTACCGGGATCTGCTGGGCCGCCGCTCCGACCCCGGCGGCCGGGAGTTCTGGGCCTCGGCCGTGGCCTCCGGCACTCCGATCAGTTCGGTCGTCGAGTCGTTCCTGGGTTCGGCCGAGGTGGGTGGGGCCTACGACCCCGCCATCCGGCTGTATCGAGCCGTGTTCCTGCGACCCCCCGACTACGACGGTCTGGCCTACTGGGTTCGCATCGCCCGCAACGGCACCAGCATGAAGACCATCGCCAACGCCTTCGCCCAGTCGGCCGAGTTCAGCCAACGCTACGGCTCGCTGAGTGACGCCGAGTTCATCGATCTGATCTACCGCAATGTCCTCGGTCGACGGGCCGACGACAGCGGGCGGCAGTACTGGCAGTCACTGCTGGCCCGTGGTGTGACCCGGGGTGAGGTGGTACTTGCCTTTTCCGAGGCGACGGAGAACCAGTCCAAGACGAGCGTGTCCACTCGTAAGTCGCTGCTGACCACCACCCTGTTGCGGCGGGTGCCGACCCGGGAGGAGATCGCCGGCTGGGAGCAACGCCCGGCCTCGGTCTCCACCACCACCCTCATCAACGAGGTGCTGGGCTCGGCCGACTACCGGGCCCGGCTGGGTCGGCTGTTCCCGGCCCGTCACCCTCTTACCGGCCAGGCCACGGCTGCGGTGGCCCAGCGGCCGGCTCTGGCGATCAAGATCGACAACGTCGACGTCTCCCGGCCCCATATCGGGTTGTCCATGGCCGACATCGTGTACGAGGAAATGGTGGAGGGCAGCCTGACCCGGCTCATCGCCCTCTACCACAGTCAGTCGCCGGCCACGGTGGGCCCGGTCCGCTCCATTCGGATCTCGGATTTCGATGTGCTGGCCCCGTTCAACCGACCGCTGCTGGCGGCCTCGGGGGCCAACCCCGGTGTGCTCCAGGCACTGAAGTCGGCCCCGGTTGTCAACGTCAACGCCCTGGTCGTGCCCGACTACTGGCGGGACAGCGCCCGCTCGGCCCCCCACAACATGTTGACCAGCCCCGGTGCGTTGTGGAAGTATTCGCCGGCCGGAGCGGGTCCACCGCCGGTCATGCTCCGCACCGGTCTGCCCGCCTCCTCCGGTGGGCCGATCGCCGGGGCCAGGATCGAGTTCGGCCGAGCTTCCATCGAATGGCGGTGGGATGCGGCGGCTGGGGTCTGGCGCCGCAGCCAGAACGGATCGAGCCACGTCGACTCCCTCGGTAACCGGGTAGGGGCCGAGAACCTGATTATCATGGTCACCGCCTACACGCCCAACGCCATCGACGCCCAGTCGCCTGAAGCCCACACCGTGGGTGAGGGCCGGGCCATCGTGTTCACCGACGGAACCGCCATCGACGCCCGCTGGAGCCGGTCCAAGGCCACCGACCCGATCCAGTACAAGACAAAGTCAGGCAAGCCCATCACCCTGCGCCCGGGCCAGACCTGGATCGAGCTGGCCCCGCCGCTGACCACCACGCTGCTGTTCAACTGAGCTGGGACGTGGTATCGGCGGCCTGGTGGCCGGGCCCGGTCTATTCGGTTTTCAAGTTGCTGATCATGGTTCGCGGATTGCTCGCTCGGTCGCTCGTGGTCAGGCAGCTACCGATTCGAGGTCGCGCTTCCACTTGTTGTCCGGGTTGCAGTATTGCCGGGCGTTGCCCGGCAAACGTCGAACGATTTGCCCATGGCGGGCTGCGATCAGTAACGCTCGTTTCACCCACGGCGGGAACCCTCGAGATTTGACCGACACATCGATCGGCCGGGACTCTGCGCCGAGCACGACCCGTTCGAACTCGGCCACCGCCACCGCCGCAAACGCGATGTCAGGGTTGACGGCTGTCCCATCGATGGTTTCGCACCGGAAATCCGGATCATCGAAATCAACCGGTTCGGCCGGGGTGTTGGGGTCGAGGAACCGCTCCAACGGGTTCTCCAAGATCTTCTGCCCATGACCAGGTTGACCATGGGCCTGGCTACCGTAGGAAGGCGTGGAGGACTTCGTTGTTGCCCACAACCCTGACGACGAGTCGTCGCTGCCGTTCCTGATCCGGCTTCCGTTGCCGTCGGGCCCGGTGGTACTGAAGGTGCGGGACACCTGGCCCCGAACCTCGAAGGTCTACTGCCACCCGTCGGACGACTGGCCGGCCGATCCATCAATCGTCGAGCGGGTCCCGGTGCGGTCCTGTGTGCGGCGGGGCGCCGCCATCGACCTGGTTCTGGACCGGGGTCGGGAGAACCGGTCTCAGTTCGTGTTCACCCGGGCCCGGGGCCGCCAGATGGTGTTCTGGCAGTCCGCCCGGACCCGCAAGCAGGCCCGACCCAACGTGTCGCTGCCGACGGCCCGGGCCTCCGGAGTGGAGGAGTTGGCGATCATCGTCGACAGCCATGAACGGTATGCCTGGAAGTTCTCCCGCCAACAGGCCACCACCACCCGTAGGGCCCTCACCGCCGGCGACTACGCCGTCGAGCACGACGGGCGGATCCTGGCCGCCGTCGAACGCAAAAGCCTGGCCGACCTGGTGTCCACCATAACCGGGGGCAAGCTGTGGTACCTGCTGGCCGACCTGGCCTCGGTCGGAAGGTCGGCGGTCGTGGTGGAGGATCGCTACTCCCAGGTGTTCAAGCTGGACCGGGTCCGCCCCGCCGTCATTGCCGACGCCGTGGCCGAAGCCGCCATCCGCTACCCGAGCGTGCCCATCATGTTCTGCGAAACGAGAGCGCTTGCCCAGGAGTGGACCTATCGTTTCCTCGGCGCCGCCCTGGCCCAGCACCGACGAACCGACGGCGCCGACGAACTGGCCGACCAACTACCCCGGCCGACCCATGATCTGCCGGCTCCCGAACCGACCACGGCAGACGTCCGAGCCTGGGCCCGGGCCAATGGACTGGAGGTCCCCGACCGGGGGCGACTCCGACCCGAGATCTGGGACGCCTACCGTGACCAGTAACGTTCGCTCCGGGGGTTTCGACATTGGCAGCTCAGCTCTCGAAGATGGGCCATAAGGCTCCGGTGGCCCATACGGACGACGCCGCCAGTGCCGACAATCGCATCAACTGCTCGCCAAGGCTTCGAGCGCAAGTCAAGTCTTCAGCCCAAGCGGCCTTTGCTCGCAGTGTCCGACGGCCGTTCGCCACGCCGGACACTGCGAGCAATCGGGAGATCCTGATGCAATGCTTCGGAGAGCGGCGTGGAGAGCATTGCCAGGCTCACGCCGGCGTTTGACACGTTAACCAGCCCTTACCACACCCCCCTATTCGGAGTTGGCGATTACCCGTTCGAAGGCGTCGCTGATGCGGTCGTAGCCGTCGTCGTTGGCGTGGATGTTCGGAGCGGCGGTGGGCGGAAAGCGGACACATCGAGGTCCACTTGCAGATCACCTCGACGTTGTTCGGCACGCCGTCGATGTCGTCGACGTCGAAGTCTTCACCGGAGAACTCGAGCTCCACGTCGGCCACCAGCACGCCCCGGGATGTGAACTGCGCTTCGAGCAGATCGTTGCCGACGGTCGAGACTATGTTCGACGTGACGGCGAAGGCGGGATTCGGGGCCTGCTGACCTGGGGTGCCGGGGAAGAAGCCGATCCATGTCGCCAGGTTGGGATTGTAGTAGTTCATGGCCACGATCTGGACGTCGGGGTCGACCGCTTGGAGGGCGTCGATCACCGCGCCGACATCGGCAGCGATCCCGCTGAGGATGGCGAAGACGCAGGCGAAGTCCTCACCGCAGGCCAGGATGTCGCCCTGGGCGTTGAGGAAGTCGTTGGCTCCGAGATCGATCGTGACCAGATCGACGTCGCCTTGGGCCAGCCGCGCCTGGGCCTGCGAGAGCTGGGT
>JAHEJM010000083.1:0-8891 GCA_024638815.1 Acidimicrobiales bacterium | reverse complement strand
GGCACGAGGAAGAGGTCACTACCGCCAACGATGAGATGGGCCTGGGCCTCGTCGTAGCCGGGGAACACGGTGAAGTGGTCGGGGTACCGGTGGGCCACCTCACGGGCCTGGGCGGTGATGGCGGCCGAACCCGAGCCCATCAGGACGAACCGGGCTCGGATCGACTCCAGGTACGGAACCAGTTCCAGGGCCAGGTCGATGCCCTTTTGCTGTACGAACCGGGCCACCATGCCGATGACCGGCCCCCGGTCGGCCGACAGCCCGGCCCGGCCCAGCAGCTCCCTGCGACACGCCTCCTTGCCGGCCAGGTCCCCGTGACTGAAGTTGGCCGGCAGCATGGGATCGTCGGCCGGATGCCACAGACCGAGGTCGATACCGTTGCGTATTCCGCCGAGGTCGCCGCCCCGAGCCGTCAGCCGGTGGTGGAGGCCACAACCGCCGGCCTCGCTCAGCACCTCGGTGGCGTACGACTTGGACACCATGACCACCCGATCGGCCAGGCTGATGCCGCCGGCCAGGGGATTGAAGCCACCCCATTCGGAGAAGGCCGGGCCGTGGATGCCGAACCGGTGGATCCAGGACGGATCGGTCTGGCCCTGGTAGGCCAGGTTGTGGATGGTCAGCATGGACGCCATGTTCTCCGGCAACAGGGCGATGGCCGGACCGCTGTGCCAGTCGTTGCAGTGCACGACGTCGGGCCCCAAGTCCCGAGCCAGGGCGGCCACGGCGGCGCTGAAGGTCAGGAACCGATGGTCGTTGTCGAACCACGGATCTCCGGTGGCGGGATCGACGTAGGGGTTGGGTCGCTCCGAGCCGTCATAGCGGAGCAGGATCAGCTCGCCGGCCTCGGTCGTCCACCCGGTGCGCACCGTCACCGCCGGTGCCCACGACGGCATCCCGGCCAGAGGTCGCTCGATGGGGTCGTTGAGTTCGATGAGTCCGTAGTCGGGCATGACCACGTCGACCTCGACTCCGGTCGACCGGAGGCAACCCACCAGGCCACTCGAGGCTTCGCTCAAGCCACCGACCTTGACCAGCGGGGCATACTCGGCGGTGGCGAACAAAACTCGTGTCGACTGACTACTGGTTCGAAGATCGATGTCCTCGAGATCGTTTTGCAGGTCGCCGACGAGTTCCGTGAAAGTCATGAGCTTCAATCGGAAGCCCGGTCCGGAAGTTAACGCCTGCCGACCGGATTCGCCGACATGTCTCGGCTGCAACCCGACTCCCGGGTCGAAAGTGGGCGAGACCGGTCATTCCTGACCGTCTTTGCCCATGTTCGCGGCCGATTCGGGTGGGGCTACGTGCGGTAGCTGGCGTTGATGTCGATGTAGCCGTGGGTGAGATCGCAGGTCCACACCGTGGCCTCGCCCTGCCCCACCCCGACATCGACACGTAGCTCGACCCGATCCCCCTGCAGGTGCGCCGTGGCCGCCGGCTCGTCGTAGTCGGGATGCAGGGTCCCGTCAGCCGCAGCCTGAACCGGGCCGATCCAGATGGCCAGCCGATCACGGTCGGCGGCCTGGCCGGCCTTGCCCACCGCCATCACGATCCGGCCCCAGTTGGCGTCGGCGGCGGCCAGTGCCGTCTTGACCAGTGGTGAATCGGCGATGGCCCGGGCGATGACGGCGGCGGCCCCATCGTCGGCGGCGCCGGTGACGGTCACGGTGACGAACTTCGATGCCCCCTCACCATCGGCCACGATCTGATGGGCCAGATCAAAACAGACCTGATCCAGGGCGGCCCGGAACGCGGTCAGGTTCCCTTTGTCATCCTTGTCGCCGCCGTTACCGCCGCCGCTGTCGGGGTCGTGACCGGCCACCACAACCGCCGGTTCGGCTGCTCCGGTGGCCAGCAGCAGCACGGTGTCACTGGTCGAGGTGTCGGAGTCGACGGTGATGCGGTTGAAGGAGGCGTCGACGGCAGAGACCAGGCAGCGCTGCGCGGTGGTGGCGTCGATGGTTGCGTCGGTGAAGACGAAGGCCAGCATGGTGGCCATGTCGGGGGCGATCATGCCCGAGCCCTTGGCCACCCCCACCACCGAGGCCCCGGTGTCGCCGACGGCGGATGCCGCCCCTTTGGCGAAGGTGTCGGTGGTACGAATGGCGCCGGCCGCCCGTTCCCAGCCTCCGGCGTCGCCGGCAACCAACCCCCCCAGGAGCGGCACCAGCGCCGCCGTGAGCTGATCGTCGTTCATGGGTTCACCGATGACGCCGGTGGAGGCCAGATAGACGTCGTCGACATCGACCCCCAGTCCTTGGGCCACGGTCTCAGCAGTGTGGCGGGCCGAGGCGTCGCCGGCCCGGCCGGTGAAGGCGTTGGCGTTACCGGCGTTACAGACGACAGCCCGGGCGGTGCCCCGCCCCAGGATACGACGGCACCAGTCCACGGGGGCCGACGGGCACAGTGATCGGGTGAACACACCGGCCGCCGTGGTGCCGGGAGCCAGGTCCACCAGCATGAGGTCGGGGCGACCGTGATACCGGAGGCCGGCGGCATACGTCGCCAGCCGCACTCCGGCTACGGTCGGTAGCTCGGGAAAATGGTCGGGGGCAAACGGGGAGACGGAGTGGGCCACGGGGGCTCAGTTGCCGTCCCCGGAATCCCCGGCACCGACGCCGACGGTGGCCGGTGAGCGAACCGTCACCGACAATCCGGCCTCGTTGCGTACGTCGACCAGATCGCTGGAGATCTGGGGCGGGATCAGATTGATGGAATCGGAACCGTTGTCGGGTGAAACGAACTGCATGATGAGTTCACCATCATCGGTGCCACCGGCTCCCTTGCCGTCGCCGGCTGTCTCCTCTCCGGCCTTCTGGCTGATCAGGAGCCGTGTGGCGCCCGGAGCCCGAGCGGCAGTGGCCAACAGCTCCTGAGCCACCCGCACCACGAGCAGGCGACGGGCCGCCGACTGGATGGGGGGAGCCTGCCAGTCGATGGTGATGAGTGCGCCCACGTCCTCCCGAAGGGCGGCGGCTTCGATCTCGACCGCCCTACGGGTCGGGTCGTCGGTGTCGGCGAAGGGGTTGGCTTCGCTGGAGGGATCGATGGCCACGCTGGTGCGCCACAGCCGCTCGCTGCGTGCGACTTCGAGATCCCACAGCATGGCGAAGTGGTCGGCCACGCCGGCGCCGGTGTCGTCGGTGTCGGATTCGACGGCGCCCACAACCACACCGGGTCGGGCGTTCAGGGTGACGATGCGTTCCTCGGCCGCCGACAGCTGCTGACGCAGGTCGTCCCGCTCCCCGCTCAAGGCGTCGATCTGCAGGGCCTGGGCGTCGGCCAGCTCGGTTCGTTTCCGAAGGGTGTCGGAGGCGTCGACGAATCTCGCTTTGGTGGTTATCAGCTCGCTGTCCAGACCCTTGGCCTTGGCCTCCAGGGCCTGGATGTCGTCCTTGGCCCGGTCGATCTGGTCGTTCATGGTGGCGATCTCGGACTTGGCCGCCGACAGCTGGACGTTGGCCTCCTCCAGCTCGGCCTCCAGTCCAGCCGCCTTCTGCAAGGCCGTCAACCACAACACCAGGAAGGCAAGAGCCAGAACCGCGGCGATGATGAAGGCGATCGTCATGGGCCAAACCTACCTGGAGCCGGGAGCGAGCACTGTCGAATGATTCGGGCGTTCGATTCAGCCAGCGTAATGCAGATCCTACAGGGGATCGTGGGATGTGAGCGGGACCGCACCAACGAATCACGAGGGATGCCCACCCGACACCCTTCATCATTCTCAGGATGGTTGCGTCGAGGTATGGACCGGGGCATGGTTGCCGGTGATGACCATGCCAACCTCGAATCCCCGCAATCCATCGTCGGAGTCCACCGGGCTCAAATCCTTGTCGGCGTTCGGACCCGACTTCCCCTTTTCGTTCGACCACTGGGTGGCCGACACCAATGGGGTCGGGATCATCCCGGCCGACAACCACGGGGCCGAGGTGGCGGTGGTGGGGGCCGGCATTTCCGGGCTGGTGACCGCCTACGAATTGATGCGCCTCGGGTTGCGACCCGTCATCTACGAGGCCGGGCGGCTCGGCGGACGGCTGCGATCCGAGCCGTTCGGAGCCGCTCCCGATGTGGTGGCCGAACTGGGCGGTATGCGGTTCCCCATCACCGGCAAGGCCCTGTTCCACTACATCGACCTCTGCCGGCTGGAGACACGCCCGTTTCCCAACCCGCTGACCGAGGCCGCCGGCTCCACCGTGATCGACCTCGAGGGCACCTCCCACTACGCCCGAACCATCGAGGACCTGCCGCCCCTGTTCCGAGAGGTGTCCAACGCCTGGCACGCCTCACTGGAGAACGAAGCCCGGTTGAGCGAGCTGCAGCAGGCCATGACCGACCGGGACCCGGCCCGGGTCCACCAGCTGTGGGACCCGCTGGTCGAAGCCTGGGACGACCGGACCTTCTACGACTTCATCGCCACGACCGAGCCGTTCTGCAACCTCGGCTACCGTCACCGGGAGGTATTCGGCCAGGTCGGATTCGGCACGGGTGGGTGGGACTCCGATTTCCCCAACACGATGCTGGAGGTCCTGCGGATCGCCGTGTCCGGTTTCGACGACAACCAGCGGTTCATCGTGGCCGCGGCCGAGCAACTGCCCCGGCGGCTGTGGGAGCATCAGCCCCGCAAGTTGGCCCATTGGGCCACCGGCACCTCGCTGGCTCGGCTTCACAAGGGTGCACCCCGGCCCGGGGTGGCCCGGCTGATCCGCAACGAGAACGGCACCATTGCCGTGACCGACCGATGGGGGGCGACCAGGGACTACGAGGCGGTGGTGGTCACCACCCAGAGCTGGCTGCTCACCACCGGTATCGACGTCGACGAAAGCCTGTTCTCCCACAAGGTCTGGATGGCCCTCGACCGGACCAGCTACACGCAGTCGTCCAAAACCTTCGTCATGGTCGACCGCCCGTTCTGGAACGACATCAACCCGGTCACCGGCCGCCACCTCATGTCGATGACCCTGACCGATCGCAATACCCGGGGCACCTACCTGCTCGACAACGGACCGGACAAGCCGGCGGTGATCCTGCTGACCTACGCCTGGAACGCCGATGCCATGAAGGTGTTGCCCCTGTCGGCGCAGGAGCGGGCCCGCCTGGCCATCGACACCTTGCGGAAGATCTATCCCGACGTCGATCTCCGCAGCCACATCATCGGGGAGCCCATCACCGTGTCGTGGGAATCCGACCCGCTGTTCCTGGGAGCATTCAAAGGGGCCTTGCCCGGGCACTACCGCTACAGCCGGCGCATGCACAGCCACTTCGTTCAGGCCGACTTCCCGGCCGAGCATCGAGGTATCTATTTGGCCGGCGACGACGTGGGCTGGACCCCGGGTTGGGCCGAGGGAGCGGTCCATACCGCCCTCAACGCCGTCTGGGGTGTCATGAACCAGTTCGGAGGGGCCACCTACGACGGTCGTCCCGGCCCCGGCGATGTCTACGCCGAGGTCGGTCCGGTCAAGCTGCCCGACAAGTGACTACCATCGGCTCGTGACGTTTCCCGATCCGGAACAGGGGCTCGAGCCCCGGGACCGGGTGGAGGCCGACCGCCGCGAGGTCCTGGGCTGGCAGATGTACGACTGGGGCTGGTCGGCGTTCAGCACCACCGTGGTCACCGCCCTTCTCGGCCCCTATCTGTTGGAGCTGGCCGAGGACAACGGCGGGGTCGACATCCTGGGCTGGAACATCGACGCCGGCTCGTTCTTCCCTTTCGCCGTCAGCGTGTCGGCCGTGCTCCAGGTCATCGCCCTACCCCTGATCGGCACCATCGCCGATCACACACCCCACAAGAAGAAGCTGATGCTGGCCCTGGCCTACGCCGCCAGCGCCGCCACCGCCGCCCTTTTTGTGGTCACCGCCGACAACGTGGCATGGGGTGGGTTCCTGTTCGTGGTCGCGGCCGTGGGGTTCGCCGCCGCCGGGGTGGTCTACAACTCCTATCTTCCCGAGATCGCACCCCCGAACCTGCGGGACCGGGTCAGCTCCGGTGGCTTCGCCCTGGGCTACCTGGGCGGCGGTCTGTACCTGGCCGCCAATTTCGCTCTCATCGCCCTCATGGACGACACCGGGCTGGCCGTTCGCATCAGCCTGGGCGGAGCCGGGGTGTGGGCTGCGGTGTTCATCTTCGCCTTCACGCAGCGCCGGCTGCGGGATCGCTCGCCGGCCCGGTCAAAACCGGCCGACCGGGGCTGGCTCGGGTTCTCCATGGCCACCACCCTGGCCACGGCCCGGGAACTGTGGACCTCGTATCCGGTGGCCTTCCGCTACCTCCTGGCCTACTTGGTGTTCAACGACGGCATCCAGACCATCATCACCGTGGCCACCACCTTCGCCGCCGACGAACTCGACGCCGAGGCCGAGACCCTGCTACTGCTGGTGCTGATGATCCAGTTCGTGGCCATCCCCGGCGCCATCGGGTTCGGTCGCTGGGCCGAAGCGTCGGGGGCCAAGCGCACCCTGATCATCAACCTCTGCGTGTGGGCCCTGCTCGTCATCTATGCCTACGCCCAGCTCGACTCCATCGCCAAGCTCTGGATCATGGGGGTGGTGCTGGCTGCAGTGCTCGGCGGTTCCCAAGCCATCGCCCGGTCGCTGTTCTCCCAGATGATCCCGACCAGCAAGGAGGCGGAGTTCTTCGGCTTCTACGAGATCGCAGCCCGGGGCACATCGTGGATCGGTCCCCTGGCGTTCGGGGTGGTCAACCAGATCACGGGCTCCCAGCGCCAGGCCATCGTTTCGCTCATCGCCTTCTTCATCATCGGCATCGCCATCCTGGTCACGGTCGACGTGCGAAAGGGCATGATCGATGCCGACCAGGATCCCGATCTGGTGGTGCTGTGATCGCTTGAACGGGACCTCCACCCGGCCAAGCGAGTCATCGTTGCCACCCTGGATCGACGGACGACGGGTGTGGATACGAGCTACGAGTCGGTGGGCGTCGGTGTCAGATCGGCCTTGACCGCAAGATCGACGTTCGGATGGAAACGATCTTGACCTAGTTGATCCACGATGCCATCGGCTCGGAGCACATCGATGACCGGGGGAGAAACTCGGGCGAGGCGCAACGAAATCCCCGCCTGTTCGGCCAGCGTTGCCATTCGGCCGAGATTGGCCGAGCCTTGAGAATCGATGAAGTTGACCCCGGCGAAGTCGATCACAACCGCATGGACGGGCTCGTCGGCGGCAAGGACCGCGGTTCTGACGCGATCCTCGATGGTGTCGGTGGTGCAGAAGAAGAAGTTCCCGTCGATCCGGAGGACGAGGATGCCGGGGTAGGTCTCACCGTCCGGGTATCGCTCGAGGGACCGGAAGGCGGAGGTGCCGGGCTGGCGTCCAAGGATCGGCGTCTCGGGATTGGCGCTCACATAGATGAGCCAGGCCATCGACAAGACAATGCCCACGACAACGCCGGCCAGAACGCCGACACTCAGCACTTGGACGATGGCGGCAACGGCAATCCAGAAGTCGACACGTTTGACCCGCCACAACCGTCTCATCTCGGCGACATCCATCATCCCGAATATCACGGCATCGATGATCAGAGCCGAAAGGACGGGCTTCGGCAGGTCCGAGAACAGTGGTGCCAGGACGAGCAAGGTCAACAGTACGACAACTCCCGTCACCAGAGACGCCACCGGCGTCCGCGCTCCGGAGGCGTCATTGAGGGAACTGGCGGAGAGGCTGGTCGAGACCGGCATGCCCTGGAACAGTCCGGCTCCCAGATTGGACATGCCTTGGGCCACGCTCTCCTGATCGACATCGATGCGGTAACTGTGCCGGGCGGCAAACGTGCGGGCGTCGCCCGCCGTCTGTGAGAACCCGATGAGCACCAGGGCGACGGCGGCCACTGCGACCTCGGATGCATTCGATGAAATGACCTCGAGTGAGGGAATGACGAGGGTGGGCAGTCCGCGTGGCACGTCACCGACCGTCTCGATTCCCCTTCCGGCCAGCTCGAATAGGCGTGATGCCACCAGGCCGGCGACAACCAGCACCAGTGCGCCCGGGACTTGGGGGCCGCGAACCGCAGGACCAGGATCGAGACAAGGGCAAGCATGGCAACCGTGAAGGAAGGCACATGGAATTCGCCGATGGCGTCGATCCACGATGCCAGCTTCTGCCAGCTGTTGTCGCCGTTCGACTCGGTGCCCGACATCTTCGATAGCTCGCCGATCACCACCTCGAGAGCCGCCCCGAAAAGGAAGCCGGTGATCACCGGCTTGGACAGGAAGTTCGAGATCCACCCCATGCGGAACACGGCCATCACCAGGAAGGCGATTCCCGCCGCCATCGTGATCCCGGCAACCAGTGCTCCGATATCGTCACCGGCGACGCCGGTGACCGCCACGGCGCCGGCCGCCACTGCGGCAAGCGCCGAGCTGGGGCCGGTGGATATCTGCCGGGATGTCCCGAATAGGGCATACAGGATGGCACCGGCGGCGGCGGCATAGAGACCTGCCTCGAGGGGCACCTGGGCGATGCCGGCGTAGCCGAGCGCCTTGGGAATCACCAGAGCGGAGACCGTCACTCCGGCGATCACGTCATATCTCAGATCAGATTGGCCCGTTCGTACCCCGGTAGCCATTCCAGTATGGGCAAGAAGTTCGAGATCCCTTTCACCGCAATCACACTAGACGATTGGTTCCAAGGGGTCAGTGGTCGTAGGCGGTGAGTGATCGTGCGGGTCCTGGCCGGTTTGCGGTTTCGTTGTGCCAGATGGCGGCGATGAGTGCGAGGATGCGTTGAAGCACGCGTGCGCAGACCCCGGGTTTGGTTCGTCCGCCGTGGCGTTCGCGATCGAGTTGGGCTGTGAAGGTCCGGTTCACCGACTCGATGATTTGGCGGAACACTTTGAGGTAGCGGCCTCCGGGCCGTGTCTTCTCTGATTCCAGGTT
>JAHEJM010000013.1 GCA_024638815.1 Acidimicrobiales bacterium | reverse complement strand
CGGGGACGGCACGGGTCCCACATCGGATGAGCCGATCACGGTGACCCCCCCCAGCAGGGGCTCACGAAGCGAGGTTCAACGGGTGCAACGTAGATGCGCATGATCCGAGGATCCCGATGAGGTCGCTATCGCATTGGCTGTCGAGCCATCAGCTCGCCGCGTTCTTCGTACTCACTTTTCTGATCAGCTGGGCGGTGTTCATCCCGGCACAGCTGCTGTGGGGCGAGCCGGGGGAGGTTCATGCGCTGAGCCTCGTAGGCGGCTTTGGGCCGTTCGTTTCCGCCATCATTGTTACTTCCGCGGCGGGAAAGGGATCCCTCCTCCGTTGGCTTCGACGAATCTTCGCGTGGCGAATCGGTCTCATCTGGTTGGTCGCTGGTTGGGTCTTGATGCCTGTGGGCGTTGGACTGCTGGATCAGGGCCTGTATCTCTCGCTGGGCGGGGAAGCCGTGAGCGGGGAGACGACGTTGCTCGGCTACATCATCGTCGTTCCAATCGCCGCGCTCTTCCTCGGAGGCAATGAAGAGCCTGGCTGGCGTGGCTTTGCACTGCCGGCGATGCTCGAGAGGCAACACCCCGCCGTAGCAAGCGTCCTGCTCGGGATGATCTGGAGCGCCTGGCATCTGCCACTGCTCGCTTTGCCTTCAGACTCGAGTACCGCACCACACATCGTGTCGTTCTCTGTCAGCGTCGTCGGCCTGTCCATCATCATGACGTGGCTGTACTCAAAGTCGAAGATGAGCGTCATCCCGGTAATGCTCTTCCATCAAGGTACGAACCTCATCGAAAACCTCTTCGAGCGTCCCACCGACGTTCTACCAGGCGGCGAAGACTGGCAGATCATTCGCGGGATTGTGTACTGGACCATGGCTCTTGGTCTCTTGCTGTGGACCAAGGGTCGCCTCGGGTTCTCAACATCGGAGGCGCGTCACCTCAGCAACCCGTCGAGCTGAGCAGAATCCGCTGCGCCCGCCGCCTTGGGAGCGGCGCGATCGTGATCTCGAGAATGGCCTCGTAGTCGGGCCGCCAAGACGCCTGTTGGAGTCGTTCTCTGGCGCTTCGGATCTGAGCGGGGTCTGTTGATCACGGCGTGGGCTGTGAGCATTATCGGGCGGCACGGATCCCAGGGTCAAAGTGATCATCGATCACCAAGTTGCTGATCAGGTTGTCGGTTATGGGCAGTCGGGCAGAGCGTTCTGGCCGGATCGTTCGCTGGCCAGATGCTACCTTCAGCCCATGATGAAGCAGCGATCTGAAGGGGTCCGCATCGCACTGGGGGTGGCACTCGCCAATGCGATCTTGCTGGTCTACGGGCTGATTCGTCCGGACAGCCTCGAGTTCACGCTCGCCTTCCTCATTGCTCCGTCGTTGGCTCTGTTGTGGACGGTGCTGCACAACTCTGAAGAGGCCGAGCGGCGCTACGCCCTGTGGGTCACGTGGGGCACGGTGACAGGAGCGGTGGCGGTCGTGGCCATCAACTGGCTCCGCTGATTGCCCAGCAAGGGGCCGCGATCTCGGTCGGCTAGTAACCGGCAGCATCGATCCCGGACGCCTCAGACAGTCGGAAACGAGACCACGCAGGGTGCGATGAGCGTTACCGGCTCGACGCACGCCTGGTCGCCACGGTCGGTGGCAGGGCAGCTTAACCGCCGGTGATACCGCGCACGGCACTGGTGCCGTTCATCCTCGCCGTATCTTTGCGTCCTAGGCGTAGCTCATTCCCGTCAGTGGACGATCGGCGACCCCAGGTTCTTGGAACGATGTGGTCCTGCAAGGTGGCGGTTGATGAGCGTCCTCGTAAGGCAGCTCCAGTACCTCGGGCTGCTGTCGACGACCGCCGCTGCCCTGGCTGCGGTCCCTATTGCCGGCGGTGGCGCATGGCTTGTTCTCATAGGCATTGGCGTGGTCTCTGGCGGCACCGATGCTTGGACCACGCCGATTGGGGTCATCTTTCTTGTGGTTGCTGCGAGCATGGTCCTGATCGCCTGGCTCGGTGCCACGTTCATCTGGCGGCGACTCTCTGTCTCGCCGGTCAAGGCTGGAGCGGGTCTCGTCGCCTCCTACGCAAGCGGATCGGCACTCGCCATCGCCTCCTGGTCCGCTTGCTACGAGCACAACGTTGGATTGGACGCGATGCGAGCGGCTCCAGCTGTCGCATTGGTGGCGGTGGCTGCTGTCGCTATCGCCATCTCAAGGCCTGGCGAGCTTCTACCCGGCATCGCGGTCGGAGCAGGTGCCATTGCTGTCGTCGGCTTCTGGTGGCTGGTCGGCAATACGGCAGCAGTTGGCTGCCCCTGGTATCAAGCCCCGACGCCGAGATCTCCGCCCGCCCCGACGACGACCGTTGTAGCTCGCCCCGGCCCGACGACTGTCCCACCATCGGTCCCAACGACGACCCTTGGGCCATGAGCACCGCGCTGATGAACCGGCGATCCGGAGTGGTTCGAGCGCACGGGAACGAGACCACGCAGAGTGCGATGAGCGTTCCCCCGCTCGACGACCGCCTGCTCGTCACCGTCAGCGGCATCAGCGGACCTGCACCCGTCGTTCTCGGGCGGGCCAGGGGTGCTGTGTGCGTGCTCCGACCCGACACAGTTGCGAGGGCCAGAACCACGCCGTTCGATTGCGATGGACCACGATGCCAGCGAGTGCGACCAGGACAAGTAAACCACCACCGATCGAAGCGTCGCCCGGACCGGCGACCAGAATTGCGGCGAGACCGAGTGTCAGAGAAACGACGGCGGCGGCACCTGTGATGACCGTGAGGTGGTGATCACTCACGGAAGACGGCCGCAGAGTCCCGGCAACGAAGAGAGCAACTCCGGCCGTTGCTGGCAGTGCCATGGTCGCCCATCCCCAGATCGTGGGTCCGCCGGCGCCCTCCAGGCGATCTTCGTCCACGAGCACGCGAAGGGCCGCAAAGCTCAAGAGTGCGGTAAACGGTGCGGTCACCACTAGCAGGATTCCGATGTCTCAAACCGTGATTGTTCTCTGCATCTCCGACGCCATGGCAATATCGTGCCAGTCGAGCGATACCGGGACTTCGTCGGGTGCTGTTGTCCGGCTTGGCTCGGACGGCGGCGAGGAGACCTCGACGGGTCCTGATCAGCAGCTCTGGACCACAGCGGAGCCGACTTCAGGCATGGCCTTGGACCGCAGGATGAACACTTCTCAGCACGGCAGTCGTGGTATGCCGTTCTCGCCTGTGTGGGCGCTCAGATTGGTATGGCAGTCCCATTTGAGGCCGTAACCCATCGGAAGTCCGTCGCCACCATGTGGCCCCGGGTGTTCTCGGGCGAGCCAGGAGTGCCGTTACGACTCGTTGACCGACAGACTGATCCCATGCGGAAGCAGTACCACTTCTGGCCGGGTCGAGATGGGCTTGATGCTTGGGACGTTGACCGGCTTATCGAGCTGACGGCCGAGCTGCCGATCGTGGATGTCAGTCTCGACTCGATCGAGGAGGTCGACTCCGTCTACTGGTTCGACGACGGACTCCGTCGTCCGACCGTTCGAGCGGTCGTCGATCACGTCCACCTCATTCAAGATGTCGATACGCAGTACCCAATCATCCTCGGCCCCGACGGCCGGGTCATGGATGGGATGCATCGAGTAGCCAGGGCCCTGCTCGACGGCCGAACCACGATCCAGGCCGTTCGCTTCACGAGCTTACCGAGCCCGGACTACGTCAGCTGTCAGCCGGAGGAGCTGCCGTACGACTGAGATACGGGACGCCCGGGGCACGCGAGAACGCGACCGCGCAGGGTGCGACGAGCGTTTCCCAGCTCGACGACTGCCCGGTCGGCGTCCATAATCCTGAGCATTCCGACGTGCGCGATAGGTGCCGGATTGGATGTTGGTACGGCATTGGAGCTGTCGGCCGTAGCTTCGCAGCGTTGTGCCGGCCGCCCGACGATAGTGAGCATTATCGGGTCCCCGCTGCAGTGTCGATCCAGCACTCAGATGTCGGCGCACCGCGGGGGAGAACCTGGCGGTCGTCGATCAGCCACCAGTCGCTACGCTCGGGGCAGCGCGGGATGACCCGGTCCGACCAAGTGGCAGGTCAGGTGGTGGCGGTGATCATGAGCATGGGGTTGGGGATTAGGAGACCGTCGTCGGATTGGTGGGCGGTTGCCTGTTTCCGGATGGTGGTCTCGATGGCGTGCCGGGTGCCGGTTGGGATGGCATCGAGTTGGGCCCAGGCTCCGAAGGCGTGGATGAGCGTGTCGATGGACTCCATGGGCCAAGCGGTGTGGAGTTGCTCGAGTGCGACGTTGCGGAAGCCGGGTCGCCGGAGACGGCCCCTTTGGCCTTGATGGCATCCATGACCAGCGACAGGGCCCGCCGGTGATCGAGGGTGTGGCCATGGGCGACATTGGGTCGGCCACGGTTGGCCGTCGGCTCCCCCCTGCGCTGGTCGACCACGGTCATCCCCCTGGTCAATGTGCCGGCCAGCTCGACCTGGACATGGCGCATGGAGGTCGACACCACACTGGGATGGGTGACGGCCAGCACCGCGCACGGATCGTGCAGTCCCCCCAGGCGCAGGCCGGTCAACCGTTCGAGCTGATCAAGGTAGTTGGCCACCAGATCGGCCAGTAGCAGGGCCCCTGGATTCACCACCGGACCATCCCGTCGAGGCCGGGCCACCGCCCCAAGGTGCATGGCCAGGGTGTCGTCGACCGGGAACTGGTAGGTGAGATCGAGTCCGGACATGATGATCCTGGCCCCCGAGTCCAGGACGACCGACATGGCCTCGGGATCGACCAGGGCGTTGAACTCGGCCACCGGTGTGTGATTGCCCACGGTGGCCGAGCCACCCATGAAGCTGACTCCGGCCAGCCGCCCGGCCACATCGGGAGCCGTGCGGAACACGAGGGCCACATTGGTGAGTGGACCGGTCGGAATCAGCCACAGACCCTCCTCCGCCCTGATGGTCTCGATCAAGAACTCGACGGCGTCATGAGATGCCACCGAGCGATTCAGTGGCGGCAGGGTCGGCCCGTCGAAGCCACCGACACCATGGACCTCGGGAGCATGCCGGGGTTCGGCCACCAGGGGTCGAGTCGATCCGGCGTGAACCGGGGCGTCGATACCGAAGAGCTGGCAGGTGAGCAGTGCGTTGTTGGTGACGTCGATGAGTGGGGCGTTGCCGCCCACCGTGGTGATGGCAACCAGGTCGCCGAAGTGGGCGGCAACCACCAGGGCCACAGCGTCGTCATGCCCGGGGTCGCAGTCGACGATCATCCGGGGCCGGTCGGCCAAGTCACTCCCCTCGGAGCATCTCGTAGATCTCCTTGCACTCGGGACAGACCGGGAACTTCTTGGGATCACGGTTCGGCACCCATTTCTTGCCGCACAGCGCCCGGACCGTCGTTCCCTCCACCGCGCTGGACAAGATCTTGTCCTTCTTCACATAGTGGGCAAACCGCTCATGGTCCCCATCCTCGAGCAGGGGGTCGTCAAGTCGGGGATCGACGATTTCCTCGGTAACCGGTAGCGTCTCAAGATCTGACATGGTTCCATTGTGCCCTAATCTGCCATGACCAACCGCTCCATCGACGAACGTCTCCACGACCACGGCCATCGGGCCACCGGACCGCGCCGTCTCGTGTGGCAGGCCCTGGTCGACCTCGACGATCACGTGACCGTTGAGCAGCTGGCCGAACGAGTGGCCGAGTCCGATCCGAGCGTCAATCTGGCCTCGATCTATCGATCACTGGCCCTGTTCCGGGATCTCGGGCTGGTGCGGGAGTCCCGTTTGGGACCGTCCGAGGTCAGCTACTGGGAGCCGGCCCATCCCGATGAGCACTTCCATCTGGTCTGCACGTCGTGCGGGACCATCGATCACCATGTCGGCACGCTGGTCAGCCAGATCGAGGAGCACCTGATCTCGGGCCACGACTTCCAGCCCCAGCACATCGAGATCGTGGTCCGGGGGTTGTGTCCGAGCTGCCGGCCCTGACCCCGGACACGCCCAGACTCCCTGGGCTCTTACCATGTTATTGCGAACTGTTCGCAAGAAACAGGTCGCCCGGTTAGAGTTCGCTCCATGCATGCACCCGATGGATTTCTCACCGCCGGAACCGCCGTGGCCACCGGCGCCATCAGCGCCACCACCATTGGGATCGTCCTGAGGACGGGACAGAAGAACCTGAGCGAACGCCAGATCCCACTGGCCGGCGCCTCCGCCGCCTTCCTCTTCGCCGCTCAGATGGTCAACTTCCCGGTGGCGGCCGGCACGACGGGGCATCTCGTCGGCGGCGCACTGGCCGCCGTGCTCCTCGGCCCATCCCTCGGCACCCTGGTGCTGACCACCATCGTGGTGGTCCAGGCGCTGCTGTTCGCCGACGGCGGGATCACCGCGCTCGGCTACAACGTGCTCAACATGGCCATTGTCACCAGCCTCGGTGGCTACGGCGCCTACCGGCTGGCCTTGGCCGTGCTGCCGAGGTCACGAACCAGTCACGCCGCCGCCGCCGGAGTGGCCGGCACCGTCTCGGTCCTGGCCTCGGCCGTGGCCTTCAGCCTGGAGTGGCTCTTCGGGGCGTCGGCTCCGATCCCGTTCGACACCGTGTTCGCCTCTGTGGTCGGCATCCATATCCCGA
The DNA here is from genome assembly GCA_024638815.1 of Acidimicrobiales bacterium. Lineage (GTDB taxonomy): Bacteria > Actinomycetota > Acidimicrobiia > Acidimicrobiales > SZUA-35 > JAHELU01. Next base: position 51,404 of record JAHEJM010000013.1, on the reverse strand, counting down.
TCGCCGTGGCCGAAGGAGCCATCACCGCAGCCGTCGTCGGTTCCATCCTGGCTTCCCGCCCTGATCTTGTTCCCCGGGCCGCGGCCGACGGATCGGCCGGTGCCGACAGCGGCCGACCGACGAAACCGATCGCCCCGGTCGTGGCGGTCGGGTTGGTGGTGGCCATGGCCCTGGCCGCCGTCGTCAGCCAGTTCGCCGCCACCGATCCCGACGGGCTGGAACGAGCCGCCCTCGCCAACGGTATCGAGGCCGGTGCGGCGTGGTACGACGACCTTCCGTTGGCCGATTACGCCGTCTCGGGCATCGGCAACCCGACCCTGAGCCTGGCCGTGGCGGGAGGAGCCGGGGTCCTCGTCACCGTCATCGTCGGCCTCGGTTTGACCGCCGCCTTGCGGTCAACGGCCGAATCGAGCCCCTCCCCCACCCGTCGCCTCGTGAGCACCCGGTGAAGGCTCCGTGATCGTGGCAGCAGCCGACGAGGCACCGACCACGCAGGCCGGGTTGGTTCCGCCGGTGGGGCGCCTGATCACCCTGATCGGCTTCGCCCTGGCCATAGCCGGTGTGCCGGCCGGCTACTGGCCCGGCTTCGGCGGCCTCGCCGTCATCACCGTCATCGTCGCCCGGGCCACCGGCGTCGACGTCGGATCACTGGTCCGCCGATTGCCGGTGGCGACGCCGGTTGTGCTCGTGGCCGCCGTACTCCCGGTCGTGGCCGAGGGTCCCGGTCCCTCAGTGGCCGGCGTCCAGCTCTCGTCCTCCGGGATCGAGGCGGCATGGACCCTTGTGTGCCGGGTTGCACTGGGCGTCGCCGCAGCCACGATTCTGATCTCGACCACCACCGTCCCCCAGCTGGCGGGGGCGGCCGGACGCCTTCGTGTCCCCCCGGCGCTCCTCACCATCGCCATGATGATGCTGCGCTATGTGCATGTGGTGAACACCGAGTTCGACCGGGCCCGACGGTCCATGGCCGCTCGTGGTGTCGAGCCCCGCTGGTTCTGGGAGTACGGTCCGGTGGCAGCGGCGGCCGGAACACTGTTCGTACGCAGCTACGAGCGCGGCGAGCGGGTTCACGGCGCCATGGTCAGCCGGGGTTTCGACGGCACCCTGCCGACGGCGTCGGCCGACTCCCTCCGAGCCGCCGACCGACGCACCGCGCTGATGCAGTGGCTGCCGGTGATCATGGCCATCGGCTGCAGTTGGGCCGTTGCCGCCCTGGGTCACCTGCGATGAATCGCCGCAGCGGGCCGGGCCGGCTCACGTCGGACGAGCCGGCCATCGAGATTCGGGATCTCGACTTCCGCTACCCGGACGGGACGACGGCGTTGCTTGGCGTCTCCATGACGGTGCACCACGGCGAGAGCGTGGCCCTGCTGGGTGGAAACGGTGCCGGAAAGACCACACTGGCGCTGCACCTGAACGGCCTGCTGACTCCGCTTCCCGATCGGCTCAGGGTTGTGGGCCTCGACGTGGCCGACGGCTCCAACCTGGCCGAGCTCCGCCGCCGGCTCCAGGTCGTCTTCGCCAATCCCGACGATCAACTGTTCATGCCGACCGTTCGAGAGGACGTGGCCTTCGGACCCCGCAATCTCGGCCTTGGCCGCAACGATGTGGCCGACCGGGTGAAAGGGGTCCTGGCTGCGGTGGGAGCGGCTCATCTGATCGATCGACCCCCCCATCGGCTGAGTACGGGGGAGAAACGTCGGGTTGCCCTCGCCACCTCGTTGGCCATGGATCCCGACCTGCTGGTGTTGGACGAACCGTCGGCCGGACTCGACCCCGGAGGACGCCGTCAGCTGGTCGAGCTGCTGCGGCCGCTGGCCCAGACCCGGCTGATCATCACCCACGACCTGGCCCTGGCCGCCGCCCTGTGCCCACGCTCGGTGGTGATGGAAGACGGACGCATTGTGGCCGACATGGCCACCGAGACGCTGCTATCGAACGGCGAGCTGCTCGAACACCACGATCTGGCCCCCGGCCTCGGGGAACCGTCCACGGCCACCGGGACCCGTCTCGGACAACAACCTGTGTCGCACCCTGATCCGGGCCACTACGATCGGGAGCCTCCACTTTCGGCCGAACGAGCCGCTCGACAAGGAGAGTGATCCGCACATGCTCGAAGTAGGAACCGAGGCTCCGGACTTCACCGTCGACGATCAGGACGGCAACCCGGTAACGCTGTCGTCCCATCGCGGCCATTGGGTTCTGCTGTGGTGGTACCCCAAAGCCGGCACACCGGGTTGAACCCTCCAGGGTCAGGGCCTGCGTGACCAGGCCCAGCAGTTCACCGATGCCGGTTGTGACATCCTGGGGATCTCGTTCGACACACCGGATGACAACCGGGCATTCAAAGACGCACACGACTTCCCGTTCCCGCTCCTGTCGGACCCTTCCGGAGAGGTCGGACGGCTCTACCACGCCATCCGGGACCCCGACGACAAGTTCGCCGACTTTCCCCTGCGTATCAGCTACCTGATCGACCCCGAGGGCGAGATCGTCACGAACTACGAGGTGTCCGACCCCGGCGGCCACGCTGCGGTTGTCCTGGCCGACCTGGCCGCCGCCCAGCGCTGATCGACTCCCGCCTACCGTCTCGGTGTTGCCATCGGCACCGAGACCACACCGGTGCTGAAGGCCAGATGGGTCATGACGACGTCATAGTCGTCGAACGGTAGCTGGTCGACCAGATAATCGCCGGTGATGGCCACTTTCAGAGCATGAGGCGCCCGGGCCAGGAGGCGGTCGTAGTATCCCTTGCCCCGACCGAGCCGGGTGCCGTGTCGGTCAAAGGCCAATCCGGGTACCAGAAATGCCCCGATCTCGCCCATCTCGATTCGGGGGGCGTGAGCCACCGGCTGGGCGTAGCCGTAGGGATGCTCCTCCATCTCACAGCCCCAGGGATGCACCGTGAGCTCGAAGCCCTCGGCCGGTGTCCGGGTGACGGCGAAACGGGCAGTGGGAGCATGGGATGCGGCGACAACCGGACCGAGGTCGACCTCGTCACCCATGGCCAGGTAGACCACGACTCGCGTTTCCCGGTCGACAACCGATTCGACGAACCGGGCCAGCGTCCGACAGAACGCCTCGTGATCGACCGGGACGGCCGACCGGCGAACTCTGGCCCGTCGCCGCCACCACGCCTTGTCCATGGGCAAGCCGACCGCGGGCGACGGGTGCGATGACGGAAGGGGCTCGGATCCGTCGTCGACCACCAGACCAGGCGGCAGCACGGGCGTCGGCGTCACCGGCCCTGCCGAATCTCCCGACAATCCATCCACGGGCTGCAGTATGGGCCAATCGGCCGGGGGCTTCCACCCGACGCCGGGCGGTTGCGAACATTTTCCCGATCGGCCACTACTGTTGGGACATGGTCTCGTCTGTGTCCGGATCCGACCCGCTTCGGCTCGACGGCGCCGGGCGACGTCAGCGTCGTGCCGACCTGCTGTCGGAGATGGTTGCCGTCAACAGCGTCAACCCACTCCAGGCCGGTCCCCGGTCCGGGCCGGGAGGCGAGGCCGATCTGGCCCATCTGGTGGCCGAGCACTGCCGAGGTCTGGGCGCCGAGGTGACCCTGGACGAAGCGGCTCCGGGTCGACCGAATGTGTACTGCCGGTTCGACGGGTCCACCGACCGCACGGTCGTCATCGACGTACATCTCGACACGGTTGGGATCGAGCACATGACCGACGACCCATTCGACGGTCGCCAGGCCGACGGTCGTGTCTATGGAAGGGGCAGCGTCGACACCAAGGCCACACTGGCCGTGGTCATCGAAATGCTGGAGAGCCTCACCGATCTGAAGCGGGGGCTTCGACCCACGATGCTGCTGGTGGGAACCGTGGGTGAGGAGACCGGAGGCTTCCCCGGTGCCCAGGCGTTCGAACGGTGGCTGACCACTCTCGACCGGGTCCCGGACCAGGTGGTGGTGGCCGAGCCGACGCTGTGCGCCCCGGTTCACGGCCACAAGGGGGTGCTCGGTCTCGAGATCGACATTCGGGGACAGGCCGCCCACTCGTCCAAACCGGAGTTGGGGGCCAACGCCATCAATGCCGCCGGGCGGGTCATCGCCGCTCTGGAGCGGGAGAACGAACGGCTGATCTCCGCTCCACCGGCCACCAAGGTCGGTACCGGGACCCTGTCGGTCACCGAAATCTCGGGCGGTACGGCCCGCAACATCATCCCCGATCGGTGCGTCGTTTTCGCCGGGCGGCGGGTGGCGCCGGGTGAGGACACCGAGATCATGTTCGACGATCTGCAGGCCCTGGTCGAGGAGGCTGCGGCGCCGCTCCAGGTCGAGGTGGTGAAGAGCGATGGCGTGCTATGGCCCGGTTTCTACCAGTCTCCGGATTCCGAGATCGTTCATGAGCTGACCCGACACTCCGGCTGCACGCCGTCGGTCGCCACCTATGGCACCAACGCCCTGGCCTACACCGGGCTCGACACCCAGCTCGTGGTATTCGGTCCGGGTTCCATCGATCAGGCTCACAAGGCCATCGAATGGATCGACATCGACGAAATGGACCGTTGCGCCGACGTCTATCTGAGCTGGTTGTCGGAACCGGCCTGAACACCACGGCGACAACCTTGTCGACATCTCGCCCGACACGGGCCGAATCGGCCTAGAATGACGGGTAACCGCCCTTTACCACCGCTGGTTGATCCTCGGGGACAGCGTCGCCGGCCGGCCCGAGGGACAGCCATCAACTGGGGAAGTCCACCTGTGGGCGATTCATCCCGCAGCCGAATATCACCTGAAGGAATCCGCTAGAAACGATCACTGAGGTGGTCCGCCGGACCTGACCACACGGATTTTTCGCATGTACGTGCAACGTCAAGACCAACCTGCAGGCAGGGGTCGCTTCCTGCTGGCGCTGTCACTGTCGGCAGCCATCGCGGTGGCTGCGGCTGCGCCCTTGGCGTTGCAGGCGGTCTCGGCGGAGTCCGGCGGCCAGGTAGGCCCGGCCGACTCCGGTCAGCCGGGCGACGACCTGTCGACAACGACCACCCCGACCCATGCGACCGGTCCCACCATTGGTTCCAGGGATCGTAGCCAACCCATAGGGAAGATCGTTCCCGGTGACGACGACGATCTGATCGTGCCGGCGGCCCCGACCACCGGCTCCGGATCGGTCATCACGTCATCGACCCAGGCCACCACCACCACAACGGCCGCCACCACGACCACCACGACCACCGAGCCATCGACCACGACGTCGTCCACCGGTTCGACCACTACGACGTTGTCCACCACCACCACGGCGACCGAGCTGTCGACCACTATTCCCGACGGTACCGACGGCGGCGGCGGCGTCGGCTGAACCCGCCGGAAACCCGTCGCTTTCACCGGAACCAGGACGAGGCGCCTCTCCCGGCTCCAGCCGTGGTGCCCGCTGCCACTGACACCGTGGGAGCCGGCAGGGCAGTGCTTCCCGCTCAGGTGGTTGCCGGTAGCAGGCCCAGCTTGTATTTGAGGGTCAGGACTCGGGCCACGGCCCGATCCAGGGTGTCAGCCGTGAGCTCCCCGTCGATCACGGCCTGATTGAGGGCGTCGTAGGCGGCAGCCAGGTCGGGGGGAACGAGCAGGATGTCGGCCCCCGCCAGCACGGCGTCCACGGCGATCCGACCGGCGTCGAATTGATCGACGGCCCCCATGTTCAGAGCATCGGTCATGACGACACCATCGAATCCCAGTTCGTCCCTCAGCAACTGGTCGATGAGGACCGACGATACGGTGGCCGGTTCTCCGGACTGATCCAACCCGGGGACGGCCAGATGGCCAACGACCACGATGGCCACTTCCTCGGCTATCGCGGCATCGAACGGCACTCGCTCCCGTCGCTCCCACAGTTCACGATCGACGTCGAGGTTGGGAAGCGACCGATGGCTGTCGGTACTGGTGGCGCCGTGACCGGGCCAGTGCTTGACCGCAGCGGCCACGCCCGAACGTTGCAAGCCGCCGATCGAGGCCTTGACCATGTCGGCCACAAGCCTGGGGTCATCGCCGTAGGAGCGGTCACCGATGAAGCCGGGCTCGTCCGGTTCGAGCACATCGGCCACCGGCGCCAGCACGACATTGATGCCCTGGCGCTGCAGCTGCTGGCCGGTGATGTAGCTGGCCTCCCTGACGCCGTCGACGTTACCGGCCATGGTGAGCGCCGAGGGAAAAACGGTGACCTGGTCGGTGATCCGATTGACCCGGCCACCCTCCTGATCAACGGCGACCAACAGTCCCAGCCCGTCCGAGGCCAGCGCCGACTGCTGGAGATCGGCCGTGAAGCGGCGGAGCTGCTCAGCCGACTCGATGTTCTGCTCCAGATAGAGCACGCCACCCAGATTGAATCGATCGACGATCTCGGCCGGCTGTTCGAGCCCGGTGGCGTCCTGGTTCAAGGCGGCGGCGTCGGCATCCACCACCGAGGCGCTGGTTCCCGACAGGACAGGCATCAGAAGCTGTCCGATCTTCTGCTCCACCGTCATGGAGGCCAGTAGGTCGGCGATCTGACCGTCGGCGTCGACAACGGTGGCGTCGAGTTCGACCGTTGGGCCGATCGGGGCGGCCACCTCGGTCTCGACTGCTCCGGTACCGGCGGCCGGTTCGCCCAGCACGGCATCGGCCGCCTGCCCATCACGGTCCGAGGAGCAGCCGAAAAGCACCAGCATCAACGCCAGCAAAAGGGGGCGCGCCCCACCGGGATTGAGCTTCTCGATCACAAGCAGCAGCATCTCCACTGAGCCGACGTCGGGTAACCAACCGACCTTGCCGAATGCACTCGCCCAGGTTAACGGCTTCGGTGGCAGGTGGTGGCCCCCGGACCGGGCATTTGCCCACCGTTTACCCCCTCGAGCGGGACCGGTCGGCGTCGAGTGGCAAGTCGGCTCAAGCCCGGCCGGAAGGTCGGATCCGGCCGGGGGGCGGAGGGCGGCGACGCTACCCTGACCCCGTGACCAAGACCGACTGGAATCCCATTCTTCGTCAGGAATTCGACAAGCCGTATTGGTCGGAGCTTCAGCAGTTCGTCCACCGGGAACGAACGAACCACCAGGTCTTTCCGCCCCATGACGAAGTCTTCGCCGCCCTCCGCATGACCCCCTACGCCTCGGTCAAGGTGCTCATCGTGGGCCAGGATCCCTATCACGGTACGGGCCAGGCCCACGGGCTGTGCTTTTCCGTCCGGCCCGGGGTGGCCGTCCCGCCGTCATTGGACAACATCTTCCGGGAGCTGGAATCCGATCTCGGCGTTCCCCGACCCAACCACGGTTCGCTGGAGCATTGGGCCCGCCAGGGGGTGCTGTTGCTGAACACCACTCTCACCGTTCGTGCCCATAAGGCCGGCTCTCATCACGGCAAGGGTTGGGAGGCGTTCACCGATCAGGTCATTCGGGCCGTGTCGGCCAAACCGGACCGGGTGGTGTTCGTGCTGTGGGGGTCATCGGCCAGGAAGAAGAAGGCCCTGATCGATCTCGACCGGCATGTGGTGGTGGAGTCGCCCCATCCCTCACCACTCTCGGCCCACCGCGGGTTTTTCGGCTCCCGGCCGTTCTCGGCCATCAATGACGCCCTGGTCGAGGGTGGACGACAGCCGATCGACTGGGCCATCCCCGATTTGCCGGGCTCCTGACCCCGACCGTCGGGCGTCCGACCATGTCGTCCGATCCTGGCCTGAACTCAGTACATCGATCCCCCGGAGGCGGGGTCCGATCCGGTGGATCGGGCCGTTTCAAGCGAGGAGCGGGCGCCGTCGAGCTGAGCGATCAGGTTCGAGGTCACTGTGACCATGCGGAACCCCTGGTCGAGGCGGGTCTGCACCATGGTGGGAACTGTGTGGATGCCGGGGATCACGTCGTGGGCTCGACACCGTTCGACGATGGTGGCCAGGGCTTCCTGATAGACCGGCGAGTTGGGGTGATCGGTGGCCGGCGGCAGGCCGTAGCTCACGGCCAGATCGGCCGGGCCGACGTAGACGGCGTCGACACCGTCGACCGACAAGATGTCGTTCAGATGCTCGACCGCCTCCCTGGTCTCGATCATGGGGATGCAGGCGATCCGGGTGTTGGCATCGTCATAGTAACCGCCACCGAGAGCGGGGTTGGCCCTGGTCGGGCCCCAGCTACGGGCGCCATCCGGCGGGTATCGGCAGGAGCGGACAGCCTGAACCGCCTGGTCCCGATCGTTGACCATGGGCAGGATCACCCCCATGGCGCCGGCGTCCAGCAGCTTGCCGATGATTCCCGGTTCGTTCCATGGGGCCCGAGCCAGGGGTATCGAGTCGGAGCGGGACAATGCCTGCAGGATCGGAACCACCGACTCGTAGCCGATGAGCCCGTGCTGCAGGTCGAGACAGATGTAGTCATAGCCCACCTGCCCGAGGGGCTCGGCCGCCGCCGGATCGGGAGTGGCCAACCACAGACCGAGCGCCGATTCGCCGTCCCGCCATCTGGTCTTCAGACTGTTTTCACGCACGGCCCAAACCTAGCCATCTCCGACCGACGTCGCATCCAACCGTGCGAACTTCTCCGGCCGTCCCAGCCGGGCGGCTACGAGACGTGGACTCCGGAACCGAACCGGTTGGGACGACGGAAGAGACGGGCCATGGTGGGCCGAGCCCGCGGAATGGGCAGCTTCACCAGGGCCAGAAGTATGGGATAGATCTCGAGGCGACCGAGCAGCATGTTGGCCACACATACCAGCCGGGCGAACGGGGTCAGCCCGGCGAAATCGCTGCGTGGACCGACTTCGGCCAGACCGGGACCGACGTTACCGATAGTGGTGGCGGACGCCGAGAAGGCGGTGACGATATCGGTGCCGGTCAGGGCGATCAACAACCCCCCTCCACCGAAGGCGGCCAGGGTCAGGATCAGGAAGCCGACGACCCGATTGGTGACGACGTCGTCCACGGTGTCGTGACCCACCCGCACCGGCCGAACGAGGTTCTGGTGCAGCTGGCCGAGGGTCTCCCGGTGGGCCAGGCTGGCCACGGCCAGCACCCGGATCAGCTTGACCCCACCTGCGGTCGATCCGGCCATGGCCCCGATCGGCATCAGTACCAGGAGCACGGCCTGCGCCGCCGGGGCCCACGAACCGACGAAGTCGGCTGTTCCGTACCCGGTGGTGGAGACGATGGCGACCACGGTGAACATGGCGTCACGGAACCCTGTCAGCGTGCGATGGTCGGGTCCGGCTGTGATGAAGACGACGACGCTCGCCGCCAGCACCAACAGCACGTACAGGCGGAACTCGATGGACTTGAGCAGCGGACCGGTCTTGCCCCGCGCCAGCCGGTACAGCAGCGTGAAACTGGTCCCGGCCACGAACATGGCGGCGACGGCCACCCATTCGATCAGGGCCGAGTCGAAATGGCGAAGCGAAAGGGTGTGGCGAGAAAACCCGCCCGTGGAGACGGTGGTGAAGCTGTGACTGACGGCGTCATAGAGGTTCATGCCGGCCAGCAGGTAGGCGACGATGACGGCAATGGTGAACACGATGTAGACGGCCCACAGGTGCTGGGCCGTGTCCCTGACCTTGGGCGTGAGGCGCTCGCCCGTCGGCCCCGGCGCCTCGGCCTGCAGGAGGCCCATGCCCCAGGTGCCGACCGAGGGCAACACGGCGACGATGAGCACAATGACCCCCATGCCGCCCAACCACTGGGTGGTCGATCGCCAGAACAACAGCCCGACCGAGGCCTCGAAGGTGGTGGGGTCGGATGCCGCCGCCTGGAGCACCGTGGAGCCGGTGGTGGTGAAACCTGCGACCGACTCGAACAGCGCCTGATCAAGTGCGGTCAGAGTGCCCGTCAACAGGTAGGGCACGGCACCGACGAAGGCCATGACCACCCAGGCCGAGGTCACGGCAACAAACACGTCGAGTCGGGGCGTGCGATCCGGTACCGAGGTCAGCACCCGGGTGATCAGACCGGTAGCCGCGGTGATGGCCCCGACTCCGAGGAGAACGACCCAGTCGGCTGTGTTCCCGTACACGACTTCGACCACGGCCGAGGTGACCATTCCCCCGCCGCAGATGGCCAACGTCAGACCGACCACCTGGGCGATGAGGCTGGGTCGATCCCCGTTGACCATCACGAACCGAAGAACGATCTTGCCTCGGCCAGCGAGCTTGGGCGGCCGAACACCACGATGTGGTCCTCGGCCTGCAGGGCGGTACCACCCCGCACGATCTCGGCCGGGCGTCCAGGCCGGATCACCGCCCCGATGAGGATGTCCTTCGGCAAGTGCAGCTCCGAGACGAGGGAACCGTCGGCCGGACTACCGAATGCGATCTCGACCTCATCGACCTCGGCATCACCCTCGAGGAAGGTGGCCACCGCGGTCACCCCGCCTCGTAGGCTGCGGAGCACGGCGTTGGCCGATGCGGTGCGGGGGCTGAGCGTGGCGTCGATGCCCAGGCGACGCACCAGGGGGAGCAGGGCCAGCCGGTGGAGAACGGCAACGGTGAATGGGCTGCCCTCGGCCATGGCAAAGGCACAGGCCAGGACGTTTGAGGCATCCTCGCCGGTTGCGGCCACGACCACATCACGATCGCCGGCCCCCTCCTCCAACAACAGGTTGGTGTCGGTGACGTCGCCCTCGATGACGGTGACGCGACGGAACCGGTTGGCCAGCGAGCGGGCCCGCGTTGGATCCCGCTCGACCAGGACGACGTCCACACCCTCGTATTCAAGATGTTCGGCCACCCGGGAGCCGACTGCGCCACCGCCCAGAATCATGGCCCTCCGGGCTCGCCGGGACTCGACCCCCATCAGCTTCAGCACATCGGTCTGTTCGGCGGCCCGGCACAGGACCCGCACGTGATCGCCGGAGCGCAGAACCTGATCGCCCCCGGGGATGATGGTCTCCGATCCTCGACTGATCGCTCCGACCAGCACATCATGCTCGGCCCCGATCTGGCCCAAGGTCTTTCCGGCAACCGGGGCATGCTCGCTGACGAAGGCACCGAGAACGACCAGTTCCCCATTGGCCATGGGATACACCTCATCGGCCCCGGTCGAGTGAACCAGCTCCAGAATCTCATCCGCGGTCTCGGCGTCGGGGTCGATGACCACGTCGGCCCCGACCCGGCGCAGCAGCTTGGTGCCGTCGTCACCTCTCAGCTCGTCGGACTCGACCCGGACCACGGTGGTGTCCACGCCGTGCTGTTTGGCCAACATCGAGGCCACCAGATTGACCTCGTCGTTCTGGGTCACGGCGGCCACCAACGACGCCCGGTCGATCCCGGCCTCCTGCAGGATGCTGGGACTGGTTCCACTCCCCACCAGTACCTGAATGTCCAGTTCGGCTGAGACCTGGGCCGCCCTGGCGGCGTCGGTCTCGATCACCACGATGTCCTGACCCTCGGCAGCAAGGCGCTCGGCCAGATAGCCTCCGACCTCACCCGCTCCAATAATCACCACGTGCATGCGTTGTACCGGCTAACTGTTCGACCAGCGACGAAGCCTACCCAGCAACTGGTCGAACACATCAATGAGATCACGGGCCTGGCTTCCGAAGGCGTGGATGGGAGCCCGCTCGCCGTGGGCCTGGTTGACCAGGACCCGTTGCGGGATCGCCGGTTTCCACACCGAACGGGTGCCCACCATCTTGTTCAACTCCACGACGCGTGCCTGGGCGTCGGAGGAGATGGCCGGCAACCGGTTCAGTACAACACCGGCCAGGTCGAGCTGCTGGTTCTCGGTGCTCCAGACATGCTCGACCAGATCGAGGACCGGTTCGACGCCGCGAAGGCCGAACACCGTCGGTTCGACCACGAGCAACGCTCCTTCGGCCGCGGCCAGGCCGCACGCTGTGTTCAGCCCCAACGACGGGGCACAGTCGATGAGGATCAGATCGAAGTCCCGGGTTACTCCGTCCAAGGCCCGGGCCAGCCGACCGACCGTGCTGTCACGACGGGTATCGGCGTCACGCTCGATGAGATCGGAGGAGGCCGGCAGCAGCCAGATGCTACTGCCCCAGCCCGACCGCACGATCATGTCGGCCGCCGCCCCAGGATGGCGGGATGTCATGGCGTCACCGCTGCCGAAATTGGCACTCGACGGTTCGACACCGAGGGTCCAGCTGGCGTTGGCCTGGGCGTCGAGATCAACAACAAGCGTCTTCAGCCCGGCAGCCCAGGCGGCCGAAGCAAGGCCGAGCGCAACCGTCGTCTTGCCCACTCCCCCCTTCTGGTTCAACACGGCCACCGTTCGTCGTGTCATTGTCTTCCCCTTGTTTGACCGGTCGATGGGAATAACTTCCGTTCGACCGACCACTTTAGGATGCGGGGATCGGCGATGGGTCGTTTTGGGCCAAACATGACACCGTCCGCGCCCGGCGATGGATTACCGGCGCGTGATCAGGTCCGAATGTGACCTTTGTGGTTGGAAGAGCAGGCCCCGTGTAGGCTGTCGACGGACGCTACAGGGCCAACCCGCCGGCGCCCTCCGGGCGGCGGAGATCGATTACATCGGCGGCGTCAAGGCGGTCCTCGAGCACGCTGCGAAGACGGGCGATCTCACGCTCGTGTTCGTCCCGCTTGCGGCGAGCGGCGGTCAACGCCCCGTCGGCCCGCGCGATCAGACTACGCAGGTTGGCCAACTCCGCTGCGGTTTTGGGATCGGGACCGGTGGACACAACCGGATCCAGCGGCTGCTGGTGCTGGGCTCGAAACTTCGGATCCTCCATCTCGGCCCGTAGCGCAAACAGATCGTTGACGGCCTGGGTTCGTTGCCGCTCGATCTTGCGGCGACTCTCCACTAACTTCTTGGTGATCCGCTGATGGCGGCGATCAAGCACCCACATGCCGACAGCCCCAATGAGCAAGCCCACCATGGCACCGATGAAAAGGGTTATGTCAAACATTCGCGTGATCTCCGCCGATCCGTCATGTTTCTGGTTGGTCCGTCGCCAAGTTTAGTCAAACATTTGGCCAAGAACCAGCCCTAAAACCGCCACAAGAGCCGATGTCGGCCGATTTCGCCGATTTCATTGGTGTTTCAACCGTGTTGCGGGCAGGATTCCATCCCACCGATGGCCCATTCGGTCCACCTCGGCACGGTTGAACTACCCGGGGCCGGCTGCACACCCGCAGGGCCATTGAGTTCTTACTTGGTGGGTGATCCAACGCAGCGGGGTCAAACACATCGAGGTTCGGCGTCACACGAGATCGGGGTAGTACTGGTCGAACGTGTCGAAAATGGCGGCCAGCGGGATGTCCCGGTAGACACCGCGGTGGTTCACGTACTCCATGTGGCGGTTGCCATCGGTGTCGTATTCGTGGAACAGTGCATCGGAGCGCCCGTCGAACTCCAGGACCCGGGTTCGGAACCGTTCACACAGCTCCCGGTTGAACGCCGGTGATGCCTTGAGCCAGCGATCCCCCAGCCACAACACGCTGTAGCCATGCCAGAGGAACAGATCGGTGCCCATCCGGTCCCGCAGTCGAGCCGACTGCAAGTGGTTTCTCACATCGGCGAAACCCACTCGAGCCGGAATCCCGGCGGCTCGGGCCGCAGCCGTGAGCAGGGTGGCTTTGGGAACGCACCAGCTCTGTGAGCCCTCGGCCACCGCCCCCGCACGGTACTCATCGGGTTCTCGGCTGATAGTGTACGGATCGTACCGGTACCCGTCCCTCACGGCGACGAACAGAGCCACGGCGCGGGCCACAGACGACGCCGCGGAACCGGCCCCGACATCCTGCGTCGCCGCCTCCTTCAGTGCGCGATCGACCAGCCGCCGGACAACCGGATGATCGGACTCGATCAGTCCACCGGGCCTCAGATCACGCTCGTCGGGCTGCTCATCGGCAGCCACGATCTCGGGTGCGGACGCCATCGGACTCACCTCGATCACGGTACTCGTGGGCCGTCGGCGCCGCCCAACCGGCCAATCGGTGACGGGATGGGTCCGATCGGCAGGTTCAGTAATCGTCGAACAAGGCGTCCTGATTGGCGTCGTCTCGTCCCGCCAGCCAGTGGCGGCGACAGCGGAGATCGTAGGTGACGACGGCATCGGTCTCCCCGGCGTCACCCACCACCTTGAGGTCGCCCTCGTAGACCTGACGCCCGTTGACCAATCGAGCGTTGTGGGTGGCCCTGGCCCCGCACCAGCAGCGCGCCTCGACCTGCAGTTCGAGCCGGCGGTCGGCGATTTCCATGAGGCGACGGCTGCCGGGAAACATCAAACCCTGGAACGACGTGAGCAGTCCGAAGGCATAGACCTCGACGTCGAACTCGTCGACCACCCGGGCCAACTGGTCGATCTGGCCCGGTTCATAGAACTGGGCCTCGTCACAGATGACGGCGTGCAGCCCCTGACGTTCCAGGTGTTCCTGGTAGACCAGCCGGCGCAAGTCGACCGTGCCGTCGATGATGACGGCATCGGCCGACACGCCCAGGCGGCTGGACACCACCCCCTCGTGACGATCGAGCTGGGTGATGAGCAGGCAGGCCAGGCCGCCCTTGACCAGATTGTGATGAATCTGCAGAGCCTGGGTCGACTTTCCCGAACCCATGGTGCCGTAGAAGAAGCGCAGCTCTGCCATCGCCTGTGCACGATAGCCCTGTGCACGATGATCCGTCACCGGCCCTCACCCCGTCGGGGCTGGGCCGGGAACGCCCCAGGTGTCCGACCGGGCATGATTCTCTACACTTGATCGTCGACCATGAATACCAACCCAACCCGATCATGACCGGTTCGGTTTCGTCCCTGGAGACGACGGCCGTCCTGCGGTCACTGCCGCCCCACCGTGGTGCGAGAGCCTGGTTCGGACGCCCGGTCTTCCTCGAGGCCCGAAGCCCGTTCGAGCTCAAGGCGTTACGGCGACATCCGCTGTGGCGGGGCGTGGGCATCCCCCACGGCCACGGCCGTCCCCTACTGGTCATCCCCGGCTTCCTGGCCAGTCCGACCAGCGCCGACTCCCTGGTCCACATTCTCGAACAGGCCGGCTGGGACGCACGCATCGCCGATGTCGGGCGCAACTCGGGCCCGGCCTATGCCGGCGTCCAATCCTCGGAATGTGATCTCCACCGCCTGTTCGCCGACGCCGGCCGACCGGTGGTCATCATCGGCCACTCCCGGGGCGGCCAGTTCGCCCGGATTCTCGCCGTCCGATACCCCGAAATGGTCCGCCAGATCATTACCCTCGGCGCTCCGCTGCTCATGAAGTACCCCCGGTTCGCTCCGCTTCGGGTACCGATCGAGGTGCTCGAGATCACCTGGCGCCGGGGAGCCTTCGGGCCGGTGAATCACGAGCGGGAGGAAGCGGTCGACCGTGACCGCTTCGTCGACTTCCCCTCGTTCATCGACTTCGTGTCCATCTACTCCCGAACCGACGGCTTCATCGACTGGCGGGCATCACTCGACCCCGCCGCTTCCCTGGTCCGGATCTCGGTCTCCCACCTGGGACTGATCAATAGTGTGGCCGGCGTCCAGGCCATCGCCGACGCACTTCATCGCCACCAACTCCGACCCGGTCATCCCGGCCATCGGTAGCCGGCCCGACCCCGACCCGGGCTCGATTCAGGGAATCATCACATCGAGCAGGTCGTTGATGGCGTGGGCCAGGCCGTCGTCGTCGTTTGACCCGATGGTCCGGTCGGCCGCCTTCTTGGCGTCGTCGGTGGCGTTTCCCATGGCCAGCCCGACACCGGCCCACTCCAGCATCGGGATGTCATTGTGATTGTCGCCGACGGCCACGACATGGTGGGCGGAGAGGGTCAGTTGATCGGCCAGGGCGGCCAGGGCGAGAGCCTTGGTGACGTGCCGGGCCGCAAGTTCCACGAACGGGAGACCGGAGTAGCTGGGTACGGCTCGATCCCGGGCCACCTCCCCCACGACCGAGAACATCACGTCGAGGCGTTGCCGCTGTCTGTGTTTGCCGACCTCGTCGAGGGTCGGATCGAACGGGACCGAGGGATCGAACAGCAGCAGTTTCTGGATTCGATCGCTTCCGGTCTCGAGTATCGGCTCGATTCGGTCGACGGCGGGAACAGGGAGGGGATTCGGGACGACGGCCTCGAACCCGACTTCGTAGGCCAAGGACGATTCGAACTCGACGGCGAATCCGAGATCGGGGCGACGATCCCGAACTGCGGCCACCACATCGAGGGCTACTTCCCGTTCGATCCAGAAACCGCGAACCGTCTCATTTCGGGCCAGGTGCCGGGTCACCGCGCCATTGGCAAAGATCCAGTACTGATCGAGTTCGCTGGCGGCCACGATGTCTCGTGCCACCGCCTCGGGCCGGCCGGTTGTCGGCACCACGTGGATACCGGATCCAACGGCTCGATGCAGTGCATCCTTGACCGCGAGGGACAGGGTGCCGTCGCTGCGAATCATGGTGCCGTCGATGTCGACGGCCAGCAGGCGCGGACGACCGTTCCCCGTCATGCCGTCATCACCGGCCACACCCGCCGTCATCGTTCGGACCCGTCAAAGGCGGAGGTGTGGCCGTCGGGCACCGCGCCCTCGGCTGCGGCGCTTTGGGCTGCGTCGCACATCAGTCGCCACAGCCGCTTGACGTGGTGGCGCTCCTGGGTCTCGACCCCGATGGAGACCCGGGCGATCCACCGACCGGCGATCATGGTCGGGGTCAGGTAGGCCCGACCGGAGGCGTTGACCCGTTCCACCCATCGAAGGGTGTGGGCGTTGGTCGACTCGACACCGTCCACCGTGTTGTGGTCGGGATGGTGGACGACGCAGATGGTCTGCAGCGGGACCGGAGCCACCACCTCCCAGTCCGATGCGGCCTCCACCTGCCGGGCCAGCCACCGGGCGTTGTCGAGGTCCCGACGGAGGCGGGCCCGGAGGGCGTCGGCACCGTCCAGGTGGAGATGGAACCACAACTTCAGTGCTCGGAATCTACGGCCGAGGGGGATTCCCCAGTCGCGATACTGGACAACCTGACCGTCGGCCTTGGACCACAGATAGCTGGGGTTGGTGGACATCACCTGAATGAGGGCATCGGGCCGACGGGTGTAGAACAGCGAGGTGTCGAGGATCGTTCCGAGCCACTTGTGGGCGTTCCAGGTCAGCGAGTCGGCGCCCTCCACGCCCTGCCACAAATGGCGGCACTCGGGCAGGATCATGGCCGAGCCGGCCATGGCGGCATCGACGTGGATCCAGATGCCGTCGTGGCGACGGGCCACGTCGACGATGGCACCCACCGGATCGATGGCCGTCGTTCCCGTCGTTCCCACGGTTGCCACCACGGCCACCGGATGGCGCCCGGCGGCGAGATCGTCGTCGATGCGATGGGCCAGATCGTCGGGGTCCATGGCGAATGTCGAGGGGTCATGGTCGACGAGGCGGACGTTGGCCTCACCGAATCCGGCCAGTAGGGCCGCCTTCTTGACCGACGAATGAGCCTGAGATGTGCAGTAGACGACAGGCTGCCGGTCGAGCGAAGCCATACCCTGATCGTCATAGCTGCGGGCCGCCGTCTCCCGGGCCACCAGCAATGCGGTCAGACACGAGGTCGACGCCGTGTCGTGAATGGTCCCCGACCATTCCTCGGAAAGACCGGTCAGCTGCCGAAGCCAGTCACAGACCACCTGCTCCACCTCGGTGAGAGCCGGTGCGCTCTCCCAGGAGATGCCGAGGGCTCCGAGCCCGGACGAGGCGATGTCACCCAGAACCGAGGCCAGCGCCGCATTGGCCGGGAACCAGCCGTAGTGCATCGGGTGCTGGATCTGGGTCAGGCCGGGAACCACCCGATCCTCCAGAGCGGTCAGCAACTCGTCGAAGGATCCGGCATCCTCGGGGGGCACGGTTGGAAACCGGGAGAGCACGTCGCCCGGTTCGACACCGGTCCGTACCGGGCGCTGCTCCAGCGTCGCCCGATAGTCGGCAATCCAGTCGATGAGCGCATGACCGGCGGCTCGGAATTCGTCGGGGGTCATCGGGCTCAATCTATCCCGACGGCACGCTCGGCCCGGTGGTTCGGGCGCCATGGCCCGACCGACCACCATGGGAAATCGACGGCGTGGTTGGAAACCGTGAGCGGAAACGGGCACTGTTGGCCCATGACCAGTGCGACAACCAGTGCCGACGCGTCAGGATCCGCCCCTGCCGGAGAAGCCGACCCCATCCAGCGGGTTGGTGTCGTCGGAGCCGGGTTGATGGGATCGGGCATCGCCGAGGTGTCGGCCCGAGCCGGCCTCGATGTGGTGGTGGCGGAGGCGACCCCGGAGGCGGCAGAGGCCGGTCGGGCCCGGATCGCCAAGTCGTTGGACCGGGCCATGAACAGCGGCAAGCTGAGCGACAGCGACGGGGCGGCGGCCCTCGATCGCATCACGGTGACCCACCAGCTCGAGGAACTGGCCGATCGGCAACTCGTGATCGAGGCCATCGTCGAGGACGAACCGGCCAAGATCGAGCTGTTCCGATCCCTGGACAAGATCGTCGAGGGCGATGACGCCGTCCTGGCCTCCAACACCTCCTCGATCCCGATCATGAAACTGGCCATGGCCACGGGCCGGCCCGAATCGGTGATCGGTATCCACTTCTTCAATCCGGTCCCCGTGCTCCACCTGGTGGAACTGGTGACCTCCCTCCACACGTCGGACCACACCCAGGACGTGGCCGAGCGGTATGCCGGTCGAACCCTGGGCAAGCGGGTCATCAAATCGAAGGACCGGGCCGGGTTCATCGTCAACGCACTGCTGATTCCCTACCTACTGTCGGCGATCCGCATGTTCGAGTCGGGTTTCGCCTCCAAGGAGGACATCGACGAGGGTATGGTCACCGGCTGCGCCCATCCCATGGGCCCGCTGGCCCTGACCGATCTCATCGGTCTGGACACGACGATGGCCGTCGCCGAATCGCTGTACGACGAGTTCAAGGAACAACTGTACGCTCCCCCACCTCTGCTGGCCCGCATGGTCGAGGCCGGACTGCTCGGCCGCAAAACCGGGCGCGGCTTCTACGACTACCGGTCGTGATCGGCGGCCATTCCTGACCGACGTTCGAGGGGTCGCCTGAGCCGAACGACCGGGCCGGCGTCAGACCTCGTTCAGATAGGTCTTCCGGGTCGGCCGGTCATAGGGGGTGCGAAGCGGGAACCGTTCGATCAGATCCTTGGCCTGAGGCACCCACCGGTCACGCTCGATGCGGCCGGGGAAGGCGTCGATGGCCTCAGTGACCTTGTCGATGTCGGCCTTCTCGAACGCCGCCAGCTGCTCCCAGGTCTGAATACCGAAACCGTTCAGCGTCTTCTCCATGACCGGACCGATGCCATTCACCACCTTGAGGTCGTCCTTGTGGGCGGCTCCCGGGGTACCGAGGCTGGTCGTGCCCTCGGCCCACGACGGAACCTCACCCCTGTTGTCCCCCGTCTCCTTCTTTGTGGGCTTGGTCTCTCCTGCCGAGGTGTCCTCTCCCGGTACGTGGCCCTGATCGAGCAACCGTTGCGCCCCGCCGATCCAGTCGTCGCGCTCGATGCGACCGGGGAACGCGTCGATGACCTCGCTTACTTCGGCCACGTCTTCGGGAGTGAAGGCCGCCACCTGCTCCCAGGTCTGGATACCGAAACTGTTCAGCGTCTTCTCCATGACCGGACCTATGCCGCGAATCCGCTTGAGATCGTCACGATGATCGGCCCCCGGCGTGCCCAGATCCGTGATGCCTGTTTGCCACGACGCCCGGGAGGGCTCGGCCTTCGCCGCCGATCCGGTCCCGCCCATCACGTTGACCGCCTCCACCCCCTCGGTCGCCTCTGACGCCATGGACGCCTGGTCGGCCTGACGAGCCACCTCCTGGGCTACCTCGAGACGTGCCCGAAGGTCATCGATGGTGCGGTCCCGCTCCGGGACCAGGGCCGCCGTCTTCTCGGCCGCAGCCAGTCGAGATCTCAGATCCTCGGCCAGCTTGCCCGCCTCCAGGGCTCGAGACGCCGCCTGGTGCCGGCTGGACTCCACATCACCGACTCGTGCGGTGAGGGTCTGGATCTCCTTGTTGCGCCTTTCCAGCTCCGCCGCCTCGGCCCGGGCCGAGGCCAGTTCCCCACGGGTCGTTTCCAGCCCGCCCCGCAGCGAGGCGATCTCGGCCTCGAGCCCGGCGAGGCGCGCCGTCTCGGCCTTGGCCTCCGAGAGTTCGACCTCGAGCCCGTTCACGAGTCCGGCCAGCTCCCGGGATTCGTCCAATTCGATGTTGAGCTCGGAGACCCGGCTGTCGAGATCGCCGACCTTGGCCGCCTCGATCCGCACCCCCTCCAGCTCCACACGTAGACCGTCGACCTGATCGGCCTTGCCGCGAAGAGCGACCATCTGCGTCTCCAAAGTCGTGGCCCGATCGGCATCTGCCCGCAGGTCGACGATCGTCGCTTCCAGGTCGGGCACCTTGCCGGCCTCAGCTCGAAGCGAGGCCAGCTCGGATTCGAGTTCATCGGCCCGATCGGCCCGCTTCCGCAGGCGTATCACCTGCTGCTCCAGGTCGGGCACGAGGTCGGCCTTCGACTTGAAGCTTTGCATGGCGGACTCCAGCGTCGGAACCCGATTGACGGTGAGCCGGACCTCGTCCAACTCGGCTCGCAGCTCCTCCGCCTTTGCCTCCACCTGCGTGAGCGAGTTGACCCGCAACCGTAGACGGTCGGCCTCGGCCTCGGCCTCCAGGCGACGTCGCTCGAATTCTGCACTCTCGCCCCGGCGGCGCCACAGCCACCACAGCAATCCCAGGATGAGCCCGAGTACGAAGCAGAGCAGCAACGCCAGCGCAATCGTTCCGAAAAGCCAACCCATCTCTACTTCGCTCCCTTGCTAGATCGAGTTCCTACGAGTTCTGCGCCGAGACCGGTCATGAGAGAAGCTCCCATTCGATCCGCCGGTTACGTTGCCTGTCCTCCGGAGTGATGTCCGGATCCACCAGAAGTTCGGATTCGCCCCGGCCTTCGGCTTCCAACCGCTCGGGTTCGACACTGCCGGTGGTGACCAGATAGTCGACCACCGCTGCAGCCCGAGCCTCGCTCAGGGCTTGATTTGTACGGGTCGAGCCGTCGCTGTCGGTGTGACCGACGACGAGAAGCGGCCCGGCGTCAGGGTTGGCGTTGATGAGTTCAGCGGCGGCATCCAACGTGGGAGTCGAACCGTCCCGGATCGTGGCCCGGGCCGTGTCGAACTCGATCGGGTCCAGCTCGAACAGGTCGTTCAGCGACTGCTCGACGCTTCGGACCGTCACCCCGTCGACCAGGTCGAGGCCTCCGGCCACGGCAACCGCTTCGGCACGGTCGAGCAACTCCGCCCGCTCGGCCTCGGTTGACGCCTCGCCCGAGACCGTGAGGGTGCCACCGTCGGCGGTCACCGCCTCGGCGGCAATCTCCAACTCCTCGGTTACCGCCTCCTCGCCGTACTGGGCGACGGCCGCGATCACCAGAGCGTCTCGGGCGGCTTCATCCGGAACCTGGCCGGAGAGTACCATCTCGTCTGCGCCCACCACGGCGGCCACCGCCATCGGTGCCGGCGCCGCCGCCTCGGTCTGCCGGTCGCCGTCACCGGCTTCATCCGCCGCGTCTTCGGCGGTGGGGGCAGCAACATCATCCGACGCGTCAAGGTCCGGTTCGCCGTCATCGGCCCCGAGGCCGCCTGTGGCATCGCTCTCGACCACCCGGTACACAACCTCATCGACCTCGGACCGGGCCGACACCGCCTCGACGGCAGCCGCCTCATCGGCTGCCGGTCCCTCCAGCACGACATTGACGCCGTCCCGCCCGATGCCGCTGAGACCGTCGACGCCGACATAGTCCACGCCGGTGTCGAGACCGGCTGCTTCCAGAGCGGCCACCGCCCCGTCCTCGACCCGCCCGGCAACCCCGCTTGTAACGAGCAACGCAGTGATCCCGCCGCAGAGGAGCGCCCCGAGCACGGGCACCCACCACCACTTTCGTAGATCGTTCATGATGTCTCCCTGGCGCTACCTGAAGATCCCGACTCTGCAGCTATGCCGACGGGCGAGGGCGAGAAAAGGTCGCGACCTGGCCACACCGCATGTTGATGATTGCTCGTCGCCTCGGCTCGCCACAAGCCGGCGTCCCGCCTCGGCCCGGGCGGAGTATAGACCACCGCCGTCAGGGGTGTCGAGAGTCGGGTCCGACCCGACCGACACCGATCCCGGCCGGAAACGGAGATCGTTCAGAGACTCAGCATCATCGCTGCAGTAGCCGTCGAGTAGGCTCCGCGGTGCTTCAGTGCATGGTCAGCCGACGGATCGGCGTAATGGATGCTGTGCATGGAGCGCCGAGGATTCTCGGCCGTCATGACCTCCAGCCAGTCCATCTCGCCGCCGCGGGGCCACCCGTCGCCTGTCCGGCTCGAGGCCCACACCGCCGGCCACAGACCGGCCTGGTCATCGGGATCGGCCGGGGTCAGCTTGACCCGGAACTCGATGGCCTGGCCGGGCGAGAAGCTCAGACCCCGGCTGCGAACCATGCCGGAGGTGACAGTCCTGGTGCCGGTTCGGGGACAGCTGTAGGTTTCGTGCCGGGCGGTCAGGATCAGTTTGCCTCCCGCCACCGTGACGTTCTCCGGTCGGTAGCACTGCCGTTCGCCGTTACCGTCGCCATAGCTGGACTGCTCCGGCTGCCACCGATCGGTGTTCAGCTGATCGAAGTTCTCCTCCCACACCACGTTTCCCCGATTCGAACTCGAGGTGGTGCCGGTGGTCGAGGTCGTCGCCGAGGATGAGGATGTAGTGGATGCCGTAGTTGATGTCGTAGTCGTTGCCGATGTGATGGGGCCGAGCTGTCGCTGGAAGGCGTCGTGGACCGGGCACGGTCACCATCGGTCGGGCGACTCGACGGTGCCGGCCGGTTCCGACCGCTTCCGACCCCCGGGCGACCAAGGGGCCCGGAGTCGATGGTCGCGCCCGGGTTGACGTCGACTCGGGAGTGGCCGAGCCTAGGTTGTCGGTCGGTTCCTTCGACAAGATTGAGGAGAAGCCGGCGCCCGGATCCACCCGATCGGTTCGGGCTTCGGACGCCGAATCCATGACAATGGCCTCACCGTCGACGTCGCCGAGTTCCACATCCGGTCGACTGCGGGCGGCACCAGCCTCTCGCCCACCGATGGCGGTCGTTCCCCCGAATCGACCTGATCCTGGCGTCCGGTGGACGGCTCGAAGTCGCCGGCGTCGACATCGGGAGCGGCGGTGATGGCGGAAAGGCGCATCCCCTCACCCGAGTCCAAGCCGAGGAGGACCACCACGGCGGCGAACGCAAGTGCTGCGACGACGGCCAACCAACGCAGAAGTCATCTCATCGGGCCATGGTCGCGAACCCGACGAGTAGGCGTGGGCAATGTTACCCAGTCGGATGGATGTCCGCGATCATGGCCCGCCATGTTTGTCGTGTCTTTACCATCGGGCCGCTGCCCGATCCGCCGTCCGATGGAGCGGGCAGGAGAAACGACGAACCGGCCCATGTTGGGCCGGTTCGATCACGGATCGGCCACCGCCGATCCAGGTACCATCTCGATGCGACTACTCTCTCGAAGTCGCCGATCGACGGGCTCGGTCAGTCCCGGGCGAACAGTCGGAGGATGTACCAGAACATCATCATCAGTGAGCCGAACAGCGACACTGCGGCCCCGACGTAGGCCCACTCCGGGTACTGGCGGATGATGGCCTGGGTCTGGTAGAGGATGGATGCGCCGGCCAGCCCGACCATGGCCACCGAGAAGATGGCACCGAGTTGGAAGCCGAACAGGGTGGCGGCGACGATGAGACCGATGGCGGCGATCCCACCCCACAGCAGCAGGGGACGGAGTGGTGACAGGTCCCGCTTGGTCACCATGGCCACCATGGAGAGTGCGGCGAACCCGAGCCCGGTCACCGCCGCGGCCGATGCCACGGTGAGCGTACCCCCGTCACCACTGTTGAAGACCAGATAGAGGAACGGGGCGAAGATGACGGCCTCGGCCAGCGCCATGGCGAACAGCGCCCCGTACTGGGCACTCATGTTTCCGAGCTGGTGGGCCGATCGGGAAGCAATGGCGCTGACGATGGCGAAGCCACCGAGAATCAGCAGCCAGGCCATACCACCGGTGGTGGCCAGGAAGTTGTAGAAGGCCTCGGCGACACCCAGGGTGAACAGCACCGTTTCGAAGCCGATGAAGGCTGCGACGGCCAGCGCCAGGTGCTGGTAGACCCGAACCAGAAACGTGATCCTGGTGGCCTCGTCGGCTTGAATGACCGGAGTCATCGGAGCCTGGATGGATTCCATATCTTGTGCTTCCTTCCACCGTCGAGATCCCGACGGTCAGACATTCGGACGACGACCAATGTCGTCGAGGGCCAACGTGATATCACAGCGTTTCGGCGCGTGGACTCACGTCGTTCCCTTACCCAGTGTATGACGATGAGGCCCGGACACTGACGACAACCGTGCAAGAACGACCCGGCGGGAATCGGCCGGCCCGGAATCGGGCAGTAGGGTGGATGAATGGCACTCGAGGGCGATGGGATCCCGCTGCTTTCTGCCGGGTTCGACGATGATGACGTCCATCAGCTGGCTGCGGCCAAGCTGCAGGTGTTCAGCCAGCGCTACACCAGGAACCGGCGCCTCGTGGTCGGTGCCCTGCTGCACTGCGGACCGTCGACCATCGCCGAGATCCTGAACCATGACCACGCCCTGGCCCAGAGTTCGACCTATCGGAGCCTGGTCGTTCTCGAAGAGGCCGGCGTGGTCCATCGCATCGTGACCACCGATGACCACGCCCGGTTCGAACTGACAGAAGAGATCACCGGTCACCACCATCATCATCTGGTCTGCCGCGGCTGCGGCGCCATCACCGATGTCAGCCTGCCCTCGGATGTGGAGCGACAGCTCGACCAGGCGCTGGCCGAAGCGGCTCGGCGTCATCGCTTCACCACCGACCACCATCGAGTCGATCTGGTCGGCTTGTGTGAGAACTGCGTCGATCGGTAGCGACTCAACCCCGATCCGGCGGTGAGCCGGCGTGGGTCATCATCCGGCCTCGATCCCGGCACCGTCGTTCATTGGTCGGTCAGTCGATCGACAAGATCCTGGGCCACGAATTCGGCCCAAGCCATGGCCGCCAGCTGGACACCGCCGCCGACCAGGCCAGGCATGGTGGAGCTGTCGGCGATGGTCAGGCCGGCCACGCCGTCGATCGAACCCGGTTGGTCAGGATCGAGCCGAACGATGTCGGTCGACTCGGTTAGTGTGCCGGCCAGGTGGTACAGGGGTGCGGGACGGCGTTCCATCCAGGCCTTGATGCCATCGTCGGACTGCTCGACCAGGGTGGCCGCCGGGCTGCCGATGTCGTCGATGTAGGCAGCGGTTCCATCATGATCCGGGCCGGGGTGGAGCTCGGTCACCAGGGCGTTGGCCACGTGGACCAGCTCCCTCACGAGCCAAGGGGTCATGCCGACCCGTTCGGGTTGGGCGGGATGCAGCCATCGGCGGCCGATGGTGGCCGGTCCGTCGACCGACACCGCCACCTCGACCGGCGCCCCCATCGGTTCGGTCATGGCCAGAACCAGACCCGTCAACCCGGTGGGGGCGGGGAACGGACCCATGATCTGAACCGTGATATCGACGGCCCGCGGCCCCGAGCCGACGTGACCTCGGGCCAGGCGCCGAACCTCGGCGATGGTCGATGGGGTGTGGGCGGACGAAGGCCAGTCGAAGCCAAGGCCGATGGCCGGATGGTCCAAGCCTCGCCAGCTGATGGATGACCGGCTCGCTTCGGTGCCGGTGCCGCCGACCAGGCCGGACCTCATCAGCACCGCCGGCGACTGGAGGGGCCCGGCACACAGCACCACGTGATCGGCCCTCAGCCGGTCTCCGGAGGTGGTGATGACCCCGGTGATCCGTGCGCTCCCGTGGTCGAGTCGCCGTACCGCCGTCCGGGGTCTGACGAGCACCGGAATCTCGAGATAGGCGTTGGCCGCCGTCAATCGGTTGCGGTTCCGGCGGGCGACGGCCACCGGGAGGAGACCCCGACCGCCGAGCACCGACGAGTTCGGGCCGTGAACGAGTCCCCAACGGTCCCCCACCACCCGGTCGAAGGCCTCGGCCACGGGACCGGGTCGGCTCGTTTCCGGTCGGAGCCGGTCGAGCGCCCGCTGCAACCACCGTTCGATGCCGAGCCGTGGTGGCTTGCCGTCATCGAGCCGTCGACTCCAGCTGGTGTAGTCGGTCTCGGTCCCGGCCGACAGCACCATGCCGTTGACCGCCGATCCACCCCCCATGCCCCGGCCCTGGAGGTACGGGATGCGAGGCCCACCGTCCGTGGTCGATACCTCGGCCGATGTCCGGAACCAGTCGGGGGCGCTCTCGGGCCCGGCCCCGATGTGTCCCCGTGCCAGGGCCGGAGGCAACGGACCCGGAGGCCCTTCCTCCAGCAAGACCGTCCGAAGCCCGACCTCGGCCAGACGCCGGGCCAAAACACAGCCGCAGGCCCCGGCGCCGACGACGATCACGTCGAATCGCTCGGCCGACGACGCCGGGCCGGTCATGCGATTCCCAGCGACCCCACCACGTACCGCATCAGCAAGGTGAGGATCACCACGCTGACCATGCCGGTCAACATCCACGCCTGACCCCGTTTCTTCAGTCGCTGGGGCGAGTAGCGCCGTAGGCGACCCAGGCGGTCGCCGGCGATCAGGAAGCGGCGATCTCGGGGGCGCAAACCCTCGACCATGACCAGGGTCGGGTGGCTGTACGGCTTGCCCGTGTTCTGTAACAGCCAGCCGAAGAGCCAGGTCAAGGAGCCGAGGAATAGCAGCAGGCGGGGAAAGAGGGAAAAGAACAGGCGAGTCAGTTCGGCCAGCTGGGAACGCTGGGGGTAGACCCGTCCGATGTTGTCATCCCGAAAGAAAACCTCGAGGCGCTGTCCCACATAGGGTCGAAACGACGTGATGGTGTCACGGGAGGCGATCAGCACGGAGCGAGCCCGGCCGGCGTCGTCGGCCAGGGTGAGCTCGCCCTGGCATCGCCACTGCCGGCTCACTCGGCCCCCGGCGGCTTCGCACTGGTCGACCTGGAAGACACCCGTGGACCCGTAGCGCCCACTCCATGCCGACAGCAGTGCGACACGACCCACCAGCAGCGCCCCGGACAGAACGAGGATTGTTGCCACCAGCACGGGAGCGGCCGTACCGACCAACCGTCGCAGTTCCGAACGTGGCCGTGTTGCGGTCGTCACGATCGGCCCCGTCCCAGGACTCCGGAGCTCGGCCCGGGCGAACCTATCCGGGTCTTGACCGACCGGGCGGCCCGAACCAGGAATCGAAGGGGCCCGGGGGTGATGGCCTCCGAGCCCTGCGGCCACTGTCGGGCCGACGGGGCAAGCACCTCCGACAGCGAGTACGGGGTGGCCAATGGCCGCATGGCCGTCCCCGCCTCGTCGTGCTCGAAGGCCAGCCGGGCCAGAGCCCGGGCCTCGGCCGGAGTGGGATCATCCCACCAGCGTCGGAGAAGTTCGGCGACATGTGGTCCGAGATCACTGTGGCCGATTCCCCAGCTGTCGAGGTCCTTGGCCGACGGCAGGGCGGCCGCCACCCGGAGGGCGCCGTTCCAGAGGTCGACCCGATCGCCGTGCTCCGGGCCGGTGGCCAGGCCGAAGACCAGCTCCACCTCTCCCGATTCGTCGCGGCGGTAATCGATCACTCTGGGCTTGCCCGAGGCGGTCAGCGTTTCCACGCACGACACCGGTCCCGACAGCACCGCAGGCTCGGTGAAACCGTCGAAGGCGAACCGACGGATATCGATGGTCCGATCGACCTCGGGAATGACCTTGTCGCCACCGAAATGGAGATGGATCGGCTCGTGATCGGTGAGATCCCGCAGGACGGAGGAGATATGCCATGCTAGCCGACCCCGCCACCCGACATCGACCAGTGCCAGCCGCCCCCGATCGACACCCTGGGAACGGAGATAGTCGGTCAGGAGTTCCCGTCGGTGCCGGGATCGTTCCAGAATCAGCCGTCCAACCTCGGCGTCGAACAACAGCTCATGCCAGGCGTCGACCGCATCCTCCGGCAGCGGCCTGTCGAGGGGGACGGTCCGCAACCTCGTCGCTGCCGGCAACTCAACCAGTTCGTCGGCGTCGAGCCCGATACGGCTCAACAGCAGATCAAACGGGATGTCGTGACGGTTCACTTCGAGAAAGGCCTGATCGTCCGTGGTGCCCGCTGCCAACCAGCGCTCGACACCGACGGCCGAGGCCGAGGCCAACCCCCAGATCATCCGTGAACAGTACAGATAGCTCATAGGCCGACCACTCCAATGGTCGGCCGGCATGGCCTGGGCCACCAGCAGGGGAAGTTCTCCGTCGCGGGCCAGGAAGGCAATGTGATCGACGTCGGCCTGGCGACACTGCTCGGCCACCCAGAGGTCGAAGGCGATCAGGGCCTGTCCGGCGATGTCGGCCCCCAGCATCTGGACTTCGGCCTGATGGGTTGACAGCACTCCGGATCGGGCATCGCAATCGATCTCCAACCGGACCTGCCGGGCCGCACCGGCAACGGCTGCCCCCAGTCCGGTGGTCTCGGTGGCAACCGCTGCCTCGTACCGGTTGAGTTCGGCCTCCGGCAGCTCGATCGGGCGGATCCCGGCCTTGGCCGCCATCGTCCCGTCGGCCCACGGGTTGTTGCCGGCATGCCAGATATCCGACGTCCGGAGCAACCCGGTTGTACCGGATTTGTGGCCGATGATCGGCCCGTCGGATCCGAACACCTTCTCCAGCAGCTCTCCCCCGGCCTTGGTCGCCCCCTCCTCGCACGACGCGAAAACCAGATCATCGGGCTGAAGCAGACCATGGGTCCGCAACAGTTCGGTCAGCAGCTGCGACGAGCGGTCGGTATCGGAGACGAACACGATGCGGGTTCCGGCGGCCCGGATCCGGGGCAGGGCCCGTACCGCGCCGGGCACCGGGCGGCACATCTCCCTCTCCAACACCTCGGCATGATCCACTTCGGGTTGTTCGTCGGGCGAACGGCGGTGAACGACGGCCGCCTCGATGGGCCGGTCGGTGGCCAGGTCCCGGATCAGGCAGGTATCGAAGACATCGAGACTGAGAACCCGGGGTCGGTGCCGATCGACGGCCCTGGTCAGCTCCCACCAGTCCATCCGGGCGAACCCCAATCCACGGCGATGAAGGCGCAACAGCAGCCGGGGGCCCAGCCAGGGCACCGAGGCAATCGACGTCACCGAGGTTGGAGGAACCACGACGATTGATCATACGGCACTTTTTCCCGCAGTTCTGCCCGAACACACGCCGTCGCCGTCGAGATGACGGGCCGACGGCCAGGACCGATCGCACCGTGTTCTCGTCGATCGGCTTGTGACCGGCCGGCGTCTCCTCCGATTCGCAGCACTAGGATGTGACCGCCACAGCCCGTCCGGAACGGTGCTGTCGCGGCGAGATGGTTCCGACACGACCGCCGGAGAAGGCCGGAAGGAGGTGACCCGATGCGACGACTGACCGAGTTCAGCCACGGTGCCGGTTGAGCCTGCAAGCTCAGCCCTTCTGAGCTGGCGCACGTGTTGCGCTCCCTTCCCCCTGTCGACGACGAACGACTGCTCGTCGATGCCACCACCGGCGACGACGCCGCGGTGTGGAAGCTCGATGCCGATCGAGCACTCATCGTCACCGCCGACTTCATCACACCCCTGGTCGACGACGCCTTCGTCTGGGGCCAGATCGCCGCGGCCAACGCCGTCTCCGATGTCTACGCCATGGGCGGTCGTCCCCTGCTGGCCCTGAACCTGGTGGGCTGGAATCGCGACGAGTTGCCAACCGATCTGCTCGGTCAGGTGTTGCAGGGGGCGTCCGACATCGCCGCCGCCGGAGGGTTCGTGATCGCCGGCGGCCATACCGTCGACGATCCGGAGCCCAAGTTCGGACTGGCCGTGGTGGGTGAGGCCCACCCCGAACGGCTGCTCACCAACGCCGGATTCCGTCCCGGCCAGGATGTCATCCTCACCAAGCCTCTCGGCATCGGCATCATCTCGACCGCCATCAAGCGGGGGGCGGAGGCGGCGCGGACCGGAGGCGCCGTCTGGAACGCAGCGGTGACGTCGATGATCCGACTCAACGACGAGGCATCTCGGGTTGCCCTGGCCGCGGGGGCCACGGGGGCCACCGACATCACCGGGTTCGGGCTGCTGGGCCATCTCGGCCGGGCCGCCCTGGAATCGGCGGTGGACGTCACCATCGAGGTCGATGCTGTTCCAGTGTTGCCCGGGGTGCGGGAACTCCTGGCCGGCGACTATCTACCCGGTGGGTCACGCCGCAATCTGGAGTCGACGACCCACCAGCTGGACATCGGCGGCCGGGATCCGTCCGACGCCCTGTTACTGGCCGACGCCCAGACCTCGGGCGGGCTGGTGTTCGCCGTGGACCCGGCGGCCACCGTCGAGGTGCTCGACTCGTTGACCACAACCGGCCATGACGCCGCCCACATTGGTTCGACCTCGCCGGTGCCGGGCACAGGGACCATCACGCTGCGGTGAGCAGCCCGGGCTGAACCGGCCTCGACCCGGTTGCGCCGTCCACGGTTCTGGATCCCGTGCCGCTGGTGGCCCACCCGCCACCCAGGATCCAGCACTCGGGATCCACCGCTCAGGACCTACCACTCAGGAGAGGGTGTGGGCCAGACGCCGGCCTCGAACCCGGGCTTGGTGCAGAGCCTCGTCGACATCAATGCTCAACAGCCGACCGCGCTCGACGACGCGCCGGCCGGCCACCCAGACATCGCTCACGAAACGGGCCGAGCCGGCGAAGACCAGATGACTGAGCAGGTCGTCCCCAATCCCCGGCGTCAGAGCCGGATGGTCGAGTTCGATGCGGATGATGTCGGCCCAGGCCCCCGGCTTGAGCCGGCCCATGTCGTCCAGGCCGAGGCTGTCGGCGGCCATGGTGGTGGCCATGGCCAGCGCGGTGGCCGGCGACATGGCCAGCGGATCCCGGCTGCTACCCCGGGCCAGCAGCGGGGCCAGCTTCAGTTCCTGCCACAGATCGAGGCTGTCGTTCGACGCCGGTCCGTCGGTGCCGAGCCCGACCTTGATTCCCGCCCTCAGCAGCTCGACGGTGGGGGCGATTCCCGAGCCCAGCTTCAGATTCGACTGGGGGCAATGAGCCACCGCGGCGCCGGCATCAGCCAGGAGTCGGCGGTCGGTTTCGTCCAGCCAAATGGCGTGGGCGGCCAGGACCTTGGCCTCGAACACTCCGGCATCGGCCAACACCCGGGTGGCGGAGGCGCCGTAGGTGTCGATGATCAGCTGTCGTTCGGCTTCGGTCTCTTCGAGATGAATGTGATAGAGGGCTCCTGCGTCGCGGGCGTGACGAGCGATGAGGCCGCATTGATCGGGGGTGAGGTCGTACACGGAGTGGGGAGCGAACCCGACGTGGATGCCGGATTCGGGGTCGTGATGGCTGTGGTGGAATTCGACGATCTGCTCGATGCGACCCTCGACCTCCCCTCCGGGGAGCAGGGCGGCGATCACGCCGGGGGTCATCACCACCCTTGATCCGGCCCGAGCCACCGCATCCACGATGTCATCCTCGAACAGGTACATCTCGCAGCTGGTGGTCACCCCGGCGCTCAACATCTCGGCCAGGCCCACCGTCATCCCCCAGAAGGCGTCCTCCGGTTCCATCCGCCCTTCCCGAGGCCACACCCCCTCCGAGAGCCACCGGTCGAGGGGCAGACCGTCGCCGACCGAGCGGAGCAGCGTCATCGGGGTGTGGGCGTGGGCGTTGATCAGTCCCGGCATGAGCAGGCCGCCGAGGTTCAGCACGGTCTCCGGCCGATTCCGCCCGCCGCCGGTGGAACCGGCGTCGAGAACGTCGAGTGGCCCGGCGGCCACGATGCGGCCGTCGGCGCCGATGTCGACCGCCCCGTTCGTCAACAGCTCCGGCCGGCGGTCGTAGGCGGCTTCGACCAGCACCTGATCGGCCAGAAGCCGGAGCGTCGCCGGGCGCGACGACGGCGGGGAACTCGGGGATTCGGTCATCGACCGGTCCCGTCCGAAAGGGTGTGCACGGTGGCTTCGAGGATGCGATAGACGTCACCGGCCATCCGCCGGAGCATCGCCACCACCTCGTCGACCGACACGATGGCGGCGTCGGCCCCAACCCCGGCCGCCGGGTTGGAGACGAGGGCGATCGAGGCGTAGGGAAGTCCGGCCTCGACGGCCAGGGCCACCTCGGGGTAGCCGGTCATGCCCACAACCTGACCTCCCAGCCGGGCCATCATGGAAATCTCGGCCTTGGTCTCGAACCGGGGGCCGTTGGCGCAACAGTACACGGCCGAGGGTTCGATCGCGATACCAATCCGTTCGGCAGCGGCCACGATGGCGGCTCGAAGCCGAGGATCGTAGGGCTCGCTCATGTCGGTGTGCACGACCTGGAGGACCGATTCTCCGCCGTCACCGAGGTCGGAACTCGGAACGATTCCCGCCATCGGCTCGGTCAGCCCGTCGAAGAAGGTGTCGGGCCGACCCGAGGTCAGGTTGATGAAGTCGCTGACCACGGCCAAGGTGCCCGACGGCCAGGACGGCGTAATGGCGCCGACTGCGGCCGTGGCCAGCACCGCAGTGGCTCCCGCCTGCTTCAACCCGGCGATGGTGCCCCGGTAGTTGATGGCGTGGGGCGCCACCGAATGGTCGGATCCGTGACGGGCCACGAAACAGACATCGTGGCCGTTCCAGATCCCGGTGGTCACCGTGACCGGCAGGCCGTAGGGATTGTGGAAGGTCAGGACCTGACGGTTGGCCAGGTCGGGGATGTCGTACAGGCCGCTGCCGGTGATCAATGCAATCATCGCGTTCTACGATGCCACTGCCATCAGTGCACTATCCTCAGGTGCCGGCCTCGTCGACATGCCCGCCGGCCATGAGCAGACCGTTTCCTTTCGGGTCGTGGCAACCGATCGCTACTGCTTGATGTAGGGCTGACCGTCCGCCGCCGGCGGCCTGGTCCTGCCCACCACTCCGGCGACAACGATGATCGTCACCACGTAGGGCAGCATGAGCAGGAACTCGGATGGAATCCCGGTGTTGAGGATTGCGACCTTCTGCTGCGCCGCCCGAGCGAACCCGAAGACGAGCCCCGCCCCCAAGGCACCGACCGGCATCCAACGGCCGAAGATCATGGCGGCGAGGCCGATGAAGCCGATCCCGCCGGTCATGTTCTCCTCGAAGCGGGCCACCTGGGCCAAACCAAGGAAGGCCCCTCCGAAGCCGGCAATGACCCCGCCCAGGACCACGTTGCGATAGCGAATCCAATAGACGTTGATCCCCACCGTGTCCGCAGCCTTGGGATGTTCGCCCACGGAACGGGACCGCAGCCCCCAACGAGTGTGGAACAGCCCAAGGTGAAGCAGTATCACGAGTAGGAACATCCCGTAGACGAAATAGGTGTGATCGAACAGCACGGGACCCACGACAGGAATGTCGGCCAGCAGCGGGATTCTGATGGCGGGTATACGGGCCGGCGCGTTCAAGCTCTGGACGTCCGAGAGGATGCGGGCCGACATCAGGGACGTCAAGCCCAGGGCGAGGAAGTTGATCACCACTCCGGCGATGATCTGGTCCACATGGAATCGAATGGCCAGCCAGGCCAGCAGCAACCCCAGTAGACCGCCGGTCAGCAACGCTCCGAGAACGCCGACGAAGGTGCCGAAGGCGCTACTCAGAACCACGGCGGCAAATGCCGAGGCCAGGAGTTGACCCTCGATGCCGATGTTGATCACCCCAACCCGCTCGCACATGAGCCCACACAGGGCCCCGAGCACGACCACGACGGCGAGGATCACCGTCGAGCGAAACATGCCGACCATGCTGAACTGGGATCCCGCTGCGGCCCACGCCAGAAAGGCGAGCGAGAACAGACCGAAACCGACCGCAAGCGAAATGTTCGTCCAGCGAAGAGCCGATCTCGTCAATCGCCAGGTACCCAGCCCAACCAGAATCGCAGCAACGGCGATGGACAACCACCTGGCGTTCACGACCCAGGCAAGGTCTTTGAACCGATCGGTCTGAAGGGAGAGGTTGAAGGTTGCATCGAGGTCGCCGTCCACACGGAGACCGAATGCCCAGAATACGTAGAGGCCGAGGGCGATGAGTACTGCGCCGATTATTGAGGAGCGCCGCTCCTCCGGCGTGGCTCTGTTCTTGTCGACAATCTGGCTCGACTCAAGCACCGTCGTCATGCCCCCCACCCCTTCGTCATTTGTGTTGGCCCCTCTTCAATGGGTTTCAAACGGAACACGGCGCGAACCAGCTCGGGAGCGGCGATGAAGATGATGATGAGCGACTGCATGACGATCACGAGATCAACCGACACTCCTGCCGCCGCCTGCATGGTGCGTCCGCCTGCGGTGAGGGCTCCGAACAGCAAACCGGCCCACAACACCCCGTAGGGGTGCGATCGTCCCAACAGGGCAAGGGCGATGGCATCGAAGCCGATGGTGCCGGGGAAGTTCGATGTCACGCTGTAGGGCGGCAGTCCAAGCGTCATCGTCGCCCCTGCCACCCCGGACAGCGCTCCGGAGATGAACATCACGGCGGTGTACAGAAGCGGCACTTTCATGCCGGCATAGGTGCTGGCCCGGGGAGACGACCCGGCAGCACGGAACTCGAAGCCCAGGGTGGATCGGAACAGCAGCCACTGGATGAAGAACACGGCACCCAAGGCGATGAAGAGGGCTATCGAGACCCGGAATTCGGAACCGAAAATCGGCGGGAGGCGTGCCGACTCGGCCAGCCGGGCCGACTGGGGCAGGTTCGAACCCTCTTCCTGGAACACCGATGTCTTGAGTGCCCACAGCACGAGGAAGGCAGCCACGAAGTTCAGCATGATCGTCGTGATCACCTCGTGGGCACCGGTCCGGGCCTTGAGGAACCCCGCCAGTCCGCCCCACAGGCCACCGCCGATGATGGACGCCAGGATCGCCAACGGGATATGCAGCACCGCCGGAAGTTCGACGTGGAGAGCCACCCATACGGCGAACAGGCCGCCCATGAACATCTGGCCGCGGGCGCCGATGTTGAAGAGTCCGGCCCGGAATCCGATGGCGACTGCCAGGCCGCTCAGAATGAGCGGTGTTGCAGTAAACAGTGTCTCGGAGATGGCCCGCACCGAACCAAAAGCGCCAAAGAACAGCTCTCGATAGGCCACACCGACCCCCTCGAGCATCTGCCCGAGGGCGGTTAGGGGGTCCTCTCCCATGATCCGCCACGCATCGACGTCCGTGACCATGATGATGATGGCGCCGACGAAAAGAGCCAGCACCAGGGCCAGGGCGGGAACCAGTAGAGCGCGGCCCACGCTTTCGCCTACGCCCGTGATCCTCGGGAGCCAATCCGGTTGATCACCTCCCGGCGGTGGGGTTCCTTCGTCGGGGGGTGGGGTGGCTCCGGCCTCATCCACGCTGGTGGCATCAGTCATTGTCAGGCCCCGATCCGAGCATGGCCAGTCCGATCTCGGTGGTGGTTGCCGCAGCCGGGTCGAACTCACCGGCGATCTTGCCTTTGAACATCACCAGGAGACGATCCGATAGGGCAATCACCTCGTCCAGCTCCGAGGATACGATGAGCACGGCAGCTCCCTCGTCGCGCTCCTGGACGATTCGACTGTGGATGTACTCGATCGAACCGACGTCGACTCCTCTCGTCGGTTGGGCGGCGATTACGAGCTTCACCTCCCGGTCGAACTCGCGGGCCACGATGACCTTCTGCTGGTTGCCGCCCGACAGGGTCGATACCGGAACATCGACACGAGTGGTCTTGACGTCATATTCGTCCACCAGCCGTTGCGACGACTCGGTGGCAACCCCCCAGTCCATCAAGATTCCCCGCGAGAAAGGCCGGTCGTAGTACGAGTCAAGGACCATGTTCTCCGCAACCGTGAAGTCGAGGATGAGGCCGGCCTCCTGACGGTCTTCCGGGACGTGTGCAATTCCTCGACGGTGGATGTCACGAGGATCCTCGAACGTGACGTCCTCGCCGGCAAGGAACACCTTTCCGGCCAGCGACGGTCGTATGCCGGTGATGCTCTCCACCAGTTCGGTCTGTCCGTTCCCCTGCACCCCGGCGACGCCGACGATCTCACCGGCCCTCACTTCCAGCGAGACCCCGTCGACTGCGGCGTGGTCCCTGTCGTCGAGCACCACCAGGTTCCTGACCGACAGCACCACGTCGCCGGGGTCCGCCCGCTCCTTGTGGACCACCAAGTCCACCGGCCGGCCTACCATCAGCTCGGCCACCTGGCCTTCGGTGGCGACCTTCGGATCGGCCTCCCCCACCGTCTTCCCGTCCCGCAAGACCACGATTCGGTCGGC
The DNA here is from genome assembly GCA_024638815.1 of Acidimicrobiales bacterium. Classification (GTDB taxonomy): domain Bacteria; phylum Actinomycetota; class Acidimicrobiia; order Acidimicrobiales; family SZUA-35; genus JAHELU01. Next base: position 15,119 of record JAHEJM010000013.1, on the reverse strand, counting down.
GACCTCGAGGGCCTCGTTCAGCTTGTGGCTGATGAAAATCAAGCCTTTGCCGTCTTCTTTGAGACCGCGAACGATGCTGAAGAACTCATCCACCTCTTGCGGTGTGAGAGCCGCCGTCGGTTCATCGAAGATGATGTAGCGAGCATCTCGAACCAGCACCTTGATGATCTCCACCCGCTGCTGAACGCCGACCGGGATGTCCTCGACCATGGCGTCGGGGTCAACGGCAAGATTGAAGCGCTCGGAGATGTCGAGGACCATCCTCCTCGCCGCACTGCGGTCGATCCAATCGAGGCTCTTCAAAGGCTCCAACCCGAGGATCACGTTCTCGGCCACGGTGAAGACCGGGACGAGCATGAAGTGCTGATGGACCATGCCGACGCCGGCTTCGATCGATGCCCCGGGGCTGCCCAGCTCGAGCGGTTCACCGTCGATGACGACCTCACCGGCGTCCGGTGAGTACAGGCCGAACAGGACGTTCATCAAGGTCGTCTTGCCCGCTCCGTTCTCACCCAGCAGAGCCACGATCTCACCCGGCTCAACCGTCAGGTTGACATCATCGTTGGCCAGGACGGTAGGAAATTGCTTCGTAATACCTCGTAGCTCAAGCGCCACTTGTCGGTCCTCCCTGCTCCACCGAGGCGAGTTTAGATGACAATGAGCCCCCGCTTCGACAGCGGGGGCTCATTGTTGCACCTTTTCGGTTGCCGATCAGCCTCCTACGGCGAATTTCTCCCAGGTGATAGCGCCACTCTTGATGTCCTCGAGCACCTGAGTCGTCTCATCGGCCAGTTCGGCCGACACCCGGTCCTCCCACGAGTGGAAGGGGGCCAGACCGACCGCCTCGTTCTCCAGGTTCCCGACGAAGCTTGCGCCGCCGAGGGGCTGACCTGAAGCATGGGCCTCGATCGACCGCTGGGTCTGGATGTCGATTCCCTTGAGAACCGAGGTCAGCCACAAGTCCTGGAACTCGGGTGGCGCGGCCTCGAAGGCGTCGGCGTCGACGCCGATCAACGCTCCTTCGATGCCCCGGTCCTGGATGGCCGTTCCGCACGGAAGGTTGATCGCCCCGCCGACGGGCAGAATGATGTCCGCACCCTCATCGATCTGGCTCTCGCAGGTTGCCCGGACCAGCGGATCGGCGGGGTTGAACGTGCCGGTCATGGTTCCCTCTTGTCCATCGACGTCCCACCCGAGCACGCTAACCGATGTACCCTTGGCCTCGTTGTGGTGGTTGACGCCTCGGGCGAAACCGTCGAGGAAGATCGACACGGTGGGAATGTTCTCACCGCCGTAGACGGCTACGACACCGGTCTCGGTGACACCGGCGGCCAGGTAGCCGGCGGCGAAGGCAGCCTCATCGGTCTGGTACTCCAAACCCGTCACGTTGGGCCCAAGCGACCCGAAGTCGATGATCGTCCACTGAACATCCGGGTTCTGCTCGGCGAACTGACCGGTGGTGTCGGCCAACTTGAATCCGGAAGTGATGATGTGTTCTGCGCCCTCGGCCAGACAGGTCTCGACGTGAGGTTGATAGTCCGCCTCGCTGGTGGATTCGAGCAGGATGGGATCGGGTTGGGCCGCACCACTGGTAACGGCATCGTTCACACCCTTCCATCCGAGTGCGTTGAAGCTACGGTCGTCGACGCCGGCGTCATCGGTGACGAAGCAGGCCTTGACCGGGGTGAAGTCCCCGGCCGCCTCTCCCTCGGTCGTCTCAGTCGCTTCGGTCTCCTCGGTCGCCTCGGTGGTCTCGGTCGTCTCAGTCGCCTCGGTGGTCTCGGTTGTCTCAGCGTCCTCACCGGCATCGGTCGACTCATCGTCGTCCGATCCGCAGGCCGCCACCACGATGGCGAATGCTGCCAGAAACGCAAGCAGCTTCATCCAGGTCTTCATAGCGAAACTCTCCTCTGTACTCCCCACGCAAGCAGGGTTTGACCTATGCGAATGTAGCCGCATCGGGCGGCTGGCTGCACGCGGCGTTTTGAACCCGTCACCAAAACCCGGCAGCCGGACCCGGCCGAACCCCGGTGACAAGGATCAGCTGATCGGTGTCGTCCTGGGCGCGATTGAACCCCGGCAGGGTCTGGGCCGGGGTTCAATCTCCAGCCTGAGGCTGGCCCTTGGGGGGAAGGGACTTGGGGGGGGACGGACGCACCGTCCCGCCACTGTCACCGTGTTGCTGTCAGGTTCGGTCGTTGATCTAGTTCGCCAACGTCTCCCGTACCTCGGCGGTATAGGAGCCGGGATACCGCACACCTTCCACCAACTCCTGCAACTCCTCCGACGGTGGAGCGGTCATGAGCGACACAGCCACCATGACAATGCCGTTGAGGAGAGCGGCGATGATGCCGATTCCGGCCTTGTCGATGCCGAACCAGGGCTCCATTCCGCCCCAGATGACCATGTACATGTAGAAGGCGGCGAAGCTGAGGCCCACCGTCATGCCGGCCATGGCCCCGGCGGCGTTGGCCCGCTTCCAGAAGATCCCCAGGGTGAGGATGGGGAAGAAGCTGGCTGCAGCCAGGCCGAAGGCCAGCGCCACCACCTCACCGACGAAGCCCGGTGGATTGATGCCGAAGTAGCCGGCGACCATGATGGCCCCGGCCATGGCCACGCGACCCATCAGCAACCGCTGAGATTCGGTCGCTTCCTTCCACACCAGCTTGTAGCCGAGATCGTGGGCGATGGACGATGAGATCACCAACAGCAGGCCCGAGGCCGTCGACAGTGCGGCGGCCAGACCACCGGCGGCGACCAGGCCGACGACGATGGTGGGTAGACCGGCGATCTCCGGGTTGGCCAAAACCATGATGTCCCGGTCGACGATCATCTCGTTGGTCTCGGCATCCGGCGTGTAGCTGATGATGCCGTCGGCGTTCTTGTCCTCCAAGGTCAACAAGTCGGCATTCGACCAGCCCTCGACCCAATCGATGGACTGCACCTCCTCGACCGGCTGACCGTTGATGGTGTCGATGATGTTGTACTTGGCGAAGATACCGATGGCCGGAGCCGTGGTGTAGAGAATGGCGATCAAGAACAGGGCGAAAAAGGCCGATCGTCGGGCTTCCTTCACCGTTCGGGTGGTGTAGAACCGAACGATCACGTGGGGCAGACCGGCGGTACCGAACATCAGCGTGGCCGTGATCAGGAACAGGTTCATCCGGCTGAAGGTGGCGAATTCCGCAGAATAGGCGGCAAACCCAAGGTCCTCCTGAATGCCGTCCAGCTCGCCCAGGATCTCACCGAAGCTGAGATGGGGAATCGGGTTGCCGGTCAGGTTGGCGGCAATGGCCACCGCCGGAATCAGATAGGCCACGATCAACACCGAGTACTGGGCCACCTGGGTCCAGGTGATGCCCTTCATACCGCCGAGCACGGCATAGAACAGCACCACGGCCATACCGATGATCACACCGATCGTGACCGAGACCTCGAGGAATCGGCTGAACACCACACCGACGCCTCGCATCTGCCCGGCCACATAGGTCAGCGACACGAAGATGGCGGCGATGACGGCCACAATGCGGGCACCATCGGAGTACCGGTCGCCCACGAAGTCGGGAACCGTGTATTTGCCGAATTTCCGGAGATAGGGAGCCAGGAGCAGGGCCAGCAGCACGTAACCGCCGGTCCAGCCCATGAGATAGACCGATCCCCCGTAGCCCATGAACGACACGAGGCCGGCCATGGAGATGAACGATGCGGCCGACATCCAGTCGGCGGCCACGGCGGCGCCGTTGGCGATGGCGGGAACCCCGCCGCCGGCGACGTAGTAGTCGCTGGTGTCCTTGGCCCGGCTTCGAATGGCGATGCCAATGTAGAGGCCGAAGGTGATGATGACCCAGACGAGGGTCCATCCGAGCGTACCCATCAGTGCGCCTCCCCTGATTTCGACACGCCCTGGGCGATGTCACGCTCCTCATCAATGCCGTAGGACTCGTCCAGCTTTTCCATACGCCAGACGTAGACACCGATGAGGGCGACGAAGGTGAAGATGGATCCCTGTTGACCCATCCAGAATCCAAGTGGCACATTGCCGATATTGACGTTGTTGAGGGCGTCGACGAACAGAGTGCCGGCTCCCAAACCCACAAGGGCCCAGATGGTCAGGAGCACGGCCATGAGTCTCAGGTTCGAGCGCCAGTAGTGCTTTCGATCGTCAGGAGTCACTGCGATCAATCCCCCTTTGGTGGTTGGACGGTTACCTCAACACAAGTCCCCCGACGGCCATCGTGAAAAGGGCCCGACCGTCGACGGCCGAAGCCGGCGCTCCAGCGGTCACCGTTCGACCGCCAACGGTGCCGGACGTCACACCGGCGACTTCGTCAACCGTTCGAAGGTCGCCGGCCACCGTTGAGCACCCCGTCGACACCATTCACCGACAGGCACGGGATCGGCACCGGATCGATGTTCTACAGTCACTCCCACCAGTCTTCCCGCAGCTTCACGCCACATCGACATTCCCGCACGGCGCACCGGCGCCAGGCAACGGGTTCACAAGGGTCGCTCGAGTGGGGGAACCAGGAGCGCGGGAACGTCGACCACACAGGGGGATCTCATGGCCGACACCGTTCTCTCCAACCCGACTCGCTCCCGGACGGCACCGCTTTCGGCTGCCACCGCCATGGCGACCGGCGACCCGGCATCGGCCGGGCCAACGACCGAGCAGACCAACGGCCCGAGGCTACGTCGCCGCCTCCATCCGGCACAGCGTCAGCTCCTGTTCGCCGCCTTCGGCGTGATCGTCGGTTCGTTCCTGCCGTGGATCACCGTCAACATGGGGTTGAGCTACAGCGGCTTCGCCGGCGCCGGCCTGTACACCTTCTATCTCGGGATCTTCGGCATCGCCGCAGGCCTGGTACCCCGGCGTCGAATGGCGGCGGTGCAGGGAGGCATCCTGGCCCTGGGAGCGGTCGGTCTGCCGTTGTGGCAGCTGCTTCACCTTGTCAATCGGATCGGCTTCGCGGGCTGGCTCCCCGGTGCCGGGCTGATCATGGTGCTGGCATCCGGCATTCTGGCCGGACTGTCCACCTGGCAACTGGTTCGGAGCTGACCCCGACACACCACCGATATCGCACACCGGCGCCGCGACGGGGCCCCTGGACCACGAGGTTGGCCATGAGGTGGGCCGGAAAGCCATGCACTACCATCGATGACATGTCCGGGGGTCAAAGGACGAACCACATCCGGTTGGCCGACGGGTCGCCGCCGCAGTCGATTCCGTCGGCGCGGCACCGTCGGCCGACGGCCGCCCACCTCGCCACTTCGGAGCCGGCTCTCGATCCGCGGTTCGATTCGTCGGCCGACGGCTACGCCTCGTTCAGCGATGCCGACACCCCGGCCGAGGTCGACGCGGTGTTCCGGCTACAGCGCCGAATCGCCGTGGCCCACTTCGTCACCTTCATGTTCGTCACCCTCGGTGTGAGCGTGGCCATCGTGACCCTGGATTGGGCCGCCACCAGCCGGGTCTTCGGCGGCTTCAGTCCCGGATTCGTCCTGGCCGCCATCGGCCTGTACTTCTTCTTCGTCATCGTGGCCGTGGCCGCCGCCTCGCTGGCCAATTCGATCGAAGATCGGATGATGGGGGCCGGCTCCCTGCCCTCCGAGCCTCCACGGTCGTGACCAGCCGATTCACCATCCTGCTCGTCGCCGTCCTGGTTGCCTTGGCGGTCAGCGTCCTGGCTCGATTGCGAAGTACGAGGACAGCAGTCGATTTCCAGCTGGCCGGTCGGCGCGTCGGTGTGATCACCAACGCCTGCGCCATCTGCGGTGACTACGTGTCGGCCGCCTCCTTTCTCGGGGTAGCGGCCGCGGTCTACGCCGTCGGTCTGGACGGGGCGTGGTACGCCACCGGATTCGCCGCCGGGTTTCTGCCGGTGCTGCTGTTCATCGCTGCCCCGCTTCGCCGTTTCGGCGACCGTTCTATCCCCGACTTTCTCGGCCGTCGCTTCGAATCGGAGACCGTCCGCATCATCGCCGTTGTCGTGACCCAGATCATCATTCTCGCCTACCTTGTCCCTCAGGCCGTCGGCGGTGGTCTGACCTGGGAGTTGTTCACCGACATCGCCCTACCGGGCTTGACCCCTTACTCCACCGGCATCGTGGCCTCGACCGTGCTGACCGGGTTTCTGGTCGTCATCGGCGGTATGCGGGGGACCACCTGGAATCAGGCGCTCCAGTTCATCGTGCTGCTCGGCATCCTGGTCTGGATTTCGCTCGCTCTGGTGGCCGACGGCTTCTCCTACGGTTCGGCCGTGGCCGAATTGAACGCCCAACCCATGCTCAACCCCGACGGGCTCGAGCCGAACAGCACCCTGACCGCCACCGATAATCGAATCACCGGTCTTCCCGCCCGGTTCGCCGAGCCGGGAGCACGCTACAACGGCATCGGCCAGTTCGCCCTCATGGTGACCCTGGTCTTCGGCACGGCCGGATTGCCCCATGTCATGAACCGGTTCTTCACCTCGCCCACCGGGCGGGCCGCCCGCATGACGACGGTCTGGGTCATCGCTCTGATCGGCGTGTTCTACGCCGCCGCGGTCATGGTCGGAACCGCGGCCCGGTCGGTGTTGCAGACCCGGGACGAAGCCTGGCTCGAGTCGATGACGGTCCAGGGTGTGCTGAAGACTCCGGAACATGCCCTGCTGGCCCTGGGTCGGGTCTACGGGGGCGAAGTCGGACTGTCGACCGTCACCACCGGAGCGCTGCTGGCCATCATGTCGACGATCGGCGGGCTGTTGCTGGCATCGTCGGTGTCGTGGGGCCACGACCTCTACGAGCGCTACGTCAACCCGCAGGCAAATCGGGTCGAGGCCCTTCGGGCCGGCCAGCTGGCGGTGGTGGTCATGACGGTGCTGGCCGCCATCTCGGCCATGGTGCTGAATCCGGCACGATTCACCGGTTCGGTCCCCTCGGTGGTGGCCAGCCTCGTCACCACCGCCTTCGCTGTAGCCGGGTGCACACTGACCCCGGCCCTTCTCCTGGCCATCTGGTCCCGGAGGATAACGGCCGCCGGTGTGGCCGTGGGGATGGTGGTCGGCGCCATCGCCGGACTTCTGGCGGTCACCGTCGGCCTTCTGGGGGACGGTGTATCGACCCTGTTTCAGACGCCCACCGTCATTCTCGGCCCGGGGGTGGTGACGCTGATGATGGCGGTGTCGCTGGCCACCCGACCGGTCCCCGATCTGGCCACCAAGTGGATGGCCATGCACGGATCGGCCGGTGATCGCAACGCCGAACGTTTGGCCCGGGTCACGGTCGAGTCAGGAGCGGAATGGCGACCGGCCTCGACGTCGTGGTGGGTCCGACGATCGTGACGGTGGTCCCAAGGCAGTGAAGAGCACGGCTCCCCTGATCGGCGGCGTGGTGGTGATCTGGCTCCTGGTCTGGCTGGGAACCCAGACGGTACCGTCGACACCGCTGCAGACGGCACCCACCGTGCTGACGGGCGTCGCCCTGACCGTCGCCCTTCTCGGGAGCTACCCCTCGCTGATACGGGTTCCCCGTCGCCGTGGCGGGCTGTCGGCGGCCACGCTCGACTCCTCCCCCGGTGACCCCCTGGCCCTGGTCAACCGCACCCTACCCGCCTTCCGGGAGGGTCTCACCGAGGACACCGCAGCCCGACTGGCCAAGCAGTTGCTGCCGCTCACCGGGGGCAAAGCGGTGGAGATCACCGACACCGGCCGGGTCCTGGGAACCGCCGGTGTGGGTACCGATGGTGAGATGAGTGAGCCCGGTCGCACGGCGATGAAAGTCGGGCACTCGGTTCGCGGCCTCAGTGATGACGAGTTGGTCTTGGCCATACCTCTTCGGCTCGATGAGCGAATCATCGGATCGATCACCGCCCGCTTCGAGGCCGACGACACCCCACCGGTGGAACGGATCGACGCCGTGGCCAACCTGATATCCCTCCACATCGAGATCGCCGAGCTGACCGAGAAGGCGCAGCTGGCGGCCGATGCCAGGCTCGATGCCCTACGGGCTCAGATCAACCCCCACTTTCTGTTCAACACCTTGAACACGATCGCCTCCAAGAGCAGAACCGATCCCGACGAAGCCCGTCAGCTGCTGCAGCGCCTTGCCGACTTCTTCCGCTATGCCACCCAGCAGGAGGGGCACTTCGCCGAGTTCGCCCATGAGTACTTCTTCGTCCGGACCTACCTGAGTCTGGAACAGGCACGCTTCGACGACCGGCTGAACATCCACTACGATATCGATCCTCAAGTTCTGGCCACCAGCGTTCCCGTGCTCATCATCCAACCACTTGTCGAGAACGCGGTGAAACACGGGATCGCGCCGAAGCCGGGCGGGGGCACCCTCGGCTTGCGGGCCCGTGTGGATCCCCTTGCCGGGTCAATTCGGATCGGAGTACGAGACGATGGGGTGGGAATGGACAGCGAGCTTCTGACCGAGGTGGCCACCGGAACCTACGACTCACCCGAGGGTCACGGCGTGGGACTGCGGAACATCCATGAGCGCCTCGAGCGCCTCTACGGCAACCGCTACCAGTTCGACATCCGTTCCAGCCCCGGCAAGGGAACCCGAATCACGCTGGAGCTACCGCTTTGAGCGCCGGAGCGGACGGTACGACCGTGACCGGCGGGGCGCCACCGGACCGGGAGCTGCGATGCCTGATCGTCGACGACGAATCGCCGGCCAGGGATGAGCTTCGCTATCTGCTCGACGAGCACGGCGGAGTCCAGGTCGTCGGCTCGGCGGCAACGGCGGAGGAGGCATTGCTGTTGTTGGAGAACGTCGGCTACGACATCGTCTTCCTCGACATCCGAATGCCCGGTCTGAGTGGCCTGGAGTTGGCCGCCATTCTGCAGGACATGCCCGACTCGCCCCAGGTTGTCTTCACCACTGCGTATCCCGATCACGCCGTCGACGCCTTCGGTCTGTCGGCCGTCGACTACCTGCTCAAGCCGCTGAGCCCGGAGCGCCTGGCCGAGTCCATCGACCGGGTTCGGAGGCGTCTGGACCGACCGCCGACCGCGGCGGCGCCGACCACATCGGAACCACCCGCCACCGTTCGTGGCGAGGATCCCGCCAACCGGCAGACGGCGCGATTGCCTATCCAGCGCGGCGACCGCACGGTGTTCGTCCACGAAGACGACATCGTGGCCGCATCCGCCGCCCACGGCTACAGCTACATCTACCTCAACACCGAGAGGGTTCTGGTCAACTACTCACTGACCGAGTTGGAACAGCGGCTGTCCTCCAGCTTCTTTCGGGTTCACCGCTCCTATCTGGCCAACCTCAACCGGCTGGTGGAACTGCGCCCCGACTTCAAAGGAGCCCTGGTGCTGGTCATGGACGATCAGGCCACTACTCGGATTCCGGTGTCCCGACGGCAGGCCCAGGAGCTTCGAAAACGACTGGGACTGTGATCAGGTCGTCGGCGACGTAGGATCGAAGCCCTGGCCGGTGACTAGTACCGGTAGCGCTCGTTGAGCTCGTCAATGTTGGCTGCAAGGTCCCATTGATTGGCTGTCACCAGCTCGTCGAACCGGACCCGCACAGCCCACACGTCGGGGTTCCACTCCGCCCGATGCCGCCACCGGATCCTCATTCGTCGCCACAACCCGAGCGGCACGGTCGGATCGATCGCTTCAGCCGCCGCCGTCGTGTCCGGCTCGCCCCGGCTGTCTGGTTCGTGCCGGCCGCCGGGTTCATGATTCGGACGTTTCTGATGCCGGTTCACGTGTACCCCATCGGACGACCCCGATGCACCGTGAGCGGCGACAACTCCCCTATCCCGGTTCGTTGAGCCGCCTACCCTGACCGTCGACGACGTGGTTGACTGGATGCATGACGACCGACGGCGGCCAGCAGTCCTTCGAGGACGGCATCCCGCCACCGGGCTGGTACGACGACGGTACCGGCAGTCAGCGGTATTGGACGGGGCGGTCCTGGGCCAACCCGGTCCTGCCCGGTTCGGCATCGACCGCGACGGCACGGATGTCGTCCAGCGACGAGACCACCATTGCCATGCTCATCCATGTCCTGTCGTTGGTCACCGGAGTTTTCGGCCCGCTGATCATCTGGCTGCTCAAACGGGATCAGTCCGACTTCGTGGACGCCCACGGCCGGGAAGCCATCAATTTCCAGGTGACGCTCTACATCGCCGCCTTTGTCTCGTTCCTTCTGATGTTCGTCCTGATCGGTTTCCTCTTCCTCGCCGCGTTGTTCGTGCTGCAGTTCCTCATGCCCTTGTTCGCCGCCCTCATGGCGGCGGGCCACCGCCCCTTCCGCTACCCGTTCACCATCCGGCTGCTCTGACCTCGATTCCGCCACGGTCGCCCGCCGACGTTCGTCCGGACTCAGCCGAGATCGATGCTCGATCCCAACAGCGACTGGGTCGCCACCGCCACCACCCGGCCCTCGATGTCGGCGATTCGGGTAATGGCCGTTCCCGTCCCGGTGCGACCGATCTCGGTGGTGGCCAACAGCGCGAACCACGGGCCCCGAGGACGATCGACGAAGGCGACGTCAAGATCGGCGTTGATCAGACCCACACCGTCGGCCGGGTCGTAGACGGCGGAGATCCCGGATCCGATATCGGTGACCCCGACCAACTGTTGGTAGCCGCTCGGTGGGGTGCCGTCGACGACCGGCTGACGGAGTCGAACCCAGTCGACAGCCGGTCCCGGCTCGGCGAACGCCCCGGACACGAAACGGTGCTCGATTCCGAATCGGTGGAATGGTCGAGAGCCCTCGGGGACCGCCCACAACGGTGCCACCGTCTCGGCCAGGGTCTCGGGGACCGGTAGATCGACCGGCTCCGGGCGCCAGTCCGGCGGCGGCACGTCGGCCTCGGCCAGGACGACGGCCTTGGCCCGGGCCACCGGTCGACCACGGTTATGGAGCGTGGCGGAGATGTGGGCGACCCGCCGGCTGACCCCGGTCCGAGTCGCCTCGGTGGTCAGGGGTTCAAGCGGGATGCCGGTCAGGAGGTCCACCGTGATGCGGGCAAGGTGTTCACCATCCTGGATGAGCTGCTCGCACAGGTAGGTGAGCAGTGCCGAGGGCGGACCGCCATGCTGGGCGTCAGGTCGCCACGGTCCCATCGTCACCGGTGACGGGATGAAGGTGTCGGGTCGCTCGGGATCGGGGCGATAGAGACCGGTCATAGACTCCGCACCCACCATCGATCCCGCATGGCCACCAGCACCACCATCGAGACCGCAACCAGCACCAGACTGATGGCCACCGCCGTGTCACGATCCGATTCCCGGGCCACGAACACGGCCAAAGGCAGGGTCTGGGTCCGGCCCTGGAGGTTGCCGGCGAACGTCACCGTGGCCCCGAATTCGCCGAGGGCCCGAGCCCAGGCCAATACCGCCCCGGCCCGCACGGCCGGGCCGATCATGGGGAGGGTGACCCGTCGGAACACGGTGACCGGCGATGCGCCGAGTGATGACGCGGCGCGCTCGAATCCGGGGTCGAGTCCGGCCAACGCCCCACCGACGGTGATGACGAGGAATGGCATGGCCACAAAGGTGTTGGCCACCACCACCCCCCAGATCGAAAAGGGCAGGAGGAATCCGGTGGCATCGTAGAGCGGGCCCCCGATCAAACCACGACGCCCGAGAGCGAACAGCAGCGCCGCCCCGCCGACCACGGGCGGAAGCACCATGGGCAGGGTGACCACGGCCCGGGCCAAGGCCCTCCCGGGAAACTCGACCCGGGCCAGCAACCAGGCCAGCGGCACACCGAGCACGAGGGCCAGCACCGTGGACAGCAGCGAGGTCACGAGCGACAGCCACAGGGCATCGACCACCGTCTCGGAGGAAACCAGCCGGGCCAGATCGGTCCACGGGGCCCGGCCGGCCAACCCGATGAGCGGTACGACGAAGACGGCCACGCCGAGCCCGGCCAACACGGTGAGGGGCCATGGGGGACGGCGATGAATCCGGCGAGCGGTCCGGTGCGACCCGCTCCCGGGATCTCGGCGATCCGACACCAGATCGATCATGGTTCCCTGAATCCGTACCGATCGAGGATGTCCCGCCCGCCCTCAGACAGCACAAAGGCCACGAACTCCCTGGCGCCGGTCCGGTTGGGGGCGTCGACCAGAACCGCAATGGGATAGACGGCGTCCACGTTGTACTCGGGCTGGATGACCACCCCGGCGACGGTATCGGACGCGGCCAGGATGTCGGTCTCGTAGACAACACCACCGTCCAGTTCACCGCTGGCGACCTTGGCCGACAGCGCCCGGACGTCGGGCTCCTCGGTATCGATCGACGGCTCGATCCCGGCCTTGGCCAGGGCCTGGCGGGCAAAGTCACCACAGGGCACCGTTTCGATGCACAACCCGAGCAGCAACGAGTCGTCGGCGAAGTCGGCCAAACCGGTGATGCCGCCCGGATTGTCGAAGGGAACGGCGATTTGGAGTTGATTGGCGGCAAAGGCGCGAGGGGGATCGACCACCGCACCCTCGGCCACGAGGCGATCCATGGTGGTCTCGTTGGCCGAGGCGAACACGTCGGCCGGGGCCCCTTCAAGGATCTGTTCCCCCAGCGACGAGCTTCCGGCCACGTTGATCTCGACATCGACGCCGGGATGGGCGGCCTCGAAACCCGCTTCGAAGTCGGCCATGACATCGGTCAGTGACGCGGCGGCGAACACCAATACGGTACCGCCGACACCGTTACCGGTCTCGGCCCCGGACGTCGATTCGGTGGTGGCGGAACCACCGCCGCAGGCGACGACGAGCCACAGCAGCGCGCCGATGACGGTTACCGGCCGGACCCGGGACTCCGCGCCGTCACTCACGAGACGACGTCACTCATCCTCGACCACCATGCGGTCGAGGAGGCACACGTCGCTGCCGTATCCCCTGGCGCAGTCGCACTACCATCACCGCCCGAGTGTAGTGATCCAATGGTCACCGGCCTGCCCGGTTGTGGCCCGGTCGGGCAGCGGTGGCGCGGCGACGGATCTCCGACGAAGGGGACTTGCAGCGGCGGCTTCGTCCGGCGCCGACATCGTCATTCCGGTGCAACGGACCCATCTCGGACCGCAGAAGTTGTAGTGGGTTCATGTTCGTGTATCAAAGCGCCCCGTCGGAGGTGCAGCCGCCTTCGTCGAGGAGGTACTTGCGAAGCTTGAGATCCTCGACGAGGAGCGTGAAGCGAAGCGTCGGGCTCGGCCAGCGAACCTCCGAAAGGCGGCACTCGGAGCGGCCGGAACAGCCGCAGGGATCGCCGCGACAGTTGCAGCCAACCGAATCTGATATGTGCCCGGGGCGGGAGCCGAACCCGGGCTGATTCCTGTGCACGATTCGTGCACGTCCCATCCTCTTCCTGCTGGTGCAGCGCGGTGAGATCTGCAGCTTGCCGTGGACGTATTGCGGGCTTGCCCAGCCTGGATCTACTCGTCACCACCGCAAGGACTCTGCCTGGCCACCAACGACGACTTTGACATGGCCACGGACAGCCAGGCCCGAGATTCGGTGCCAGGACAGCACCCAGCGATGAAGAGGTCTTCAGGATCTTGCGGAGATCACATGCCGGGGTTTCCGTACCGATCTGCCGGTCGGCTGCGCCGACACTGCCACATCTGCGTCCTCGATTCCGTAGCCGCTTGCGGCGGAGCGCCTCATAAGAAGTGGCGAAATCTGCGTCCTTGATTGGCTCGCACCTCGCTCCGGAAACCCTCACCGGCGAGTTTCCGCACCCTGCTAGCCTCGGTCTTCTCGAACGGATGCGGCGCAATCACCGAACCCGTATCGGGGTCTCGCAGCGTTCAAGGAACCGGATGCCCGGTTCTTCTTCGGCCGGCAGGAACTCGTCGACGCCATGACCACGGCGGTCGGGACAGCGACGAAGAGGGCGATCAAGGTCGTCCACAGGGACGGGATGCCCCACAGGCCCCCGGCGCCGTCGCCGAGGCTGGTCAGCGAACCGCCGATGGCGGCTGCGGAGATTGCCGATGACGAGACTGATGACGATCACGGCGGCCACCAAGCCGACAGTCCACCGCACCCCGCGTGCGCCCGGCCGCCCGCTGGTGGTTAGCCGAGCGTCGGTGGCGGCCATCAGTCGGGTTGAGTGAGGTCGCGGTCGGACAGGTCACGTTCGCCGAGCTCGCGCATCTGCTGGTCCAAGCGCCGGTTCAAGGTGAGGAGCCGGCCGATGATCGGGAGCACCAGCAAGTTGATGCCGTGCAGCACACCGATTATCAACAAGATGCCGCCCAGGCGGACGATGTTGTGTTGCACCTGCTCGGCACCCACCGTCACAGGCCAGTTGCGGGGCCGGTCGATGATAGTGGTGAAGGCGATGTATGCCACGAAGATGAGGTAGTAGGCGAAGTCGGTCAGAACGATGAAACTCTTGCCCGTAGACGGGTTCGATCGGAAAACATCGGCGGCGTAACTGCGGCCGAAACGTTTGATGAAGGGCCCCAGCACCAAGGCGATGGTGATCAGGGCGGCAGCGGCGATGATCTCGAGGATCCACCAGTCCATTTGCGGTTCTCCTTGTCGATAGATGAACGCCACGGCACCAGTGGCGGCGAATGTGGTGAGCGACGCCACAGTGGCGGCGATCCGGCGACGGGTTCGGCGGCGGTGGCGGTCGGCGGCGATGCCGGCCTGCACCCGCGCGAAAAGATCCGGTGAGGGATTGACATGGGTGCCGGCGTCGGCCAGCGCCTCGGAAAGCAGGGTCTCGAGCCTGCTCATGAGAACCCCTCCGCGTCGTCGTTGAGGCCCGTCTTGGTGCGCAGTCGGGCCAGGCCTCGTTTGAGGTGCGTCTTGACCGAGTTCTCCGAGACCTCGAGCGTGGTCGCAATCTCGGCCACCGAAAGCTCCATCAGATAGCGAAGCGCAACACAGTCGCGCTGGCGTCTCGGCAGCGCCCGTACCTCCTCGATGAGACGACGGTGCTCGTCGTTGGTGGCGATGGTCTCGTCGACGCCGGCAGGGTCGAGATCATTGGCCGGCATCCGGTGACGAAGTGACAGCAGACCGCGACGGTTGTGGTCTCGGGCGAGATTCAACACGATCGACCGCAAGTACGCGCCCGCCCGGGCCGGGTCCTGGATCCGATTCAGCGATCTCGACATGCGAATGAAGGCCTCCTGGACGATGTCCTCCGCAGCGTCGC
>JAHEJM010000082.1 GCA_024638815.1 Acidimicrobiales bacterium | reverse complement strand
GTGACATGATCAGCCTGACGGGACACTAGGTTGACACCCACTAGTGTGGACGCCATGTCGAATCCCGGTTCCACTCGACACTCGGCCGCCGAACCCCCGGCGGGCGGTCCCACTGTTGTCGGCCTAACCATGGACGAGATGGTGACCCAGTGGCCGGTGAGCAACGCCGCGGCCGGTTGGAGGGATCGAGTCGGGACCTCCTGGACTCACGGCGATCCAACCCGACCGTTCCTGCTGGCCTCGGTGACCAAGCCACTGTTCGCCCTGGCCGTCCTGGTTGCGGTCGAGGAGGGCACAATGGCGCTCGACCAGCCACTGGGACCCGACGGGTCGACGGTGGCCCACCTTCTGTCGCACTCATCCGGTCTCGCCCCCGAGGCCGACTCGACGTCTCCGGCCGCCGTCGTCGAGGGTCCGATCTTCGCCCCCGTCGGGTCCCGCCGGATCTACTCCAACCACGGATTCGAGCTGCTGGGCCAAGCCCTGGCCACCGCATCGGGCATGACGGCCGATCAGTACTTTCACGAGGCCGTGGTGATTCCGCTCGGCCTGGCCGGCACCCGCCTGGAGGGCTCACCGGCCCATGGCGCCATCAGCACCCTGGCCGACCTCCTTGTGGTGGTGGGCGAGCTCCTTGCCCCCACCCTCATCTCGGCTCGGACCCTGGAGCGGGCCATCACCCCTCACCTCCCCGATTTGCCCGGCGTGCTTCCCGGTTTCGGTCGCCAGAGCCCCAACCCGTGGGGCCTGGGTTTCGAGATCAAGGGCTCCAAGACCCCTCATTGGACGGCCGAGGCCAACAGCGGGCGGACATTCGGCCATTTCGGGCGAGCCGGGACCTTTCTCTGGATCGACCCCGACGCCGGGCTCGGAGCCGTCGGTTTGAGCGATCGGGAGTTCGGCCCGTGGGCGGCTCAGGCTTGGCCCGAATTCTCCCAGGCCGTGCTGGGTCGTGCCTGGTAGCGCCCAAATCAGGAATCCGACGCCGACCCGAGGCCGATTTCGGCATGGGAGCAAAGGCTAAGGGTCGACAGGGCGCCACCGATGGTGAAGTAGATGACCTTTCAGACCGCCGGTGGAAGCGCCGGTCATGGACCCCAACCGCTCACCAACCTGGCCGAGGCCAGGGCGCGCCAGGTACTGCGCGACTGCGGTTTGCCGTTGCACGACCGCCTGGTTCGGGCCGACAGCACGAGGAACGAAGTCTTCCTGACCGATGCTCATGCCGTTCGACTGAATCGGTCCCACAACGATCGACTGAGGCGGGAGGCCGCGCTGTGCCGGGCCCTGGCCGACGCCCTACCCGGAGAGCCGTGGGTACCGACGGTGGTGGACTACGGCGGTGGGGCGGGAAAGGACTATCTGGTCGTTGCCCGCAAGAGCGGCACCCCACTGGCCCGGTGGTGGCCCGACATGGATCGGCCTCAGCGGCGGGACGCGGTTCGCCAGTTGGCCCACTGCCTGAAGGCCATCCACGAGGTGCCGACACCGTCCGAACTCCCTCGGCTCGGCTCGCCGCCCCAACCGCTGTCCCGGGTACCGGGGCCGGTTCACGCCCGAACCCTGCAGGGTTTGCGTGAGCTTGCGCAACACCCCTTCGTCGACGACGGCCTGGTGGCCGATGTCAAGGACCGGGTCGATCAGCTGGCCGACTCGGTGACCGACTTCGACGAATCTCAACTGATTCACGGCGATCTGACCTTCGAGAACATCCTGTGGGACGGGTCCCGTATCACGGCCGTGCTGGACTTCGAATGGTGCCGGGGCGGCCCATGCGACCTCGATCTCGACGTCCTGCTTCGATTCGCCCGCCTGCCCAAAGCCCACGTCGCCGCCGACTACGAACACCGCACCAGGGCGCGCGACTACCGCGACGTCGGGGCGTGGCTGGTTGAGGACTACCCCACCCTGTTCGAACACCCCCGCCTGGCCGAGCGTCTCCAACTGTTCGCCCTGGCCTTCGAGGTCCAGGCCCTGACCCGGACGCCGCCCAGCGGCCCTCGCTCCACCCTCGGGCCTCTCCACCCCTACAACCGGCTGGTCGACGCCCTGATCGAGGGCGGACCGGCCGTTCAGGCCCTGCGACGGCAGGGCAGACAGCGGTCGGCTTCACCACCGATCGAACCCGAACCGTAGCGGGGTCCGCTCGAACCGCTCAGTCATCGGCCGTCACGGCCACTACATTGTTGACCGTGACCACGTCAGATCCCAGCGCTCCGACCCCTGCTACCGCGTCGGCGGCCTCCCCGGAGGCCGACACCGACACCCGATCGGCCGAGCCCGACTCGTCACCGTCAACCACCCAGGCCTGGGTGGTTGACCCGGCCGGGCCTCTGATCGGCGATGTCACCGTTCGCGGCTCCAAGAACGCAGTGACCAAGCACCTGGTGGCGACCATGCTGGCCACCACCCCGTCGACGATCAGGAACTGTCCGGCTATCGGCGATGTCGACATCACCGTCCAGATGCTCGAGGCGTTGGGATGCACGGTGGAGCGGACCAACGGCTCGGCCACCGTGGATCCAACCTCGTTGTCATCCAGCCGGGTTCCGCTGACGTTCAGCGGGATGAACCGGATCCCCATCCTCATGGTCGGGCCCCTTCTCCATCGGGTCGGCGAGGCCTTCATTCCCCTGGTCGGGGGAGACGACATCGGGTCCCGCCCGCTCGACTTCCACCTCGCCGCACTGCGTCGCATGGGGGCCGAGGTGGAGATCACCGGCGACGGTCTGGAGGCCAAGGCCGACCGGCTCAAAGGAGCGCACATCGAGTTGCCGTACCCGTCGGTCGGCGCCACCGAGACCGTCCTGATGTCGGCCGTCCTGGCCGATGGACGCACCGTGCTCGACGGCGGGGCATTGGAGCCCGAGGTCATCGAGCTGGCGTTGTTCCTGCAGCGCATGGGAGCCCAGATCGAGATGCGACCCAACCGTCGCTACGTGATAGACGGGGTGGAGTCGCTGACCGGGGCCGAACAGGTGCTCGAAGGCGACCGGATCGAGGCCTTCTCCTATCTGGTGGCCGGTCTCATCACCGGCGGCCAGGTCACGGTTCACGGATGCAGCCAGGACCGACTGGTCACGGCCATTTCCACGCTCCACCGCATGGGGGCCCGATTCGAGATCACCGACGATTCGGTGTCGGCCCGTGCAGGCCACCTCTCCCCCGCCGCGGTGGAGACCGACACCCACCCCGGATTCATGACCGACTGGCAGTCACCGATGGTGGCGTTGTTCACCCAGTGCGAGGGGCTGTCGGTCATGTACGAAACCGTCTACGAGAACCGTTTCACTTACGTGCCGGCATTGAACAAGATGGGGGCTCAAATCCAGCCTTACAACACGCCCCTCGGCTCGGTCAGGGGCAGGTTCGTCGGCTCTTCGACGCCGTGCTCGGTGGTGGTTCGGGGCAAGACCCGGCTGCAAGGAGCCGATGTGGTGGTACCCGACATCCGTGGTGGTTTCGCCTACGTGTTGGCCGCGGCGGCAGCCGAGGGTACCTCGACCATCACCGGTACTCATCACCTGGATCGGGGCTACAACACACCCATCGCCAACTTCGAGGCGCTGGGTCTCAAGATCCGGCGGGCCCTGGTCCCGCTTCCCGACCGAGCCTGACCGGGCCGGTCACCCCGACCGGGCGGAATAGCGTCGACAGGATCAGCCGGCCTGACTGGTTGTGGCCCGGTCATCGCGGTCGGCCTCGGCCCAATGGGAAGGGCCGGCAGTCCGGTAGACCACGACCAGGGCCACCACCGAGGCGGCGACGGCGATACCACTCATCCAGTGGTTGACCCGAATATCCAGGATCTCGGTGGCGGCGTCGATGCGCACCGTCTCGACCAGGAATCGGCCGATCCCGTACCCGGCCACATACAGCGGCAGAATCATGCCCTTTTTCAACACGCCGCGACGATCGATCCAGATCAGAAAGCCGGCCAGTAGGAGATTCCACATCGCCTCATAGAGGAAGGCGGGATGGAACGTGGGTTGGTCGGCGAACTCGGCCGGCCGGTACCGTTCATCGATTTCCACCGCCCACGGCAGATCGCTGGGACCGCCGTAGATCTCCTGGTTGAACCAGTTTCCAAGCCGGCCGATGGCCTGGGCCACCGGAATGGCCGGAATGGCGGCATCGAGGATGTTGGGGATGTCGTCGACCCGGCGCCGGGCCACCAGATAGCCCACACCGATCCCGGCGATCAGGCCACCGGGAATGCCGAGCCCACCCTCCCAGATCTTGTACCAGTCTTCGATCGGGCGCCAATCGGTGATGACGTGGTAGATGCGGGCGCCGATGATCCCGGCCGGCACCGCCCACTTGGCGATCTCCGGGATGTCATCGGGGTGGCCGCCTCTCCGGGTCCATCGTCGCTGGGCGATCAACACCGCAGCCACCACGCCGAGACCGATACACAACCCGTAGTAGTTCAGGGTCAACGGCCCGATGTCGAGGCCGTTGGAGGAAGGACTCGGGATCGACGCCAGCAGACTCATCAGTAGGCGAGTTGATCGGGGCTGAGGGCGAACAGGTCATCGGCGCCGGCAGTGACCGCGCGCTCGAGTCCCAGCACCGACGGCAGGATCTGCTCGCCGAAGAACTTGGCCGACACCATTCGGGCCTCGGCGTAGCCGTCGGGCAGGTCACCGTCGGCAAGCTCGGCAGCAGCCAGTGCAGCCTTGGCCACCAGCCCGCCACAGACCACGGTTCCCAGCATCCGGAGGTATGGGGTCGAGCCGGCCAAAGCGTGGTTCTGGTTCTGGGCCCTTTTGGCCAGCAGCCAGTCGGTGGCCCTGCGGGCGGCCTCGGCCGCCTGCTCGAGGTTGGAGGAGAAGGCCGCGAACCGTTCATGACCGTCGAGCTCCTTGGCTCGTTCGACGATCAGATCGAGCTGCTCGTGGATCACCGCTCCGTCCCGCATTGACAGCTTGCGCCCGACGAGGTCGGCGGCCTGGATGCCGTTGGTACCTTCGTAGATGGCGGCGATGCGGATGTCCCGGTAGTGCTGAGCCACACCTGTCTCCTCGACATAGCCCATGCCACCGTGGATCTGCACGGCCAGCGAGGTCATCTCGTTGCCCAGATCAGTGCACAGCCCCTTGGTCAACGGAATCAGGAGATCGGTCCATTCCCGCTGCCGCTCCGCTTCCTCGCCCTCGCCTCGCTGGGATCGATCGATGGCGGCTGCGTTCTCGTACACGAGATAGCGCATGGCGTCGATCCAGGCCCGCTGGGTCATGAGCATACGCCGCACGTCGGCATGGTCGATGATGGGGCTCTTGGTGCCGGGTTCGGCCCCGACCGCCGTGCCCTGCACGCGTTCCTGGGCATAGCTCAGCGACTGCTGATAGGCCCGCTCGGCCAGAGCCAGACCCTGGAGTCCGACCGACAACCGGGCGTTGTTCATCATGGTGAACATGTTGCGCATGCCGGCGCCTTCCTCGCCGATCAGCCAGCCGATGGCGCCGTCGTTGTCCCCGAAGCTGAGCACACAGGTCGGGCTGGCATGGATTCCCATCTTGTGTTCGATGGAGACACAGGTGACGTCATTGCGGTCGCCCGGGGAACCGTCGTCGTTGACGAAGTACTTGGGAACCAGGAACATCGAGATGCCCCGCGTACCGGGAGCTGCATCGGGGGTACGGGCCAGCACCAGGTGCACGATGTTGTCTGCCATGTCGTGGTCGCCGTAGGTGATGTAGATCTTCTGCCCGCTGATGCGGTACGAACCGTCACCCACCGGCTCGGCCTTTGTGGTGAGCGCACCGACATCGGAACCGGCCTGGGGTTCGGTCAGGTTCATGGTCCCGGTCCATTCACCGGTCAGCATCTTGGGCAGGTAGGTGGCCCGTTGCTCCTCCGAACCGTGATGCATCAGAGCGTCGATGGCACCCTGGGTGAGCAGCGGACACAGCGAGAAGGACAGGCAGGCGCTGGTCAGCATCTCCTGGATGGCGATGGCCATGGTCCACGGGAACCCGCCGCCGCCGTACTCCGGGTCGAACGGCACGGCGCCGAATCCGGAGTCGACGAACTGGCGGTAGGCGGTGCGGAAGCTCTCGGGGGTCGCAACCTCACCATCGTGCCATCGAGCCCCGGTCTCGTCGCCGTCCCGGTTGATCGGGGCCACGACATCGGCGATGAACCTCCCCACCTCGCCGACTAGGAACGAGACGGTGTCACCATCGATCTCCGCGAATGCCGGCAGGGTCAGAACCTTGTCCAGGTTGATGACATGGTCGAAGACGAACTCGATGTCTTCGACGGGCGGTTTGTAGTCGGTCACAGGCCTCTCCTCATCACGATCCGCCCCCAAGCCTACGGCACCCGTGCCGCCATTCGGAGATCGGGACGGATCGTGTTCGGCTAGTGTGCAGAGAGAACCGGCACCGCCCTCCGGCTATTCCGGTCACGGGACGTGGGGTGGCGGCCGTGACGGCTGTGGACGCCTCGGCGAACCACCTTTGTCAGCCCCGACTGCGAATGGAGACGATCGAGAATCGATGACCGGCGACATCCCGGTACGGGAGCCGAATCTGGTCGAGCTGGGCCAGGGCGTGTACGCACTCGTGGATCCGGTGCGAGGTTTCGGCCACACCAATGTCGGCCTGGTCATCGAGCCCGATGGCCTGACCATCATCGACACCACGGCCACCCCGGCCCAGGCCGCTCGCACCGCGAGCAGGATCGGCGAGTTGACGGCCGAACTGGCGCTACCGCTGAAGCGGGTCGTCATGACCTCCAGCCGGGTCGTGTTCAGCGGAGGGAGCGGGCAATTCTGGTCGGCCGCCTTCTACGGCAGCGACGTCACCAGCGATCATCTGGACCGGCCACCCAACCCGGAGGCCTTTCGTCGCCTGCTGCCGGAGTTGGCCGCCGCCTATCCCGATGACTTCCAGACCCGGCCGATCACCCACACCGTGTCCGAGGCGGCCTGGATAAGCGGCGCGACCTACGGGGTGCCCCTTCCCGGCGAGTCGGCCATGAACCTGGCCGTCGTGGTGCCGTCGGCCAATGTGGTGTTCGCCGGTGCCCTGGCCTGCTTCGGCGTCACACCTCTGGGCTACGACGCCTACCCCGAGCCGTGGCTCGACAGTCTCGGCCGGCTCACGGCGCTGGCGTCGACAATCGTGCCCGGCCACGGAATGCCGGGGGGCCGGGCCGACATCGATGACCTCGCCGGCTACCTGCGGGCCACCGGTCAGGCCAATGGTGACCCGAGTCGGCTTGGGCCCGGACCGTGGGATTCATGGTCCGACCGGCGGTTCGATTCGGTCAACGTGGAGCGCGCCGAGACTCTGGCAGGCGGCCTTGACGAGATTCCCCAGGCCATGTTCGAGTTGCTGGGGTTGTAGCGCCATCCGATCGGCGGTATCGCAGGTTGCGGGCCGGCTCAGGCCAGCTGGGCTTCCACCTTGTCCATGGCATCGTCCTCGCTGACATCGAGGGCGAACGACAATTCCGAGACCAGAACCTTGCGGGCCCGGGTGTACATGCTCTTCTCACCGGCCGACAGGCCCTTGGCCCGATCCCGAAGCGCCAGGTTCCGCACCACCTCGGCCACCTGATAGACATCGCCCGACTTGAGCTTCTCCTGGTGATTCTTGAACCGGCGACTCCAGTTGGCCGGTTCCCGAACATCCTTCATGCTGAGCAGCTCGAACAAATCCTTCACGTCCGACTCGCTGATCGGCATACGCATACCGACCTCGTCAGCCATGTCCACGGGAACCCGGACCGTCAGGTTGTCATGGACAGCCTGCAGAACGAAGTACTTCTTTTTTTCGCCGTTGATCTCACGAGTCTCGGTATTGACGATGATGGCGGCGCCGTGATGGGGATACACGACGCGGTCACCCGACTTGAACGTTGGCATCAAACTCCTCAACCGAACGAAAACGCTGTTTCCACGATGGCCGACAACTCAGAGGATTGCACTCAGAGCCCCGGCGACTGTGCTGATCACCATGGCCAAGACGGCGACGACGACAATCCAGAACATTACCGGACGGCGCTGTCGCATGGAGGGAAGGGTCGGTTCGGGGCGGGGCTCCCGCTTCTTGGGCCCGCCTCCGACGCGGCTGGATCCGGTTCGTCGTGCCATCACCCCTATTCTAGGCCATCCACAGCCGGTCCGCTGGGCTGCTGCCGATGTTGTTCCCCAAGTACCTACTTGCGGACGACCATCGTCTGACCCACCTTGTCCCACGGGGTCTGGCGCATGCTGTCGGTGAACAGCATGACCAATCCGGCCACGGCGATGATGAAGGTCGCCAGCGAACCGATGGCACCGATGACAGGGATGGCCGACAGCACGCCGACGCCGATGTAGAGATACATCCGCCTGAGCCCGGTCTGGAAGTCGGCGGGAGACCCATCGGCGTTCACCACCCGGGTTCCGAGGGCCAGCTTGCCCACGGTGCCGCCCTGGCTGCCGACCATGAAGATTTCGTAGCCCGCTACCAGCGCCGTGCTCAGTAGCCCACTGATGATGACGGCGCCCATGCTGACGTCTTCGATGTCGCCGAGGTTGCCGGAGGTTACGGCACCGAACGTGCCGAAGATGCCTCCGACGATGGCGCTGATCACGAACCAGATGAAGCCGTCGATGACGCGACCAAGGATGCGGGACCCTGGTGTGGCCAGATTGCTCTCGGCCGTGACCTGACCACCGGGACCAGCTACACCCGGGACGGGTTGGGGCGCGCCGATCCAGCTCTGACCGTCCCAGTACCGCTGGGTCCCGGGCGGGTCTCCCTGGGCGGGGTACCAACCAGGGGGCTGTTGTGGTGCATTGTCAGACATTCCTACTCCCTTGAACCCGGTGTCGAGGTCGTGCAGTTCGCGTGGGTGATACTCGATTTGCAGTGTGATTCGCCGTGTTATTCGTTGTGTTTCTTTGATGGTGATTCGTTGATGCACGTACCGCTTGTCCTGGTGAGGCCGTTGAACGGTCACCCGGTCACGCCATGAGCAATGTAGCGTAAAGCATGGTCGGAGTCGACCAGTGTCATAGGCTCGATCCGAGGGCGGATCGGTCGATCGGAGGGCCATGTCGAAAACCATTCTCGTCACCGGCGGTGCCGGGTACATCGGAAGCCACACCGTGGTCGCACTGCTGGAGCGGGGCCACCGGGTCGTCATCGCCGACAACCTGGCCAACAGCTCGCGGCTGGCGGTGGACGCTGCCGGGCGCCTGGGCGGAGGGGAGGTGGCTTTTCACCAGATCGATCTGACCGAGGATGGCAGTCTGGCCGAGGTGTTCGACTCCCACCCCGTCGAGGCCGCTATCCACTTCGCCGGGCTCAAGGCGGTCGGCGAATCGGTGGAGAAGCCGCTGGATTATTACCGGACCAACCTGATCTCCACCATGAACCTGCTTCGGGAAATGCAGGCCCATGGCGTCTGGGATCTGGTCTTCTCGTCTTCGGCCACGGTGTACGGTGATCCCGACGTCCTTCCGATACCGGAATCGGCGGCTACGGGACCGACAAATCCTTATGGGCGAACCAAGCTGATGATCGAGGACATCTGTCGGGATGTGGCCGCCGCCGACGACCGGTGGCGCATCAGCCTGCTTCGCTATTTCAATCCGGTGGGGGCCCATTCCAGCGGCGAGCTGGGCGAGGACCCCCGAGGCATTCCCAACAACCTCGTCCCCTACGTCATGCAGGTCGCCGTCGGCCGCCGGGACAAACTCCAGGTTTACGGCGACGACTGGGACACCCCGGACGGCTCGGGGGTACGTGACTACATCCACGTGCTCGATCTGGCCGAAGGTCATCTCGCCGCTCTCGATCATCTCGAGGCCGGATGCGATGTGTTCAATCTGGGAACCGGGACCGGCTCGTCGGTGTTCGAGATCATCGACACCGCCGAACGGGTGAGTGGCCGATCCGTTCCCTACGACGTGATCGGTCGCCGCAGCGGCGACATTGCCACCTCGCTGGCCGATCCGTCCAAGGCCAACCATGAACTTGGGTGGCGGGCCGACCGGAACCTCGAGGTCATGCTCACCGACGCCTGGACGTGGCAGTCAAGCCACCCCATGGGATTCGGGGACGACGACTGAGCGGGGCTGCCGGGATCGGGGGTGTGGCACAAGCCCTGATCCTGAGAGGGACGTCGGCATGGGCGCTGAGCTGGACACGCTCGCACGGCACTCGATGGCGCCATCGATGACGCCCTGGTCTCTCGCCTGGGCTGGTCACCAGTCGAGCAATAGCTACTGAGAGGGTGACCAGCTAGGCGGAGTGGCTTGCCGTAGCCTCCCCGGATCACTGCCACAGTGACCAGTTCAGCATCGCCGAGTACGGGCTGATCCTGACCGTAGTGCCCTCTGGCGCCCGGCCAGGAGATAGGGCAACCAGACCCGTCGTCGGGTGTGAACGAAGCAGATGAACCGAGCTTCGGAGGTGAATCCGAACAGAGCCCCAGGCCCCTCGGCCAGTTGGGTCTGGCCCGGGCGGGTGCAGCCCGGCCAGGGTGATCCTGTGTCGGTGGCCACCAGGAACTGCACGCTCGTGGCCCCCAGCCCTCTGGCTCTGCCGCCGGTGAAAGTGGCTGACGGAGTGCCCCGGGACGATACGCCAGATTCCGGATCGGATCGGGATTCAGCTCGGCTGCCAGGTCACCCGCTCGGGCTCCGTCGTTTCCGGGCGCTCGGGAAGTGCCGATGCCGGACGGTCTGCGGCCTTGAGACGTGAGCATTATCGAGCTGTGAGTATTGGCCGTTGTGTCCCGAACGGTTGCACTGATTGTTGATCAGGCCTGTCGTCCTGCTGGCAGCAGCCTGACGTCCAACCGAGCCCTGGAAGACGGTAGGGGCGGGAGTCGAGAAACGGGCTCCAAGCGCCATAGAGACACGACGTCTGCCCGACCCAACACATACAGATTCTCATCCGACGAGAGCGCCAACGCCAGGGGGCCTGGGAGCTAACCAATGTCAAAGCTCCGAACCAATTGAGGACGTTCAGCCCTGCTGGCCTCGCGCGCCAACCGTGATAATGGTGATCAGAGGTGCTGTCCAGGTGCTCGCTCGACTCGTTCTTCCCTCGTCGCTGGCTGTCGTTGTTGCCGTGTTCTTCATCATGTCGGAGCCCGCCCCCGCTCGAGCAGGTATGGACGTGCCCGGGGGGGTCTTCCATATCACCCGAGTTGTCGAGTGCCCGATCGCGGTGCCGGACGGAGTAGTCGTTGACTGCGGGGCGCTGGTCGTGCCCGAAGACTACGAGATGCCAGATGGCACCACGCTTCGGTTGCCCTACATCATGCTCCGCAGCAGGAGTGCAGATCCCGAGCCAGACCCACTCATCTTCACTGCTGGGGGGCCTGGCTACAGCTCACTCGACTCCGTGTGGATGTTCGCCGATTCCCGTCTGTTGGATGATCGCGACATCATAATCTTCGAGCAGCGGGGCAATCGTTACGCCGAGCCGGCGCTGACGTGCGACCCCTCCGTCTGGTGGGAGGAGACGCAGGGCCACACGCCTTGCCTGGATGCGATCCGGGCACGGGCAATCGACATCAGCCAGTACACCACCCACAACATCGTCCGCGACGTCGTGGCCCTCCGCGAGGCCCTCGGTTACGAGCAGTGGAATCTCTACGGGTCCTCGTTCAGCACATTGGTGATGTTGCTGGTCATGGATGCCGACCCGAGCGGCACCCGCAGTGCCATTCTGCAGTCGGTGAGACCCCCGAACGAGACGACGTTCGCTCACGAGGCGGACTCACCCTTGCGAGCGATCGAGCAGATGTTCACCGATTGCGCAGCCGATGACCATTGCGCAGCTTCGTATCCGGATCTGGCCGACGACTTCTTCGCACTCGTGCGGCGCCTGAACACAGAACCAGTCGAGGTGGAGATCGAGAGCTCGACAGTGGGAGGGCCATTTCCCCTCGACATGGACGGCGACCGGTTCATCGACTGGGTCGCGGTCGACCAGCTCTACGGACCGGTCTTCCCTCACTACGGTGCCGCCTACCTGCCCCTGCTCATCGACGAAGTCGGTCGGGGCAATGCCAGGCCGCTCGAGATCGCCGCGCAGGATGCCCGGAACGCGTACATCGAGGACCCCAATTGGGCCTGGGGACTGATGCTCGCGATCAGCTGCCAGCAAGACCTGCCAGCCGCAGGGACCTCGAGGCCCGAAGCCGACCTGGCAGCCAGCGACCGCCTCGGTGGCTTTGCCCGGACGACCACCCAGCGCGAGATCTGCGCCGCATGGGATCTTGCCCCACTACCTCCCGCTGGGACCGACTATGTACGCAGTGACGTGCCGACGCTGGTGCTCGCCGGCTCCTACGATCCGGTCACACCGCCGATTTGGAGCAGGACGACAGCCGAGCACCTGACGAACAGCACCTACATCGAGTTCCCAGGTCGTGGTCACGACGTCACCTCGGACAATCCGTGCGCGGCAATGCTCGAGGCGCTCTTCATGGCCGATCCCATGACGGAGCTGGACACGAGCTGTGTCGAGATATCCCCGGGAGCCTCGTTCGTCATGCCCGATGACGTCTACCGAGCTCCGGGTCTTGCTCAGAGCGGTGAGGAGATCAGCCTTGGTTCGGCGGGCGGGGTTGCCTGGATCGAGGCCGTCGTATTCGTGAGCGTCTATGGCACCTTCTTCGTCACCGTCATCCTCGTGGTGGTGGGATTGGTCTGGCTGGCGAGGACCCGTCGCCGAACCGCCCATATCGCTGACCGGACGGCCCTGATCGCCTACACGCTGGCCTCGTTGGCTGCGCTCGCAACCATCGCCGTCTGGGTCCTGATTGACCAGGTCATCGAGCACTATGCCGGCTGGGGCGACCTGGCGTTCTCCCTCGGGCCGAGTCGTGACCTTGCATCCGCCAGGCTGTTGGCTTGGATCTCGCCACTTGCCGGACTGGTGATCCTGGCCCTCGCCGCCACCGTTACCTGGGCCTGGATCAGGCACCGGTGGCCAATCGGATTCCGGGTCCTGACGACCATTGGCGCGCTCTGCTCACTGGCCATGGTCATGCTCGGCGTGCGTTGGGACTTGTTCACGATGCTGGTCTAGAGACGCTGGCCCGACCCGCGACGGCCGGCGCCGAACAGCGCCACCAGCAGAGTCGAATCCTGATCGCCGTCGACGGCCCGACACGAACCGTTACGCTCAATCGTCCGAGCTAGCACAATGCGCTGACTCCCGAGATGCCCGCGGAGGCCACGGTGGCGTTCACCGGCTAGCCCGATGACAACAGACGGGTTGCAGTGATCAGCTCGACCGGCCCTGTCTTCTGTCCGGGACCCGACCCGAAGCCCCGGCTGGAGGGCTAGGACAGCAGTGACGGTGACGGTCTGGCCGACTCGGAGGCGCCCCGGCGCGTCGGGATTGAGCCCGGTCGAGTAGCTCTTCCATGCCGTGGAGCACAGGTCCTCCCAGTGGTCGGGATCGACACCGTGTTTGCTGTGCGGTGGCCTGACCGACGTGTGTGTCCACTCACCTTCGTCGGTGGCCACCAGCCGGACGACTTCTGCCGTGTGATCGAGGATTGCGTCGCTGGCTCAAGTGAGCATGCTCACGAGTATGCGCTGTCGGCGATGCCGTACTTGCAGGCCGGCGCACGTCGCTCGTTGGTCGAGGTCTTGGAGGCAATGGACAACTACCAGACTCGGATCTCCGCAGCTGAGCCGGCAGCGACCGCACCCAACGACAGATCGGAACCGAGCCCGCCGACGACTCGCGGCTGACCGACCCGCTCGATATCACCGCTTCATAATCACGAACCGACGCGCTGACAAACCGGCGTTATCTGACGGGTCAACCGCTCGATAATCCGACCACGTAGGGTGAGATGAGCGCTAGCCGGTCGCCGAGCGACAGCGGGACCACCGCAGCCGACCCAGCAGCTCGACCAGTCGAGGCAGCAGGGCCGAGGAGCTGTCCCTAGCGGTGCCAAAGTCCCCGGTGCCTCACCGGAATCGGCCGGGCTCATCGGCGGCGGTCGAACGAGAGCGCAAGGCAGCCCGGGGTGGTGAGTCGATCTGGCGCCAGGACTACGCTCCAGCCGCCTGAGCGGCGTTCCGCGCAAGCTGGATCGTAGTGAGCAACGAATCACTGAGTTCCGATTTAGTGCACTAACGCGGGTCAGCGATCGCGTTATTGCGTACAATCGTCACATGAACCGCGTCATCGAGCAACTGGCTCGACGCCAGCTCCGGGTCGAACGAACCAGCTCGTTCCCACTCGACCGTCCCGATGCCGAGCTCCAACGGCTGGCCGAAGCCGGCACGGTTCTCGCTCTGACGAAGGGCTTCTACGCGTTGGTCCCCGAAGACCGGCGGGGAGAGCACACCACATGGAGGCCCTCGATCGAGGGTGCCGCGCTCGGGATCGCGGCGGCGCTGCACTCGCCGGACGAGGTAGCACTCGTAGGGCCCTCGGCAGCCCGTGCTCATCGCTGCTATCCCCGTGCGCTCGGCACCGGATTCGTCGCCGTACCCCAACAACGCCGACCCCGCCAGACCGCCATCGGCGAGATCCGCTTCGTTGAACGAGACATCGACAAGCTCGACACTGTCCGTGTCGAGACCGACGTCGGGCCCGGCTGGGCTACCAGCGTCGAGCAGACCGCACTCGATCTGTGCCGCGACCGGCCGGCCTGGAACGTCAGCAACGAGGCCCGAACCGAGATGATCCGTCGCCTCGCCGACCGGATCGACTGGGACATCATCGACGAAGTCGCCAAAACCACCCGAGGCATCAAGACCCTGCGCAGGCTCCGGACAATGCTTGACTATCCGCAGCCATGATCAACCGGGCCGAGATCGAAGCCGTCGCCGGCAAGTTCGGTGCACCCGACACCCAGATCATTCGCGACCATCTCATCAGCCACATACTGGCAGCCATCGCCGACTGGCCCGACCGTGACCACCTCACGTTCTTCGGCGGCACGGCGCTCTGTCGGACATGGCTGCCAGACCTCCGCCTCTCCGAGGACATCGACCTCCTCCTCAACTCCCCCACCGACAGCGACGGTCTCCGGAACCACATCTCCCGACGGCTCCGCCGCGAGTTCCCGCACCTCGCATGGACCCGCCTCCGATCCCAGCACCAAGTCGAGACATGGTCGGTCGCCGCCGACGACCTCGAGGTCAACGTACAGCTCGTGCACTGGCGCCACGACTGGCAGGCGATTCCGATCGTCACGAAACCTGTCCGACTTCGCTACTCCGACCTCCCGGAATCCGTCGGCCTCCGAGTGCCGACGCCCAGCGGGTTCGCCGCGATGAAGCTCATGGCATGGTTCGACCGCCACACTCCTCGCGACCTCTACGACCTCGCTGCGCTCGCTGAGGCCGGCCACATCGACAAGATGGCTGCCGAACTCGTGCGCTCCATCGCCGGGTTCACGCCCAGTGCCGCCACTCTCGAGCGCACGGTTCCTCGCTCGGTGGAGTCCTCGTGGCACACCGAACTCGGGCACCAAGCCTCCGACCTCACGCCACCCGAACTCTGCCTCAACCGAGTCCGCAAAGCACTCGACCGCATCGGCAAATGACGCAACCTCCCCGCGGCCGACCCACCCCAAACCAGACCGCAGACGACAGCAGTGGCACTGACCAGCACCGGCCCCTGGGAGACGCCGCCCGGCCGAGTCAACTGCAACCGGCGTCAACGACCAGACGACGTCGCAGTCCGCGATCACAGAAATCCGCGCTCGGGGATCAGATCTCCTGGCGAGACAACAGCATCGAAAGCCGACCCCAGCGGGTGCCAAAGTGGGTGCCAAACTCCCCGTGCCTCACCGGAATCCACCGGACTCACCGGACCGATCCCCGGACAGAACCCTGGTAGACGGACTGCACTGGACTGACTGGACGATTCTCTGGGAACTCCTAATCCGCAGGTTCTGGGTTCAAGTCCCAGGGGCGTACCACACCACAGGCCGCTGACCAGGGACAACACCCTGTCAGCGGCCTTCGTCTTGCCCGGCGGCAGTCCCCGGGTGCCAAAGTGGGTGCCTAACTTGGTGTCCTAGACCGCGGTTCGACTCGGTCCGCCCACTGCTCTCTCCACGACTATCTCAACCAACTCTACCCATCCCAGGGACCTCCCCGAGCCCGTAGCGCGACAACCCCGCCGGGAATTCTTCCCGCTACCCCGGACCACACGACGACCGGGTTCAGCACGGAGGCCCATCGTCGGGGCGCCAACCGCGACGAGGCATGGTCACCGCCGTCGGTGGCGGGCGCCAAGACGACGCCGGCATTCCCGAACTCTCGGACACGGTCCACCGGATGTTGTCCCCACAAGCATCTCGACCAACTCACACCCAACCAGGGACATCCCCCAGCCTCCAACGCGACAAGCAGCCGAAGATTCCCCGTGCCACCATGAACCACACGACGGCGGCGTTCAGCGCGTAGCCTGCCAGCGGCACACCAGCGAGGCCCTCCCTCCCCAAAGCGCGACCACACAGGGAGCGATGAGCGCTGCCAGGTCGACGACCACGTAGTCGCCTACCGTCGGCGGCCGGGGCGCTCGGCGGCCCGGTGTACTGCAGCGCGGAGAAAGTGCCGTTGAGTTGCACACATCGGGGCGGCGGCTTGCCCTGTCCGACCTGAGGTAGCGTGGGGCCGTGAGGCGCACACGATCCGCAATTGAGGCTGCCCTTCTCGTCGTCGGGCTCCTGATCGCGCTCAGTCCGTTCATCTCTGTCTGGCGGGTTGGAGGCGAGATGCTCGATGAGCTGCCTGATCTCGACGGGGTCAAGCACAGCGACGACCGGGTGAAGTGGAGCGTCATGTTTGATGCCGACTTCGTTCTCGCCCGTCGAGCGTTCATCGGTGTTGACGATCGGACCGTGGCCGAGGCCTTGGCGGCGAACGGGTTCGAGTCGATGGGCCTCGTCGGCTACAGCAAGGAGTGCTGTGGTGATTACGACGCGGTCTGGGCCGATGTCCAGGACTCCGGGACAGATCGGGTCGTGGTTGAGCTGACGGCCGCCGATTCCGACTGGCAGGTTGCGTGGCCGCTGTTCAGCGGGTTCGGGTCCTTGATGGGCCTTGTTGGTGTCGGCGTCCTCGTGACTGGGAGATCGACCCCGCGTGACCTTGAAGCCGCGGCGGCCACGAGTTGATCGTCACGTTCGGTGAGCGGCACCCATAATCCGGATCGTTGCAGCGCAAGCGATACGTGCCGCAGTGCTGCGGTCTGTCGGGGTCGGAGTCGAACGTTATCGAGCGGGGGTCACTGGCCGGTCGGGCCAGGGGTGACCGCCGCCCCAGTCCGATCGGGATTGCTACATATGCCTGTAATCCACCTGGGCTTTCGCGATCATCCGGGGGGACTGGTTTCGAGGGTTGAGGAGGTCGGGTGATGACGTGGTCGCCGTGTTTGATACGGGGTGCTGATCTTGGTGGGCGGCCGGTGTTGCGGTTGGGTCATTCGCAGCTGGATCGGTATCTGGAGTTCGTGTCGGCTCGGACTCGGCCGAACACGACCCTGGCGACGGGATACGACTTGAAGGTGTTCTTCTCGATCATTGAGAAGGATCCGGCCGATGTGACGACGGCGGATGTGTTGGAGTTCATCACGGTCCAACGCGGCGACCGCAAGGTGGTGCGGTTGACCGACGGCGAGTCGGGTCTTTCGGCCCGCACCATCCAGCGGCGACTGTCGTCGATCTCGGGGCTCTACGCGTTCTTGGTTGCGTGCGGCGAGGTCGAGGCGAACCCGGTCCCGCGTGGCCTGTCGAATCGGAAACGGTCGCGAACCGAACGGGGCACACCACTGGTTCGCACACCCCGGACGTTGCCGAAGATTCTCGAGCCAGCCGAGGTCGACGAACTGATTCGGGCGTGCCGGCGTTGGCGAGACCGGGCCATGGTCGAAGCCATGGTGTTCGGCGGTCTCCGCCGGGTCGAGGTACTCGGGCTGCGGTTGGAGGACCTCAAGGTCGCGGAGAACCGGGTCTTCATCGCGGAAGGCAAGGGCGGCCATCAACGGATCGTTCCGGTCACGGACCGGTTCTTCGGTTCGGTCGCCAACTATCTCGACGCCGAACGCCCGGCCGACGCATCGACGGATCGGCTGTTCGTTGTGTTGAAGGGCCCCAACACCGGCGGGCCGTTGTCGGCCAAGGGCCTGGATCAGTTGATCGTGTCCGCCCGTGAGCGGGCCGGTCTCGCACATTGCACCTGTCACGAGCTTCGACACACCTGCCTGACCCGGCTTCGGGAAGCGGGCATGTCGCTCGAAGCAGTTCAAGCCCAAGCCGGTCACCGCTCGATCGAGTCAACCCGGATCTACCTCCACCTCGCCAACGACTGGCTCGCTAAGGAATACCTTCGAGCGTCGGACGCGATCGACGCGGCCCGCCTCGCTGATGACTTCATCGGCCTCACCGACGAGACGCTGTCATGACCGCCGCTGCCGCCTTCGCGGCTGACAAGCATCCCGACGATTGGGC
>JAHEJM010000081.1:12452-18548 GCA_024638815.1 Acidimicrobiales bacterium | reverse complement strand
AGGAGGAGACACCCGCCAAGTGGTGGACCCCCAGGACTGTCGCTCAGCTACCGGAACCAGTGTCGCCCAGCAACCGGAACCCGTCCAAGAAGTGTCGCCCACCTACCGGAGCCACACTGTCAAGCATGAACCGGGACAGCACACTCCATCTCGAGCGCAGATGGCTCACATGCGCGCGCAGATGGCTCACAGAATGGCTCACAGCAGCCGCCCAGCACTCAGCCACCCGAACCCGCCCATCAAAAAACCCGCTATTTCTAGCGGGTTTCGGACGTGGGGCTAACAAGAGTTGAACTTGTGACCTCACCCTTATCAGGGGTGCGCTCTAACCAACTGAGCTATAGCCCCGAGCGACAGTCAACGCTAGCGCCGCAGGGCGTTGAACGCTACCGGTTTTTGCTGCGATTCTGAACGCCAACCTCGCTCGAGACCATCGGCCCCGAGGCCTCGCCGCCCTGACGAACGACTACTCGCCCTTGGGACGGACCCGAACGGTCTCTTCCTCGATCACGGTGATCCGGATGCCGCCGATCAGATCCGACAGCAGGTTGAACATCACCGTCAGCAGCACCATCAGCACCGACGCCGCCAGCGTGAAGATGCCGGCGATGCCAAGGGCAGCCCGGAAGATGGCCTCGCCGTCGATCTCGAACGTCTCGTAGTCACCCAGCTCGAGGATGAAGTTCTCGAGATTCTCGATGGTGCCGGCCTCTTCCGCCACATTCCACACCAGCACACTGGCCAGCAGCAGCGCCGCGAACAGGCAGAGATGGAACAGTACCGAGAACGTCAGCACCGACCAAGGGTCGATGTGGCGAACCACCCGGCGGACCTTGCGAGCCTCCAGCCGCTGACGCCGACCGGGCCAGCCGCCGAACAGATTACCGATGGAGGGCGGGCGATCGATCACAGCCGGCCGGGCCTCGGCCTCGTTGATCCGTACTACAGAATGAGGGCCGGTAATGGCCGGGGACGACGGAGTCTCGATGACGAGTGGGCCCTCGGGCACAATCGGAGGGGCCTCGGCCACGGCGGCCTGAGGCGGCACGGAGTGAACCGGGTCGACGTGATGCGGCGTGGTCGGAGGACCGTCGACGACGATCCCGTCACCGCTCCTGTCAACCTGTGTTGGGGTAACCATGGGGCTCTCCACCGCCGACATCTCGACGGTCGCGCTGGCCGGGCCTTCCCCATCAACGTCGACCGAACCTTCAACCTGTTCGTCACTGTCTGTGGAGAACAGTCTAGTGTCGGATCGGTCATCGTTCGACTTTGGGCCGTCCGAGGCGGGTAGATGTACCTCTTCCCCTTCATCCTCGGTGGAGTCGCCGGCGACGTAGTCCACCACGATCACGCCGGCGTCGAGGGGTTTGGCATCATCGGGACCGGACCCGTTGCCGGAGTCGACCGCGGCCTCCTCCACGACAGCAGCGTCCGCACCGTTGTTCGAACCGTCGACCGCCACCTCGACCGCTGATGGCTCGTCGATCAGGCCCTCCCTGCGCAGCAGCTCGGCCTCGAGCTCATCGTCCTCGGTGGAGGCGGGAACGGCCGGGCCGGAGCCGGGGTTATTTCGGCGACGGCGGCGGGATCGCTTGGTTCGACGACGGTCGCCGGGTCCGTCGGCCGAGCCGTTGCGACTCGAGCCCGTGGTTTCGGTCCTGGGCTCGAGGACGTCGGTGATGGCGAAACCGGCTTCGGAGATCTGTTCGGTGATGGACCCCCGGCGGCGACCACCGCCATCGGTCGGTTCGAATCCGAGAGCCTCGACGACTTCAGTATCTATCTCGGCCTTTGCCGATGTTTCGTCTTCCGGGCTCATACAGCTCCCAAGTCTACGACACGAACCGCCATCTGATACATCACACAACCCGGCCTTCGCCGAGTCTTTGTAATGTTCCTTCGGCACCGGGGTACCGGGCCTTAAGGCCTATGCCGTGATGAGGGCGCTACGAACCCCGATCCACGTAGCGTTCGGCCCATGCCTCGGCCGACGCGCCGCGGAACTCGACCCAAACCGTGACCGTGACCAGGGCGTCTGGGCCCCGGCCCGGCTGTTCTCGATACGACGTCAGTACCGCCCCGTTTGTCGCGACAACCTCCCGGGCCCGCCCCTCACCCTCGGCCGCCCCGGCCAGGGCGCCGGCGTCGGCCGCACTCTGGGCCCTCGATCGCCGTACGGCAAGATCGGCGGTGGTGGTGATCATCAACAGACACAGCACCGCCACCCCCAGTACCACGGCCACCAGCGGCAGGACCGAGCCGTCGTCGGCCCGACCTCCGAACGTCGCTCCTTCGGACATGACAACTCCCGATGGTCGAGAGCGTGTGCGAGGACGGCGTCGGCCGTCGAGGATCGGCGTTGTCGACCAATCGGTGTGGTCCGATCACTCGTGTGGTCCGATCAATCGGCGTGGTCGACCAAACGCCGGACGATCCACCCTAGCGGGCGGCCGGAAGCACCACCTCGAATCGCGCTCCACCCAGAGCCGAGTCGCCACAGCGCACCGTGCCACCGTGGCCCCGCACCAACTCCCGCACGATGGCCAGGCCCAAACCGGTTCCACCGTCGGATCGGCGGGCCTCGTCGAGTCGTGCGAACCGATCGAACACGGTGTCCCGAGCATCGGGCGGAACTCCCGGACCATCGTCGTCGACCGCCAACATCACGCTCTCGCCATCGTCGGTCAGAGAGACGGCCACGGCGGAGCGGGCATGGGCAACAGCGTTGTTCAGCAGGTTCCGGACGACCCGGGCCAGCTGCTCACGACGGCCGGCGACCACCGCACCCGACACCGACGACATGTCGATGCGGGTTGGTTCCCCCAAACCCCGGGACGACGTCGAGCCCTGCGCTCCACCCGTGTGCCCGATGGCGGTCGGTTCCCGGCCTCGGAGACGCTCGACCTCCTCGTCGACAACCACATCGAGGTCGACCAGCTCGGCCAGCTCGGGGAGGGGTTCGTGGTCGAGTCGGGCCAGCAGCAGGAGATCGTCCACGAGGGCCTGCATGGCCACGGTCTCCCGCAGGGCGGTCTCGGCCGCCGGTCGCAGATCGCCGTTGCCGGCAAGGTCGACCTCGAGGCTGCTCCGCATCCTGGTCAGCGGCTGCCGCAGCTCGTGCGAGGCATCGCCGACAAACCGTTCCTGGCGCATCGACGACCGCCCCACCCGATCGAGCATCGAGTTCATGGTCACGGCCAGCCGGGCGATCTCGTCATCGGTCGCCGGTACCGGAACCCGATGGTCGAGCTGGCGGGGACCGATGCCCTCGACCTGTTGCCGGATGCGCTCCACCGGGGAAAGGGTCCGGCCCACCAGCCACCAGGCGGCCAACCCGAACGCCGCCGTCACCGACGGCACCAGGATGGCCAAAATCGTGGCCAGTGACCGTACCCCGTCCAACTGGTCATCGATGTTCTCGCCCACCACCAGCACGGCCGGACCGTCGCTGCCGGTGGCAACGCCATCAAGATCCCGGACCACCAGGCGATAGGCGTCGTCGTCGATGGGAATGTCGCTCCTGGTGCGAAACGGCGTGCCGTCGTCGGCCACCGACAGATCGACGACGCCGGCTCCTCCCACACTGGCCGCCAGGTTGGGGGTGGCCGATTCGACCCGGCCGGCCGGACCGGCTCCGCCACCACCACCTTGGACAACGGCGAAATGGTCATCGGGATTGAGTGGGTCGGCGGCATCGGCCAGCACCGATACCGGGTCGCCCTCAATCTCCAGTTGCAGCAGCAGTTCATCGGCCGCCAGCGTCAGCGACCGGTCGGTGGCGGCCAGGAGTTGGCGCCATTGCAGCAACACCACCACGGCGGCGGAGACGGCCAGCACCACGAAGACCAGGACCACGGCGCCACCGGTGACTCTGGCTCGAACCGATGCCATGCGTCACGACGCCGGCCGGACCGACGATGACCCGTCGTCGACCAGGCGATAACCCACTCCCCGAACGGTCTCGATCGAGTTGCGGTCGAAGGGGACATCGACGGCTTGGCGCAGTCGGGCGATGTAGACCTCGACGATATTGGGATCGCCATCGAAATCGTGGCGCCAGACCCCGGACAGGATGGCATCCTTGCTCTGCACCGTGCCGGCTCGCCCCATCAGGAACTCCAGCACCTCGAACTGCCGGGCGGTGAGCGTGATCTCCCGATCACCCCGCCACACCCGGTGACCGGCCGGCGCCAGGCGGAGATCGCCAACCTCCAGCAACGGGGCCTGCTCATCGCCCTTGCGTCGAAGCAGGGCCCGGATCTGGGCCACCAGGACGGTGAACGAGAACGGCTTCACCAGATAGCCGTCGGCTCCGGCATCCAGTGCCTCGGCCTGGTCGTAGTCGCCGTCCTTGGCCGACAGCACCAGGATCGGAGTCCAGTTGCGACGGGACCGCAGCTCGGCACAGACCTTGAACCCGTTGGTGCCGGGCAGCATGAGATCGAGCAGGATCAGGTCGGGGTGGGACTCCGACGCCAGCCACAGACCGTCGGTGCCGTTGTCGGCCCGCTCCACCGTGAAGTGTTCACGTTCGAGGCCGCGCACCAGCGCTTCGGCGGTGGTGTCATCATCCTCGATGACCAGGATCTTCACCACTCCAGTCTGGCCCAGGAAGCTGACTCCGCGCTGAACGGGCGCTGACCGCTCCCCAACCGTTCAGCCTGGAGTCAGATCTATTCTCTACCGTGATCCTCGATCGAATCATGACGGCAATGAGGCAAACAGGAGAAGAACGATGAGCACGAAACCGAACGGGAACGACCCGATCGAACCCGGCGACGGCACCGGCGGAGCCGAGCGACCGGCCGGCCGCACTCGTCGAACAAGGCGATGGCTGGCCGTGGGGGGCGCAGCGGCAGCCGCCGTGCTCGCCCTAGCCGTACCGGCCGTGGCCGGCGGCGACGTCGATGCCGGCGAAACCGACCAGCCGATCACCGGCGAGGCCTTGGACAAGGCGTCGGCCGCGGCGCTGGACCACCTGGGCGAGGGTCGGGTCACCGACACCGAGGTCGACGACGAGGACAGCTACTACGAGGTCGAGGTGACGTTGGACGACGGCCGCCAGATCGATGTGCAACTCGACGAGGACTTCAACGTCGTCGGGTCCGAAGCCGACACCGAAGACGACTCATGACCCAAACCGCGACCCGGGGCCGGCATCGCCGTCTGCGCCGGGTGGCGGTGCCCGTCGCCCTGCTCGCCGGGCTGGCGCTGTCGTGCGGCTCCTCATCGGACTCGTCGGAGACGGTAGCCTCGTCGGAGTCGGCCGGCGGCGCCGACCAGGTCATCGACCCCGGTGACGGCGGTGTCTATCAGGTCGAGATCGACCCCGCCGACTTCACCTCGGTGATCGACAACCCGTGGTCGCCCATGGTGCCGGGAACGACCTGGGTGTACCACGCCCTGGTCGGTGACGAGACCGAGGAGATCATTCGTGTCGAGGTGCTGGACGAGACCCGCACGGTGATGGGGGTGGAGACCATCGTCGTCCACGACGTGGTCAGCGACACCGAGGGGCGGATCATCGAGGACACCTATGACTGGTTCGCCCAGGACGGCGACGGCAACGTCTGGTACTTCGGTGAGGACACGACCTCCTACGACGAGGACGGGACGCCGGATGAGGCCGGGGCGTGGGAGGCGGGCGTCGACGGGGCACTGCCCGGGGTGGTCATGTGGGCCGATCCTCAGGAAGGCGAATCCGGTTACCGTCAGGAGTACTACGCCGGCGAGGCCGAGGACATGGGTCAGGTCATCGCCACCTCAGGGTCGGTGGACGTTCCGACCGGTGTCTTCGACGATGTGATCGTGACCCGTGACTGGACGCCGCTCGAACCCGACGCGGTGGAGGAGAAGACCTACGCCCGGGGTATTGGTCTTGTCCACGAGTCGTCGGTCTCGCCCGACGGTGACGAGGCCGTGGTCCTGGTCGAGCATCAACCCGGCGGCTGACTCGGAGGCGCCGGCGCCTCCGACCGGTCAAACCTACTCGGTGCCCGCCTCGTCCTCGCCGGCCTCGGACTCGGCGCCCAGCGACTCGATCGCCTCGGACTCGGCGCCCGGCGACTCGATCGCATCCTCCTCGATCGCGTC
>JAHEJM010000081.1:0-12352 GCA_024638815.1 Acidimicrobiales bacterium | reverse complement strand
CGACCGGTCAAACCTACTCGGTGCCCGCCTCGTCCTCGCCGGCCTCGGACTCGGCGCCCAGCGACTCGATCGCCTCGGACTCGGCGCCCGGCGACTCGATCGCATCCTCCTCGATCGCGTCGTCCTCGTCGACCTCGAGCAGGCGGGCCACGGCCGACACATGATCACCCTCGGCCAGGTTCATCACGGTGACACCGCTGGCGTCACGACCCTGAACCGAGATGTCGCTGACCATGGTGCGAATGACCACGCCGTTGTGGGAGATGAGCAGGATCTCGTCGGTGGGGGCGCCGAACATGGCCCCCACCACCTCACCCTTCTTGGCGTTGACCCTGATGCAGCGCATGCCCAGGCCGGCCCGACCCTTACGGCCGAAGGCCTCGGGATCGGTGCGCTTGCCGTAGCCCTCGCTGGTGATGACCAGGAACTCGGAGTCGGGCTCCATCACGTCACAGCTGACCAGGTGGTCGTCACCCCGGAACTTCATGCCGACAACACCGGCCGCGGTGCGACCCATGGCCCGCACGTCCTCCTCGGAGAAGCGAATGGCCTGGCCCCGGCGAGAAGTGAGGAAGATGTCGTCCTCACCGTCGGTGGGCACCACCTGCACAAGTTCGTCCCCGTCGCGCAGGTTGATGGCGATCAGCCCGGCCTTGAGCGACGAGTCGTAGGCGGTGAACAGCGTCTTCTTGACCCGACCCTTACGGGTGGCGAAGAACAGGTAGCGGTTGGTCTCGTAGTCCCGGGTGTCGATGATGGCCTGGATCCGCTCCTCCGGCTCCAGCATCAGCAGGTTGACCAGGGCCGTGCCCCGCGACGTCCGGCTCGTCACCGGGATCTCGTGGGCCTTGAGCCGGTACACCTTGCCCCGGTTGGAGAAGAACAGCAGGTAGGCGTGGGCCGTGGTGTGCAGCAGGTGGGTGACCAGATCGTCGTCGTCGTCCTTGAGCTTGGCCCCGGTGACACCGCGACCACCCCGGCCCTGGGTCCGGAACTCCTCGGCCGCCACCGACTTGATGTAGCCCGAGGACGACAGGGTGACCACCAGGTCGTCGTCGTCGATGAGGTCCTCGATGTCGAGCTCACCCGGGTCGTTCACGAGCTGGGTCAGACGGGGAGTGGCGAACTCGGTGGCGATGGCCCGCATCTCGTCCTTGATGACCTGGTTGAGCAGGACCGGGTCGGCCAGGATGGCCTCCAGGCCCTCGATCTGCTCCTGCTTGTCGGCCAGCTCGGTTTCCAGGTCGATGCGGGCCAGCCGGGTCAGCCGGCCGAGCTGCATGTCCAGGATGTGCTCGGCCTGGGCCTCGGAGAACTCGAATGGCTCGGCCATGAGCCGGCCCCGTGCGTCGGCCCGATCCTCGCTGGCCCGGATGGTGGCGATGATCTCATCGATGACGTTGAGGGCCTTGATCAGCCCGCCCAGGATGTGGGCCCGGGCCTTGGCCCGCTGCAGCCGATACTCGCTGCGGCGCCGGACCACTTCGACCTGGTGCTCGACATAGGCCACCAGGGCTTCCCGCAGGTTCAGGGTGCGGGGCACCCCGTCGACCAGGGCCACCATGTTCACGCTGAACGTGGACTGCATCGGCGTGTATTTGTAGAGGTTGTTGAGCACCACCAGGGCGTTGGCGTCCCGCTTGAGCTCGAACACCAGGCGGGTCTCGCCCTTGGCCGACTCGTTGCGGATCTCCCGGATACCACCCACATCGCCCCGCTCCACCAACTCGGCGGTCTTGCGGGCGATCTGGTCGACCGAGGTCTGGTACGGCACCTCGGTGACCACGACCTGGCTGCCCCCCGTCTTGGTTTCGACGATCTCGGCCACGGCCCGCATCCGCACCGAACCCTTGCCGGTGCGGTAGGCGTCACGGATGCCGACCTTGCCCAGGATCTGGGCCGCAGTGGGGAAATCAGGGCCCCTGACGAACTCCATGAGCTCGTCGGGGCCGGCCTCGGGGTTGTCGATCAGATGGATGGCGGCGTCCACCACCTCACCCAGGTTGTGGGGCGGGATGTTGGTGGCCATGCCCACGGCGATGCCCTGGCTGCCGTTGACCAGAAGGTTGGGAAAACGCGACGGCAGCACCGTCGGTTCCTGGAACTTGCCGTCGAAGTTGTCGGCGAAGTCGACGGTGTCCTCGTCGATGTCGGCCAGCAGCCGCATGGCCAGCGGGGTGAGTCGACACTCGGTGTAGCGGTAGGCGGCGGGGGGGTCGTCGGGCGAGCCGAAGTTGCCGTGGGGGTCGATCAGGGTGTGGCGCAGCGAGAAACTCTGACCCATGCGGACCAGCGAATCGTAGATGGCGCTGTCACCGTGGGGGTGGTACTTGCCGATGACGTCGCCGACCACGGTGGCGCACTTGACGTGGCTTCGGTCGGGCCGATGGCCGGAGTCGAACATCGACCACAGGATGCGGCGGTGCACCGGCTTGAGCCCATCCCTGGCATCGGGCAGGGCCCGGGAGATGATGACCGACATGGCGTACTCGAGGAACGACTGTTCCATCTCGGTCTGGATCTCGATGGGCTCGATGTCCTCCGGCGGGTTTGTGGGGATGTCAGTCAAGAAAACGCTCCGTCAGCGATCAGAATCGATGGGCCCGAACACCACGGTTCGGACGAGTCAGGTGGCCCGTGACGGCTCGCCGGAAGGCACCGGCGGCGTCGGATTCGGCCACGAAAGCCCAGTCCTCCATTTTAGCCGGTTTTGGGCGGTTTTCGGTGCTTCGGGGGGCCGGCCGGGAACCAATCGGCATCGAGAAACGTCCAAGAGAACATGGCATCGCAACAAACCCCGGAAACGGGGAGGAAACCGCCCCACTCCCCCGCCTCGGGGCGGCGGTCGTTCCCGCCGCCGGCGGTCCTCATGGTGGCCCTGGCCCTGGCCCTGGTGGCCGCCGCCTGCGGGTCGACCTCGACCGGGGCCGGCGACGACCCGACCACCACCTCCACCGCCACCTCCTCCACCGCCACCTCCTCCACTACCGCCGACACCTCCGAACCCGAGCCGGGCGGCGTCGAGCTGCGGACCTACGACGTCGACGGGGCCACGGTGCGGGTGTACTCGGCCCTGGAGGACCTGCCGGAGCGAGCCACCGTGGTCCGGTTCACCGGAACCCTGATCGACTCCGGCAACGGCCTGGAGCTGTGCCTGGGCGGTGTGGCCGAGTCACTGCCGCCCCAGTGCTCGGGACCGGTGGTGGTCGGCCTCGACCCCGCGGGCTGGACCGAAACCCAATCCGGGATCACCTGGGGTGAACGCACCGTGGTGGTGGAGTGGCCGCCGCGTGACGACAACACACTCACCCTGGTCTCCGACGCCGAGGCCACGCGGCCCGAGCCGTTCGACGAGTTCGACTTCTCCACCCCGCCGCCGGACTGTGCCGGCATCGAGAACTCGGCCGACGCCGAGGTCCTCAGCCGGTTCGCCGATGCCAACCAGGACCGCACCGGCACGCTGTGGGTGGTCGACAACGGCCGCATCGCCGTGCTGCCGGTGGTGAGCGAACACCTCGACGACGTGCGGGCCGAACTGGCCGCCCGGATCGGGGCCGACGAGGAGCTGTGCCTCATCCCGGTTCGCTACTCGGCGGCCGAGCTGCGGGCAGCCCAGGAACGGCTGCACGACTCCGCGGAGGTCGGCCCGCCCACCTGGGTGCTGGGTAGCGGCAGCGGCGGCGTGACGAACGCCGTCACCGTCTCGGTGGCGGTGGCCGACCGGCAGACCGTGGAGGCCATCACCGCCCTCTACGACGATCCGGGGATCCTCGACATCGGCTCGGCCGGAATCATCCTCGACGGCGACTGATCACGGCCCGGAAGCCGCGGGTACCGACCAACCGCCGTTACAGCAGCGTGAACTCCATCCGATCGGATTACCCGATCGATGACCGGTCGGTCATGCTGACACCATGGCCATCCACGTGGGAATCGAGCATCGCACCAGTTACGACTACGAGCGACCGATCACCCTGCATCCCCACGTGGTCCGGCTTCGACCGGCCCCCCACTGTCGCACCCCGGTGCTGGCCTACTCCATGAAGATCACGCCGGTCGACCATTTCATCAACTGGCAGCAGGACCCGTTCGGCAACTTCCTTGCCCGCCTGGTGTTCCCGGAACCGGCGCGGAAGCTGTCGATCACGGTCGATCTGGTGGCCGACCTGACCACCATCAACCCGTTCGACTT
The DNA here is from genome assembly GCA_024638815.1 of Acidimicrobiales bacterium. GTDB lineage: Bacteria > Actinomycetota > Acidimicrobiia > Acidimicrobiales > SZUA-35 > JAHELU01. The sequence continues at coordinate 8,160 of JAHEJM010000081.1, read as the reverse complement.
CTTCGTCGACGAGGCGGCCCGCCACTACCCGTTCCACTACGAGCCCGACATCAAGGCCGATCTCGAGCCCTACCTTCGCCCCGCCACCGAAGCCCAGGATGCCCTCGACGCCTGGCTGGGCAGCGACCGAATGCCGGAGGCCGGTACCCCCATCGTCGACTACCTGGTCGCCGTCAACCAGCGCCTCTACAACGACATCGAGTACTCGGTCCGCATGGAGCCCGGGGTCCAGACGCCCGACATCACCCTGAACCGGGCCATCGGATCGTGCCGGGACTCCAGTTGGGTGCTGGTCGAGGCCCTGCGCCGGCTGGGTCTGGCCGCCCGATTCAGCTCCGGCTACCTGGTCCAGCTTCGGGCCGATCAAGAGTCCTTGGACGGACCCGACGGCCCCACCGCCGACTTCACCGATCTTCACGCCTGGGCCGAGGTCTACGTTCCCGGTGCCGGTTGGATCGGCCTCGATCCCACCTCCGGGCTGCTGGCCGGGGAGGGCCACATCCCCCTGGCCAGCGCCCCCACCCCGACCAGCACCGCCCCCATAACCGGGGCCACCGAACCGGCCCGGGCCGAGTTCGGCTTCTCCAACACCGTGCTCCGGGTTCGCGAGGACCCACGGGTCACCATGCCCTACCGCGACCCCCAGTGGCAGGCCATCAACCGGTTGGGCCACGACATCGACCGCCGACTGGACGACAACGACGTCCGCCTGACCATGGGCGGAGAGCCCACCTTCGTCTCCATCGACGACCGGGAGGGTGACGAGTGGAGCACGTTGGCCGACAGTACGGACAAGCGCCACCTGGCCGACGATCTGGCCCGGCAGCTGGCCGAGCGGTCCGGACCGGGCGCCATACGCCAGTACGGCCAGGGCAAGTGGTACCCGGGCGAACCCCTGCCGCGGTGGCAGATCGGGGTGGTGTGGCGCAGCGACGGCAAACCCCTGTGGTCCCGTTCCGACCTGCTGGCAGGCTTCGAACCACCCTCCAAACCCGCGAAATCGGCCGAAAACGGTCAAGAGCGACCGTGTTCGCCCGATTTCGACCGAGAGTTGGATCGGGAGTTGGACCGGGAGTTGGACCGGGAGTTGGGCCGGGTGACGGGGCCGGGGACGCAGCCGGGCGAAGCGAGGGACTTCGCCGAGTCGGTCTGTCAACGGTTCGGACTGGAACCCGACGAGGTTCTCCTGCCGGCCTACGAGGACCCGATCGACCGGCTGTGGACCGAGCTGCGGCGACCGGAGGGGGAGCGCCCCGACGACGGACACGACCTGCCGCCCGAGGCCGACGCCGACCACCCTCATGCCCGGGCCGTCATCGCCGACCTCGACGCCAAGCGGGGGGAGCCCACCGCCTTCGTGCTGCCCCTGCATCCCACCGAGACCGGCGACGGCTGGCAGTCCACCCGGTGGAGGCTGCGCCGTCACCGTCTGTTCCTCACCCCCGGCGACTCACCGGCCGGGCTGCGGCTGCCGCTCGACTCCCTGTCGTGGTCCGACCATCCACCGACCTTCGACCGGTCCGGGTTCGAGCCCCGGGACGAGTTGCCCGACCCCGGCAGCCTGCCCGGTCCGGCCACGGTGGTGGATCGCCACGAGACCCCGCCCACGGCGCTGGTGTTCGAGCCCCGGGCCGAATCCCTTTCGGTGTTCCTGCCCCCGCTGACCCATGCCGAGCACAGTGTGCAACTGCTGGCCGTGATCGAATCGGTGGCCGACGAGTTGGACCGGTCCGTCGTGCTCGAGGGCTATCCGCCACCGGGCGATCATCGGTTGCGGACCGTGGTGGTGACCCCCGACCCCGGCGTGATCGAGGTCAACGTAGCCCCGTCGAGATCATGGGACGAGCTGGTGACCACCACCACCGACCTGTACGACACCGCAGCCCTGAGCCGGCTCGGCTCCGAGAAGTTCGATCTCGACGGCACCCACAGCGGCACCGGGGGCGGCAACCACCTCACCATCGGCGCCGAAACCCCGGCCCACAGTCCCCTGCTGCGTCGCCCCGATCTGCTGCGATCCATGATCACCTACTGGCAGCACCACCCGTCACTGTCCTATCTGTTCTCCGGTCGGTTCATCGGCCCCACCAGCCAGTCACCCCGGGTCGACGAGGGCCGCATCGGTACCATCGACGACCTGGAGATCGCCTTCGACGAACTGGACAGGGCGGTGGCGAGCGGCGACAACGCCGCCAACCCGGACAAACCTGACAACGGCTCCTCCGCCGCCCGGTGGGTGGGCGACCGGCTACTGCGCCATCTGCTGGTCGACCTCACCGGCAACACCCACCGGGCCGAATTCTGCATCGACAAGCTGTTCAGCCCCGACTCGGAACGGGGTCGACTGGGTCTGCTGGAGCTGCGAGGCTTCGAGATGCCGCCCCATGCCCGGATGGCGCTGGTCCAGGCTCTGCTGATACGTTCCTTGATCATCCGATTCTGGGAGTACCCGTATCGGCAGCGGCTGGCGCGGTGGGGAACCGAACTCCACGACCGGTTCCTTTTGCCGTGGTGGGTACGGTCCGATATCAATCACGTGATCGACGACCTCCAACTGCACGACATCGACTTCGACCGGGCCTGGATCGATCCGTTCCTCGAGTTCCGGTTTCCCCGGATCGGCGAGGTGGTGCGGGGCACGGTCCGGCTCGAGCTGCGGTCGGCCATAGAGGTGTGGAACGTGCTCGGGGAGGAGACCACGGGCACCGGCACCGCCCGCTACGTCGACTCGTCGCTGGAGCGGCTCCAGGTCCTGGTCCAGGGGGCGGATTCCGATCGCCACGTCGTGACCTGCAACGGCATCCCGGTGCCACTTCGAGCCACCGAGGACGAGGCCGTGGTCGTGGGCGGGGTCCGGTACAAGGCGTGGGCCCCATGGTCGGCCCTGCATCCCACCATCGGCGTGCACAACCCCCTGGTCTTCGACATCGTCGACCGCTGGAGCGGGCGGTCCATCGGTGGCTGCACCTATCACGTGGCCCATCCCGGCGGCCGGTCCTACGAGACCTTCCCGGTCAACGCGGTGGAGGCGGAATCCCGGCGGGCCGGCCGGTTCTTCCCCATCGGCCACACCCCGGGACCCATCGACATGGCCCGGCTCGACACCCACCAGGCCGAGGTGGAACGGCGTCAGCGCTACACCCTGGATCTGCGCCGCTTCCCGTCGGCCCAGACCGCGGCCGCCGAACAGACGACCGGGGAGACGGTACAGCGGTGACCGTCGCCCCCTCGCTGGAACCGCTGGACGGCTACCACCCGGTCACCGGCCGCCACGACGAGCTGCTGGCCGGCGACGGCACCGTCCGGTCCCACTGGCAGCCGCTGATGGAGTCGTTCCATCGGCTCGGCACCGGCGCGCTGCTGGAGCGGGCCGACCAGACCCGGCGCCAGCTGGCCCGCGACGGGGTCACCTACGGGGCCCACGACGGCGAGGTGCCGTGGCCCCTCGATCCCATCCCGCTGGTCGTTCCCGACGCCGAGTGGCGAACATTGGGCCGCGGCGTCGTCCAGCGGGCCGAGCTGCTCAATCTGATCATGGAGGACCTGTACGGGCCCCGCCGCCTGCTGCGGTCCGGTGCCATCCCGCCCGATCTGGTGCTGGCCGACCCCCAGTATCTCCGGCCCTACCACGGGGTGACGGTGCCCGGCCCGAAGCAACTGGTCCTGGTGGGGGTCGACGTGGTCCGGGGGCCGGACGGATCGTGGCAGTGCTTCGGTCATCGAACCCAGGTGCCGTCGGGGGCGGCCTACGCCCTGGAGGATCGGCGGGTCCTGTCCCGGGTGCTGCCGAGCGAACTCCAGGGCTGCGACGTGCAGCGCCTGGCCCCGTTCATGCGCATGTACCGGACCGCCCTCCAGCAGGCGGCCCCGGTCGGCGTGGATGATCCGGTCATCGTGGTGTTGTCGTCGGGCACCGTGTCGGAGACCTCGTTCGAGCACGCCTCGCTGGCCGCCCTGCTGGGCTCCCCCCTGGTCCAGGGCTCCGACCTCGAAGTCACCGACGACGGCGTCTTCCTCCAGACCGTGTACGGGCCGACCCGGGTCCACGTCATTCTCCGGCGGCTGGACGCCGCCTACTGCGACCCGCTCGAGCTGGACCCGGCCTCCACCCTCGGCGTGCCCGGCCTGCTCGAAGCGTGCCGGGCCGGTCAGGTCACGGTGATCAACGGGCTCGGCTCCCCCGTGGTGGAAAACGCGGCGCTGACCGCCCTGCTGCCCGAGCTGAGTCGACGGCTGCTGGGCCAGGATCTCGCCCTGGACTCGGCCCGGGCCTGGTGGTGCGGTCGACCCGACGGGCTGTCCCATGTGCTGGCCAATCTCGACGACCTCATCATCCGGCCGGCGTCCCGGGCCACCCTGGAATCCTTCATCGACACCGCCCGCTTGAGCGGTTCCGAGCGGGAGCACCTGGGGACCCGGATCGCCGCCACCCCCGAGCGCTATGTGGGCCAGGAGAATCTGACGGTGGGCACGGCCCCGGTGCTGACGTCGAACGGGCTGCGACCCCGCCCCACCGTGATCCGAACCTTCGCCGTGGCCGACGGCGACGGCTACTTCGTGATGCCCGGCGGCCTGGCCCGCTCACTGGGCGAGCCGGACCAGGGCGACACTCGTGTCCGCTCCGCCACCGAGTCGATCACCAACGTGGAAGGAGCGGTCAGCAAGGACATCTGGATCACCGGCGGTGAGCGGGAACAGGAACGCGGCTTCTGGCTGGCCCCCTACCCCCGATCGGTGGTGGCCCGGCGGGCGGCACCGTCGGCCCGCAATGCCGAAGACCTGTTCTGGACCGGGCGCTACGCCGAACGGGCCGAGGCCACGGCCCGCCTGGTCCGGGTGATCGGCGATCGGCGCCGGGAGTTCGCATCGACCGAAGCCGGTCCGGGACCGGCCGCGGTGAAGATCCTGCTGTCGGGTCTGGCCACGGTGACCGGCACCTTCCCCCCGAGGTTGACCGGACTGACGCCCGAATCGGTGGAGCTGGGCTCGGACCGGCTGGACACCGCACTGCACGCCATCGTGGCCGACGACGACGACCCCGGCTCGGTGGCCCACGCCCTGCACCGGCTGCTGGCCGACATCGATCAGCTCAAGGATCAGCTGTCGGTCGATACCAGCATGGCCCTGGCCGACCTCGACGCCCGCATCGAGGCCGTCGACCCCCACCGACCGCCGGCCGACGAGCAGATCGACGAGCTGCTGAGCGAGATCATCCAGGGCCTGCTGTCATTCGCCGGACTGGCCGCCGAGTCGCTGGTGCGGGACGACATCTGGTACTTCATCGACGCCGGTCGTCGGATGGAACGGGCGGTACACCTGTGTCGGCTGCTGTCGGCCACCCTCATCTGGGAGCGCACGGCTCCCACCGAGAGTCTGGTCATCGAGTCGGTGCTGATGGCAACCGAGAGCATCATCACCTACCGCCGCCGCTATCGGTCCCACGCCTCGGTGGCCACGGTCATCGAGCTGTTGCTGATCGACGGCGAGAACCCCCGGTCCCTGCGCTATCAGCTGGATCGGCTCGAGCACGGATTGTTGGCCCTGGCCCAACGCCACGAACGGCAAGGTGTGGCCGACGAGGCGGTGGCCGTGGTCCAGGAGGCGGGCCGCGTGCTGAGCGAGTTCGAGGCGGCGTCGCCGGCCGGAGACCAGCGCTTCGCCGTGGATGAGAACGGGCGACGCCTAGACCTCCAGGCCGTGCTGGGCGACGTGGCCGACCGCATGGCCTTCGCCTCGGTGCTGGTGACCGACGCCTTCTTCACCCGACCCCAGCCGGTCCGCTCCGTGATCACCCCGGTCGAGGTGCCGGGCTTGGCAACAGCCGACGGCACCAGGTTCGATGGTGAGACATCGGGTGATGGAGCATCAGAGGATGGGGCGTCAGATGACGGAGCGGGGTCGTGATCTACCGCATCAACCATCGCACCACCTACAACTACGACGCCCCGGTCACGGCCAGCTTCGGCCGCATCTACCAGCTGCCCGGTGACCAGGACGGCCAGCACTGCGTGAAACGAACGGTCACCGTCGACCCCGAGCCCGAGGTGATCAGCGAACGTCTCGACTACTTCGGCAACCTGGTGGCCACCTGCATGATTCGGACCGAGCATCGCGAGCTGTCGGTGGTCAGCGAGAGCGAGGTCGACACCGGCGGCCGGGGCCGCCACGCGGTGACGGCGTACGGCGAGTCGTGGTCCGATGTGAGCTGGGATGATCACCGGACCCGACTGGTGGGCGACGGCGATCTGCCGGCTGTCGAGTTCACCCTCGACTCCCCCCTGATCCGTCGGAGTCGAACGCTGGGCCGGTACACCGAGGAGAGCTTCCGGCCCGGGTGTTCGCTGGCCGACGCCACGCTCGACCTCTGTCATCGCATCAACGCCGACTTCACCTTCGATACCAAGGCCACCAAGGTCGACACCCCGTTGGAGACCGTGCTGGAGAAGCGACGAGGGGTGTGCCAGGACTTCACCCACATCATGGTCGGGGGGCTGCGCTCCATCGGGATTCCCGCCGCCTATGTGAGTGGTTACCTCGAAACCGAACCGCCCCCGGGCCGGGCCCGGCTGGTGGGCGTGGACCGGACCCATGCCTGGGCCGGTGTCTATCTTGGTGGCGGGGCCTGGGTCGGGGTCGACCCCACCAACGACCAGGTGGCGGGCGAGCGCTACGTCACCACGGCCCGGGGTCGCGACTACGGCGACGTGCCCCCGCTCAAGGGCGTCATCTTCACCGAAGCCGAGGAGACCAGGCTGGACGTCGCCGTGGATGTGGCCGCCGGGTCGACCGGTACGATGGTGCGGTGAGGGCGTTCCACTGCTCGACATGCGGACAGCTGTTGTTCTTCGACAACGTCGTCTGCCTGGCGTGCGGCACCGATGTCGGCTTCGATCCGATGAATCGTGAGCTGGTCGCCTTCGACCCAGCCACCCACCGACGGTGCGAGAACCAACATGTGGCCCGGTGCAACTGGCTGCTGGCGGTCGGCGACGAGGCGACACTGTGCCCGTCGTGCCGCTTGACCGTGCTGCGACCGAACGACGCCAACCCCCATCATCTGGCCGCCTTCGCCGATGCCGAAGCGGCCAAGCGCCAGCTGCTGGACCAGCTGGCCGGGCTCGGGCTGCCCATCCAGGCCGGCGACCACTCCCCGGCCACCGATCCCCATCCCCGCGGGTCCGAGACCGGGCCGAGGCTGGCGTTCGAGATGAAGGTTTCGGACTACGAGCGGGTGATCATCGGCTACCAGGAGGGAACCATCACCCTCGATCTGGCCGAGTCCGACGACGCCCACCGGGAGCGGGTACGGCAAAGTCTGGGCGAACCGTATCGCACCGTGCTCGGTCACCTTCGACATGAGATCGGCCACTTCTACTGGTGGCTGCTGGTCGAGGGCACCGGGTTCCACCACCGGTTTCGGGCACTGTTCGGGGACGAGACGGTCGACTACCAGTCATCCCTGGATCAGCATTACGGATGGGAGGTCGGCGGTGCCTGGGACTGGCGCCATGATCATGTCAGCGCCTACGCCGCCTCCCATCCGTGGGAGGACTGGGCCGAGACCTTCGCCCACTACCTGCACATCCGCTCCGGTCTGGAAACCGCAAGGCAGTACGGTCTGGCCGTGGGTGAACCGTCGGCCGCCGCCGGTGGATCGATCGACGTCAGCGGTCGACCCCCGGCGGTGCAGGATCTGATCCGGCAGTGGCTGTCGATGACCTTCGCCCTCAACGCCATGTCCCGGGCCATGGGTCAGAACGACCTCTACCCCTTCATCCTGACGGGCTCGGTGGTGGACAAACTCGGCTTCGTCCACGAGGTCATCACCACCGCATCCCCCTCCCGCTCTTCGGCGGGCTGACGACCCCTGAACCCACGCTTCGGCGGGCCGGCGACCCCGGGGAGGGGGTTGCCGGGCCACCAAGGTACAGAGGGGGTTCAGCGGCGGACGGACTCGAACTGGGAGAGCAGGCGGAGAAAGGCGAAGATCCCGACGAACAAGGCGACGGCCACCACGTCATTGCCGGTGGGGGCCAGGGCGGCGTAGAGGCCGAAGCCGGCCGACAGGGCGGCCAGCAGGCCGATGGAACCGACGTGACGATCATCGACCCGACCGGCCAGGAAGAACGTGGCGATGCCGAACACCAGGGCGGCCAGCAA
>JAHEJM010000196.1 GCA_024638815.1 Acidimicrobiales bacterium | reverse complement strand
ACGCCGCCCTCGTCGACCATGGCGGCTCGATCGGGGGCGTCGTCGTGGCCCAGTCCACGGAAACCCAGCCCGACACGCAACCCGAGACCCAGACCACGTTCCAACTGGCCGACGGGTCGTATGGCACCGTCTCGCTGCTGGTGGAGGAGCAGTACGAGTTCGAGGGGGGTGAGCGGGAACGCAAGGACCTCCGGCTGGCGGCGGCCATGGCCAACACCCGCAATCTGGTGGTCGTGGTCGGCACCGAGACCGACATCATCACCGGGCCGGTCGGTGAGCTGGCCGCCCTGTTCGCCCTGGCCCTGCCGGTGCTGGCTCTGCTGGTGGTGGCCCTGGCGTGGTTCACCACCGGCTCGGCCCTGAGTTCGGTCGACCGCATCCGGGCCGAGGCGGCGGCGGTGTCCGGGTCCGATCTGTCCCGCCGGGTGCCGGTCCCGCAGGCTCGGGATGAGGTGCACGATCTGGCCATAACCGTCAACGACATGCTGGCCCGGCTGGAGGACGACCAGCGACGGGTGCGCCAGTTCACGGCCGACGCCTCCCACGAGCTTCGGAGCCCGGTGGCCAACCTCCGATCGTTGGCCGAGACGGCCCGGCTCACCGGACCGGAGTGGGAGATCCTGCGTTCCAAGCTGACGGCCGAGACCGAGCGGCTCCAGGGGTTGATCGACAACATGCTCTTCCTGGCCGCCCGCAGCGAAGCTCCGTCGCCCCCGACGTCGACCGCTGCGGTCAACCTCGATGATCTGCTGTTCGACGAGGCGTCGCTGCTGTCGGCCACCACCGGGCTGCGCATCGACGTGTCGGGGGTGGCACCGGTGATGGTGAACGGGGTGGCCCCCGACTTGCAGCGATTGGTCCGCAACCTGGCGGCAAACGCCTCCCGCCACGCCCGATCCGCGGTCGGGCTGGCCTGCGCCACCCAGGCCGACGGCCGGGCCGTGCTCCGGGTCTGGGATGACGGGGCCGGAATCGCCCCCGCCGACCGGGAGCGGGTGTTCGAGCGGTTCACCCGGTTGGACGAGGCCCGGGATCGGGATCGGGGCGGCAGCGGGCTGGGGTTGTCGATCGTGGGCACCATCGCCGCCGATCACGGCGGCACGGTCTCGATCACCGACACACCCCCGGAGTTGCTGGCCGGCACCCCGGGCCCGGGTCCGGGGGCGTTGTTCACCGTGGTGCTCGGTCCCGCCCTGTAGCGAAGTGCGCTTGCCCCGATGGCCCCGGGCAAAGAACAATGGAACATGGCTCAGGACCTCACCGACACCCGGAAACCGTCCATTGATCACGGACCAACCGACATCCCCCTGCTGGATGAGACCATTCCCGCCAACCTGGCCCGCACCGTGGCCACCTTCGGCGACAACGACGCCCTGATTTCGGCGGAGCAGGGGCAGCGCTACAGCTACCGATCCTTCGCCGCCGCCGTCGACGACCTGGCCAAGGGGCTGATGGCGGCCGATGTGGCCAAGGGGGACCGGGTCGGCATCTGGAGTCCGAACTACGCCGAATGGGTCCTACTCCAGTACGCCACGGCCCGCATCGGGGCCATCCTGGTCACCATCAATCCCGCCTACCGGGTCAACGAGCTGGAGTACGCCCTCAACCAATCGGGCACCTCGCTGCTGGTGGCCGCCCCTTCCTACCTGACCAGCGACTACCGGGCCATGGTCACCGAGGTGTGGGACCGGGTGCCGTGTAGGCAGGTGGTGTACCTGCCGGTGGGCGCGCAGCCTTCCGACGACTGGGCCGATCTGGTGGCCGGTGGTTCGCCGGTGAGCGACGACGAGCTGGAGGCCCGTACCGCCGAGCTGCGAGCCGACGACCCCATCAACATCCAGTACACATCGGGAACCACCGGTTTCCCCAAGGGGGCCACCCTCAGCCATCGCAACATCTTGAACAACGGGTTCTTCATCGGCGAGGCCTGCGGCTACACCGAAGCCGATCGGGTCTGCATCCCGGTGCCGTTCTATCACTGCTTCGGCATGGTGCTGGGCAACCTGGCCTGCACCACCCACGGCGCCACCATGGTCATCCCTTCGGCCGGGTTCAAGCCCAAGGCGGTACTGGAGACCTGCCAGGCCGAGCGGTGCACCAGCCTGTACGGGGTGCCCACCATGTTCATCGCCGAGCTGGCCGACCCCGACCTCGAGAGCTACGACCTCTCCACGCTGCGGACCGGGATCATGGCCGGCTCGCTGTGCCCGGTCGAAGTGATGAAGCAGGTGGTGAACCGCATGAACATGAGCGAAGTCACCATCGCCTACGGCATGACCGAGACCTCACCGGTGTCGACCCAGACCTCGGTCCACGATTCGCTGGAGCACCGGGTGTCGACCGTTGGCCGGGTCCATCCCCACGTCGAGATCAAGATCGTCAACCCTGAAACCGGCAAGATCATGCCGAGGGGTGAGGCCGGGGAGTTGCAGACCCGGGGCTACTCGGTCATGTTGGGCTACTGGAACGACCCGGAGCGCACGGCCGAAGCGGTCGACGGCGACGGTTGGATGCACACCGGCGATCAGGCCACCATGGACGCCGACGGCTATGTCAACATCGTCGGCCGTATCAAGGACATGATCATCCGGGGCGGTGAGAACATCTATCCCCGGGAGATCGAGGAGTTCCTCTACACCCATCCCGACATCGTCGAGGTCCAGGTCATCGGGGTGCCCGACGAGAAGTACGGTGAGGAGATCATGGCCTGGGTCCAGCTCCGGGAGGGCTCGGACCTGGCGAACCTGGCCGCCGCCACCGGGACCGGAGCCGGCAGGAACGAGACGGTGACCGAGGCCGTGCGAGAGTTCTGCCGAGGCACCATCGCCCACTACAAGGTGCCTCGTTATGTGAGGGTCAGCGACGACTTCCCCATGACCGTGACCGGCAAGATCCGCAAGGTGGCCATGCGGGAGACATCGATCGACGAACTGGGTCTGGAGCAGGCGGCGGCGGTCCGCAACGCATGAAGCTCGCCATCGGCATGTTCGGTACGATTCTCGGCGTGACGACGGCCAAGCGAATCGATCGTGAAAGCCGGTAGGGCGACCACCGGCTACCCGGCAAGATGTCCCGGGCCACTGAGGTTGCGGCGTGCAGTACGGGCATGGGTAATGGTACAAGGGCCGTGGTGAGGCGATCGGCTCGGCAGCGTTGGCGGTGGCCGACGTTTACCCGGATCGACATGTCACACGTCTCGCCTGGCAGCGGGCCGTACGTCCTCCGCTGTATCGGTGGGCCATACGACACACGCATCCAACCGGCCCGGACCAACCCATAACCCCCCGGGGTGACCACGGCCCATGGATTTGTTACACTAACGCCGTTAGGTCGGGGCCTGCTCAGGTTTCGGCGGCGGCGGAAACACGCGGAGTTGAATAGATGGGCGATCGCGAGGCGCGAGCCGAGGAATACCCATATCAGATGACGGCGGAGTACCCCTCCAAAGGAGGGTTCATCCGGAGTCCCTTTGTCCTGCTTGCCATGTTGGCGGCCATCATCGGCCTGCTGTACCTGGCCTACGTGTCATCGACGGATGACTCCACGGCGACCGGAGACGGCGATGGCGAGCAGGCCGTGCTGGAAAGCGAAACGGAGGACGGCGCGGCCAACGAGTCCGCCGGGACCGAAACCGAGTCGGATGCCGAGGGTGCCGGCGGCAACAACGCCGCTACTGCCGATGGCACCGAGGAGGGTGGCGACGAAGCCGGGGACGAAGTGCTCGACCTCGGCCCTTCGGCGTCGATTCCGGCTCCCGACGGAGCCTACGTATCGGCTCGCCTCAACATCGACGCCGAGCCGGGCAACGGGATGTTCGTGCTCAGCGGCCGGGTCCCCGACCAGGAGACGGCCGAAGCGGTGGTGCAGGCGGCAGAGGTTTCCTACTTCCCGTTCGTCCAGAACGAACTCGAAGTCGACCCCGGTTTGGATCCGGCACCATGGTTGGCCGCCGCCCCCTACGTCGTCGGGGTGCTTCCCTCGGTGACCGACGGCACCATCATGGTTGCCGATCAGAAGATCCTGCTCTCGGCCCGGTCCCCCAACCCCGACTATCTAGGTAGTCTTCAGGCCGCTCTGGGTGTCCTTGGCGGCGGTCTCCCGGTGGAGACGGTCGACACGAAGATCACCGATCTCGAACCGCCCCTCTTCAGTGTTGAGGTCGAGGAGGGCACAATGACGCTGAGCGGCTACGTGCCGTCGGAGGAGATCATCCAGCTGCTGGCCGGCGGAGCCGCTGCCGCCTACGGTCCGGAGAATGTGGTCAACGAACTGACCGTCGACTCCGGCACCTACCGTTCGTTCTGGATGCAGACCATTCCCGGCATCTTTCAGCTGTTCCGAGCCTTCCCCACCTATGACTTCACGGTGCAGCAGGGCCAGTTCTCCGGAACCTTGAACGAGGGTGTGAGCTTCCCTGTCAACTCCATCGAGATCACCGAGACCGCGGCCCAGGCGCTGGACATCGGGGTGGCCGTCCTCGCTCGCGACATCACGATCGGCATGAAGATCACGGGCCACACCGATTCTCAGGGCCCCGAAGACTACAACCAGCAACTCAGCCTGGGTCGAGCCCAGTCGGTGGTCGACTACTTTGCGGCGGCCGGCATCGATCCCGCCCGTCTTGTGGCCGTCGGGGCGGGCGAGACACAGCCCATCGCCGACAACGAGACGCCGGAGGGGCGGCTCAAAAACCGGCGGGTCGAGTTCGACTTCGGGGCGGCGAGCGCTCTGCAGGGCGGGTAGACGCCGGACGGTCGGCTCAGCGGTCCACCTCGGTGCCGCGGCGTAGACGCCGGCTAACAACGATAGCGATATCGCCCCATCAGGTGCACGAGCTGTCGGTTTATCAAGTACCCTCCAGGTCCAAGGTGGGCGCAACGACGGTTCGGTTGGCGTGCCGCGACGTCCACAGCGACACGCCCGGCCCACGGCCCGGGACGAAAGGTGGAGATGATGAAATCCCTCGGTGGCCTGTTGGTGGCCGTACTCATGGTGATGCTCAGCGCACCGGCTTTGGCCAATACTGATGAC
>JAHEJM010000080.1 GCA_024638815.1 Acidimicrobiales bacterium | reverse complement strand
TGGGGGAAGTGCTGGGTGAACTCCTGGTAGCTGATCGCCACCACCGATCCGGCCTGGTCGACGGCCAGCGCCCGCACACCGGTTGTTCCTGCATCGAGAGAGACGACAAGTGCCATAGGCCCACCCTACAGCCATCGGTCAATCGCCGATGACCGATGGCACCGACGCCGGTTCGGGTGTCGATCGGCGCTTGTCGTTGGTCCATACGCTGCCTGTTCACGGGGCGTTCACCGGTCTGGTCCTGATCCCGGACGGCCCTGGATAGATCCCGCCGAATCGCACAGAAGGTGCTTCATTGGGTGGATCGGTATGAGTGCCGACGAAGTCGGCTCCACCAGCCGGAAGCGGGGAGGCAACGCCTCCAACTAGCGGCCTGACCACGAACGTCCGGGTGGGTTCGGGCGAGGCAATGGGGGCGCCTGAGCCCGATTCCGGGCCGTCCGGCCGGTGGTGCCGACCGGGGCCGGAGGCGGCGGTTCGTCAGCCGCCGGTGTCGGTCTCGCTACCGTCCTCGGCGTCCTGACCCTCGGCTTCGCTGGCCTCGGCCGCCAGGTCCTCGGCGGTCTTGCAGTCGTTGAAGTCCGCAGGCTCGGCCGGACCTTCGATGCTCTGGCTGTTGGAGTCGAGAAGTCCGAGGACTTCGCCTTGGGGGTCGAAGAACCTGATGCCGGTGAACGGTGGATCGAAGGCCATGTCGGTGATGGTGCAGACGATCTGGCTCACCAGCAGGCGAGCCCGGTCCGGTCGACTCTGGGCCAGTTCGTCGAGATCCTCGGCCACATCGACCGACAGAACCTGCGACCCCTCCTCCCGAGGCCGACCCTCGGGTGCCAGATCCGAGGTGAGCGCCGACTCCATGGGCCCGAACTCCTCGATCTCCTCGGCCAAGGGCCCGTTGGTGAGTGCGGTGAGGGCCTCGTTGACGGTGGCGTTGGCCACCTCCCGCCGAACCCGGATCAGCCGGTTCTCCGGTGTGACGAAGAATAGATCGATGGTCCTGGCATCCTCATCCGGTCTGACCAGGACCTCCTCGTCCTCAGTATCGGTACCCTCGATGAGGTCCCGATGTTCATCGGTGTCGAGGGCGTCGGCCTGGCCGTCCACGGGAAGACCACAGGCGGTCAAGGCCACGGCCATCAACATCGACAGGGCCAACATTCGGACCCTCAAGCCGATGTCATCATTGGTCATGCCGCCAACTCCTCGTCAGCCGTATCGTGCTCGCCGACCGGTAGTTCAACCACGAATCTAGCCCCCTGCCTGCCGTCGGTCCGGTCGGTCACCCAAACCCGGCCGCCGTGGAGGCGAACGTGCTCGGCCACGAGGGACAAACCAAGACCGACGCCGCTGTCACTGGAGCGCCGGCCGGCGTCGGTGCCGGCCCGGCTGAACCGGTCGAAGATGCGTTCCCGGTCCTCCAACGGTACGCCGGCGCCCTCGTCCTCCACCATGACGAGTACCTGATCACCGACTTGGCGGAACCGCACTCCGGTGGCACCGCCGGCGTACTTGTCGGCGTTGTCGATGAGGTTGGTGACGACCTGGGCCAGGCGGCGTTTGTCGGCGGTGATGAGCAGGTCCCGATCCTTGTCCGGCACCGCCAGCTCGATTTCCGGGCTGCGGGATTGGGCGATGACGTTGACCAGGAACTCGCGCAGCTGGAATCGGCTCAACTGCAACTGCGCCGCCCCGGCGTCCATCCGCGAGATCTCCAGCAGATCGGCCACCAGGCGTTCGAACCGGGTCAGGTCCTGTCGAAGCAGATGCACCGCCCGTTGAGCGACCTCGGGCAACGATGCTTTGCGCCGTTCCAGGACCTCGACCGATGCGGTCAGCGTCATCAGGGGCGAGCGCAGCTCGTGACTGACATCGGACGTGAAGCGTTCGTCCCGACGGATCCGGGCCTCCAAGGCGTCCACCATGTTGTTGAACGACTCGCTCAATGTGGCCAGATCGGGGTCGACCTGCAGATCGAGCCTGGTCTTGAAGTCGCCGGCGGCGATGGCGCGGGCTGCATTGGAGATGCGCGTCACCGGTGCCAGGGCCCGGCGGGCGGAGTAGATACCCAGGCCGGCGCCGGCCAAACTGGCCACCACGGCGGCTACCAGGAGGATGCGACGTAGCGAACCCAGTGTGTCCTCCAGGTCGGCCAGGTTTCGTACTTCGTAGTAGCGGTAACCGAGGTCGACGAATTCGATGCCGATCACGTAGTGGGTGGCGCCGTCGGTTTCTTCCGGGCCCTCGTACAGATACTCGGCCAGACTGAACTCGCCGACCGCCTGCTTGATCTCGGTTGGAAGCTCGGTGGCCCGAAGACCGCGGGCCACCCCGTCGGGCAGGATCAGGCCGGGCCGGCTGTTGTTGGTGCGGCGGACCTTGTCCTCGATGAGGGCCCGATACACCTCGTCCTTGGCGTCGTCCTCAGCCGACTCGGGGATGTTCTCCAGATCGGTCCGGACGATGTTGGCATTTCGGACGAACTGCTCCAGAGCCGATTCACGCTCGGTCGACAGTAGGCGGTTCTGGGCGATGGTGAAGCTGGAGGCGGCGACGATGGTCGAAAGCAGCAGGGCGCCGATGGAGTAGGCCAGGGTGATCCGTGCCAGCAGGCCACGCCACCAACCGGTTGACGCCATGTATCAGGGCTGGAGCTTGTAGCCCAGACCTCGGGACGTAACCACGTAACGGGGACTGGCCGGATCGTTCTCGACCTTGGTGCGCAAACGGCGAACGTGGACGTCGACCAGCCTGCCGTCACCGAAGTAGTCGTAGCCCCAAACCCGCTCCAGGAGGACCTCACGGCTGAACACCTTGCCCGGTTGGGATGCCAGCTCGACCAGCAGCTTGAACTCGGTCTTGGTCAGGTGGAGTTCCTCGCCGTTCTTGAGAACAAGCCCCTCCTCGGGGCTGATCTCCAGCTCTCCGACCTTGATCCGCTCCATGTCGCCCGGTTCCGAGCTGCGGGCTCGTCGCAGCATGGCCCGGATGCGGGCCGAGAGTTCCTTGGGTGCGAACGGCTTGGTCAGGTAGTCATCGGCGCCGGCCTCCAGACCGGCCACCACATCGTGGGTGTCGGCTCGGGCCGTGACCATGATGATGGGCACATCGCTGGCCCGCCGGATGGAGCGGCAGACCTCGAACCCGTCGATTCCGGGCAGCATGATGTCGATCAACACCACATCGGCCGGATCGGAGGAGAACGACTCGAGCGCCAGCTCGCCGGTACCGGCCTCGGTGACGTCCCAGCCCTCTTCTTCGAGAGCCATGGTCACGGCCTGTCGGATGCGTTCGTCGTCTTCGACGGTAAGAATTCGGGTTCCCACAATTATGAATACTGCCCGATTTTGTCTGTGGATGTGGCGATACCGGCCGTGGCCGGCTCACGCTCGGGCTTGGCGCTGAGGCTCGGTCGGTTGCGGTACCACGCTAGCCGGTGACTAGAGGTTTTGGGTAGTGGACAACGATTTGCCTTCGGCGGACGCGATTGCCTCCCTGATGGCCCCGGCCAGAGGCTCGATGAGATCGGGCCCGGCGGCCATGAAGAACCGTGGCGAGGGGTCGTCGCCGACGAGATCACGACAACGGCCCCCGGCCTCGTGGACCAGTAACCAGCCGGCGGCGTAGTCCCAGACGTTCAGGCCGACCTCGTAGTAGGCGTCGACCCGGCCTGTGGCCAGAGCGCACAGGTCGAGGGCGGCCGAACCGAAACGTCGGATGTCGCGGATGGCGGGCAGCAGCCGTGTCAGGGCGACGGCTTGGAGACGGCGACGCTCCGCCTGGTACCCGAATCCGGTGGCGACCAGGGCCGAACTCAGCGGGACCGGGGGGCGGACCTGAACCGGCCGACCGTTGAGATACGCACCGTGGCCGGCCCTAGCGGTGAACAACTCGTCGAGGACCGGGTTGAACACGGCGCCCGCCACCAGCACGCCGTCGACGGCGGCGGCGATCGACACGGCGTAGGCCGGGATGTCGTAGAGGTAGTTGGTGGTGCCGTCGATCGGGTCGATGTACCACACCACAGGCGAGGTGCCGTGGCGTTGCGCTCCCTCCTCGCCGACGATGCTGTCGTCGGGACGGTGCCGGAGGATGCCGTCTACGACGATGGCCTCGGCCTCCTGATCGGCCGCGGTGACCGGGTCGGTTGGTGAGGATTTGGTTGTGGCCGAGGCGACGGCCTCGCTCCGCATCTCGACTGCGGTTCGCCCGGCACGGCGGGCGAAGATCACGGCCAATTCCAGCACCTGGCCGCTGAGGTCGTCAATGGCGGGATCGAGGGAGTCCGGGCCGGGAACGGTCGGCGAGGTCGACAGCCCCATCACTGGTCGCCCTCGGGGTGTTCGACCGCCTTCCACTCGCCCATTGCCCGCAGGGTGAGATTGGCCAGCACCCCTACGCCGGCTGCACCGACAAAGGCCCCGATCAGGGCAACGGCCGCCACCGCCAATGGTTCGGCCCATAGGAGGTCACCGATCCCATAACCGATGAGCCCACCGAGAAGTCCGCCGAGCAGGATGGACACAAAAGCCACCAGCCTTGGCGATGTCCCCGGGTCTGGAGCCGATGGGACGGGGGCCTGCAAGTCAGGGAACAGGTCGACATCCCGGCGGCCGGCGGATACGACTCCCGACCCTGAATCCGATCCGGCCTCCGGAGTGTCCTGGGATCGGCGCCGAACCGGGGCGTTGGCCGGCCTTGACTCGTCGGTTGGATCGCTCTCCTCGGGTTGTGGTCGCTCGACCTCGTTGGCCATGGCTCCAAGCCTAATACGACCGACCGGGATACCGAGGGGGCGGGAGGGAGGCTCGTAGGCTGGACTGGTGACCGAGTCGAAGAAACGTCCGATCCCACCGCTGATTCCCCGTCGCACGCTGTTCGGCAATCCCGATCGGACCATGGTGCGTATCAGCCCCGACGGCCGATATCTCAGCTACCTGGCTCCGGTCGACGGTGTACTCAACGTCTGGGTCGGGTCGACCGACAGCCTCGACCAGGCCCGCTCGATCACCAATGATCGTGGCCGGGGGGTTCGTTCCTACGGCTGGGTTCACACCGGTCGGCACCTGGTCTACCTCCAGGACACCGATGGTGACGAGAACTGGCATGTTCATCGGGTCGATGTGACCGGTGACGGTCCCGTCGATGAACGATCCGTCGACCTCACCCCCTTCGACGGGGTCCGGGCCGAACTCGCCGGCATCAGTCCTGATCTGCCCGACGAGATCCTGGTCGCCCTGAACGATCGCAACCCCCAGCTGCACGACCTCCATCGCATCAACCTGCTGATGGGGGAGCGGACCCTGGTGCTCGAGAACGATGGCTTCATGGGTTACGTGGTCGACAGCGCGTTCCGGCCCCGATACGGCGCTCGCATGAATCCCGACGGCACCACCGACTACCTGAAGCACGTCTCGAACACCGTCACCGGCGATGACACCACGGCCGATCACGACACCACCGACGGCAATGGTCAGTGGCTCCCGTTCGCCCATATCGAACCGGAGGATGATCTGACGACCCAGCCGAGGGGTCTGAACCGGGCCGGCGACACGCTGTACATGGTGGATAGCCGGGGTCGGGACACGGCCGCACTGGTGGCGGTTGATGCCGACACCGACGATGGCCGGGTGCTGGCCGAGGATGCCGGGGCCGACGCCGGGGCGGTGCTGATTCACCCGGCGACCGGTGAGGTCCAGGCGGTGTCCTTCACCCACACCCGATCGGAGTGGACCGTCATCGACGACACCGTTGCCGATGATCTTGCCCACCTCCGCACCGTGTCCGACGGTGATGTGTCCGTCGTGGACCGGACGTTGGACGACCGGACCTGGATCGTGGCCTATGACGTGGACAACGGTCCGACCCGGTACTACCGGTACGACCGGGGCGAACGAGCGAGCATGACCTTCCTTTTCAGCAACCGGCCCGCTCTCGCCGAGGCGCCCTTGACCACGATGCATCCCGTCGTCATCACCGCCCGGGACGGGCTGGACATGGTGAGCTACTACTCTCTGCCTTCCTGGGTCGGTGGGATTGCCTGCGAGCCGGCAGTGGGCACCGATACTCCCGTACCCGACGAGCCGCTGCCGATGGTGCTGCTGGTCCATGGCGGGCCATGGGCCCGTGACGGGTGGGGCTATGACCCCAATCATCAGCTGCTGGCCAACCGGGGCTATGCCGTGCTGAGTGTCAATTTCCGGGGGTCCACCGGTTTCGGCAAGACGTTCGTGAACGCCGGTGATCGGGAGTGGGGGGCCAGGATGCACGACGATCTGCTCGATGCCGTGGAGTGGGCGGTGAAGGCCGGCATTGCCGACCGGGATCGGGTGGCTATCATGGGCGGCAGCTACGGCGGCTACGCCACGCTGGCCGGTCTGGTGTTCAGCCCCGGGGTGTTCGCCTGCGGTGTCGACATCGTCGGACCGTCGAATCTGAACACGCTGCTCGACTCGGTGCCGGAGTATTGGCGTCCGATGATCGAGATGCTGTACACCCGGGTCGGCAATCCGACCACAGAGGAGGGAGCTCGGCTGCTGACCGAGCGGTCGCCGCTGACCCACGCCCACAGGATTCGGCGTCCCCTCCTTATCGCCCAGGGGGCGAACGACCCCCGGGTGAGGCAGGCCGAATCCGATCAGATCGTGAGTGCCTTACAGGCCAAGGACATACCGGTCACCTATGTGCTGTTCCCCGACGAAGGTCACGGCTTCGCCCGCCCCGAGAACAACCTGGCATTCATGGCCGTGACCGAGGCGTTCCTGGCCCGGCATCTCGACAACGAGCGGTTCGAGCCGATTCCCGCCTCCTTCGACGGTTCGTCCCTGCGGATTCTGACCGGGGCCGACGGCATCCCCGGTTTGTCGGTGTCCGACGGCGGCGGAGAGTGAACCTGACCAATCGCGGTGGGGTACCCTGACGGTTGTTCCATGACCCGTGACCAAAACCCTCGAGAGTCGGTGCTCGACGACGGTTCCCTTCGTCGGTGGGAGGTTGCCGGCGGTGTCATCGTCGATCACCGCGGGGTGTTGCTGGTTGCCAATCGTCGCCGTAACGGGGTTGTCGACTGGAGCACACCGGGGGGTGTGGTCGACTCCGGGGAGGCCCCGCTCGAAGCGCTCAGCCGCGAGGTCCGAGAGGAGACCGGGCTCTCGGTGCTCGAGTGGAGCGAACAGTTGTACGAGGTGGAGGTGGTCGCACCCGACCTCGGCTTTCATCTCACCGTGCACGCCCATCGAGCCCAGGTGTTCCGGGGTGAGATCGTGGTCGACGACCCCGACGGAATCGTCGTCGATGCCCGGTGGGTCGCGCTGACCGGGGCCTCGGCCCGGCTTCGGGGTTCGTCACCGTGGGTGGTGGAACCGTTGTTGGACTATCTGACCCGGCAGCCGGAACACGATCAGCTGTTTCGCTACCGACTTCTGGGCGGTCCCCGCTCCGAACGGCGCGTTCTTCGACTCCACGGCGGGTGAGTATGGGGGCGGACGGTTCGGGCGGAGCGAGCATTCTCCATGTCGACATGGACGCCTTCTACGTATCGGTCGAGGTTCGTGGCCAACCCGAGCTGCAGGGCAGGCCCGTGTTGGTCGGCGGCACCGGGCGGAGGGGTGTGGTTGCCGCCGCCTCCTACGAGGCCCGGGTGTACGGCATTCGCTCCGCGATGCCCATGGCCCGCGCTCGCTCGCTGTGCCCTCACGCAATTGTCATCCCCGGCAATCACCGGCTGTACTCGGAGGTCAGCGACCGCATCATGACCGTGTTCAGAGCCGTCACGCCGCTGGTCGAGCCCCTCTCGCTGGACGAGGCCTTCCTCGATGTGACCGGGGCCGTGCGGGTTCTGGGAACGCCGGAACAGATCGCTCATCGACTGCGGGTCGAGATCCGGGAGCGGGAATCACTGATCTGCTCGGTCGGCGTGGCGACCAACAAGCTGGTGGCCAAGCTGGCGTCGGAGGCGGCCAAACCGGTCATCAGGGGTGGTCGAATCGAACCGGGACCGGGAGTGAAGATGGTGCCGGCTGGATGCGAGTCGGAGTTCCTGCGCCCGTTGCCGGTTCGAGCCATGTGGGGTGTGGGGCCCAAGACGGCCGAGAAGTTGCTCCGTTTCGGCATCGAGTCCGTTGGTGATCTGGCCGATCTGCCTCTTGATGTGCTGATCGGGGCGGTCGGCGAGGCCAACGGCCGGCACCTGCACCTGGTGTCCAACGGCATCGACGACCGAGAGGTTGAGCCCCATCGTCCGGTCAAGTCGATCAGTCACGAGGAGACCTTCGGCCACGACCTCCACGATGGTGACGACGTCCGGCATCATCTGGTGGCCATGGCTGATGCCGTGGCCCAGCGACTGCGAACCGCAGGCCTGTTCGGCCGTACGGTAACGATCAAGGTCCGTCTCGGCTCGTTCGAGACCCTGTCCCGTTCGCTGACCTTGGACACGGCAACCAGCTCGGCGTCGCGCATCATGGACGTGGCGTCGAGTTTGTTTTGGCAGCTGGAGCAGGATCGGGCGGTGCTGGTGAGTGGCGTCCGCCTCCTGGGGGTCGGGGTGTCGGGACTGTCCGAGCACGCCACCGATCAGCTGACCCTCGACATCTTGCCGGCCTCGGACCGCGAGCGGGCGGCAGACGACAGCCATTGGCGGGCTGCCGATGCCGCCGTCGACTCCATTCGAGCCCGCTATGGGCCGGGGTCCATCGGCCGGGTCCGCACGCTTGGACCCCGTGGTCTCGAATCCAAGGAACGGGGCGGCCGCCAATGGGGTCCGGACACCGAACCGGGAGAGTCATGAGATCGGACTTGTGGTCGGCGGCGGCAGACCGGAGCTGGAATCGGCGCCTGGAGCAACGGACCAATACCGGAGATCCACCGGGTCGATTTCGGCCGGCCCGGCGGGTTTTCACGGTTTGTCGCCTCCGCCGATGGGTAAGAAGCCATGAGAAGATGCGCTTGCTGCGTTGTTAGCGACGCAGGAATGCGCGAAACTGGTTGAAGACATCCCGCGAACCCGAAACCCCGGGCTGAGCCACAGGGTGAAGGATTACCGAATGCCACTGTCAGAGGACGAGCAGCGCATCCTCGCCGAGATCGAGAAAAGCCTTCACGAGAGCGATCCCAGGCTGGCTCGACAGGTGGGGGAAACCACCATCTACCGACATGCCCTGGGCTCACTGAAATGGTCGGTGCTGTGGTTCGTGGCCGGCTTGCTGGTCATGGTGGCCACTCTTCAGGTTCATTACCTGTTCGCCTTCGGCGGGTTTCTGATCATGCTGATCAGCGCTGTAGGGTTCGAGCGAAATCTCCGTCTCATGGGTAAGGCGGGAATCGACCAGTTCAGTCGTGCCTTTCGGGCCGCCAATCCGGGGCCCCGACGTCGTGGCAGTGACATGGCAGACGAGCCCGACCCCGACTGACCCTCCGTTCCGGTCGGCTTCATCTTCGGCTTGCCAATACCTGCGGTTGGGACGGCTTCGGCTCTTGCCGCCCCGAGTACCGCTACGTCCCGGCGCCGGAATCTCTGCGGCAACGAAAGCCGGGTCTCAGTCCGAGAGTTCGACCAGCTCTCCCGCCCGCTGATCCAGCGTCGGGTCGGACCAACGTGTCTCGATGGTCTTCCGGCGGTCGGAAGAGAGGTGGATCAGGCGGCGGGGGTCCAGCATACGGATGACACGAGTTCTGGCCGGAACGGCTTCGTTGACCAGCCGTTCAACCTCGGCGGCTGTTGATTCGGCCGACTCCACTTGGGGTTCCAGGATGCCCTCCGGGTAGAAGCGGGCGGTGGTGGACAGTTCCGCCAGTTCTTGCAGCGGTTCGGAGCCGACAATCCCGCCATCCAGCAATCGTCCGGCGAACTCGGTCCGGGTCTCGGCCGGTCGGCGGTCGACGTCGAACCCCAGCGACAGCGTTTCGCACGCCTCGGTCCAGGCGTTTGCCACCTTGGAGCCCGGGTCGGTGGCCTGGCTTCGACGTCGCGTTCGCCGAAATCGCCAGAATCCGAGCATTGAGGCGATGTAGAGGAGGATCATGGCCGGCACGATGAGGAGGCGCCACGGAAGGTTGATGTTGAGACCGACCCCGTCGGAGGTGGTGACCTCTTCTCCGGCCGGCGTCTCCGGCACCGGCTGTTCGATCTGGTTCTCGACCTGAGGCGGGGTGACCGGGGCCGCCTGCTCCGATGGTGGCGACTGCTCAACGTCCGAATCCTGCTCCGGAGTGGCACCGGTGTAGCCGGCCGCACCGGGAAGACCCCGTCCCGGGGTTGGTTCGAACGGAACCCATCCCAGGCCCTCGAAGTAGACCTCGGGCCAGGCATGGGTGTGTCGACCGGTCACCGTGTACACGGTTTGTCCGTCGGCGTTGGTGCTGGGATCACCCCAGGTGAAGCCGGTGGCGACCCGTGTCGGTACCCCGATGGAACGGGCCATCAGGGCGAAGGTGCCGGAGAACTGTTGGCAGAAACCCCGTCTCTCGTCGAGGAAGGTGGCAATGGGATCGGGGCCACCAGGGCCGAGATTGATCGAGTAGTCGTAGTTGTTCCGGAAGTGATCCTGAAGGGCCCGCATCTTGTCGTACCGGGTGGTCTGGCCCGCCGTGAGCTGCTCGGCCAGCTCCCGAACCCGGGGGGTGATGGATCCGGGGTCGGGCAGGGTGAGGTACCGGGCGGCGATCTCCTCGGGGACGTTCTCCGACGCCGCCCTCAGATCATCGGCCGAGAAGTCGGGAACGGAGGAGACGACGGTGTAGTCCACCCCGTCACTGGTGGGAATGTCGTTGGACACGGTGAGCGAGCTGGTTTCACCGTTCCAGGTCAGGTCGGCGGTGGTCTCGACGATTCGGGCCGGGGCGAAGGCGGCCGGAAGCCAGATCGCGGCCAGGGATCGGATCTGGATGACCTGTTCCAGCTCCTGCCGGGTACCGCCCAGGGCTTGACCGGGAAGGTCGCCGTCCTGGGGGGAGAAGTCGCCGGCCACCTTCCAGATGTTGTCCTCGTAGGTGTCGAGTCCGGCGATCCGCCAGTAGCTGGGCTGATCGGCCTGGACGACGAAGAGGACCTGATCGGTCTGTTCCACCAGGCGCTTGTCGATGTTGACGAAGGGGCTGACGACCTGGCGGGTCGGATCCCGCCGCTCGCTGAAGCTGTACACGGGCTCGTCGTCGACGAACGGAAGCCGGCTGGCGCCGATGGTGCCGCCGACAACGGCGATGGCGGCCAGCATCGACGCCATCCGGGCTACCGTGGCCGGGCCCCGCCGCTCGTGATTGGGGAGCCATAGGTTCTGCTCGGTGAGCTTGTAGGCGCGCTGGCATATGGCCCACAGGGCGATGGCGGCGGCCAGGACCGCGGTGGACAGCACCCGATTCCGGCCGGCCGAGATGGGGGGTATGGCGGTGAACACGAACAGCAGGGCGGCGGGAAACACCGGCTCGAAGGCCAGCCGCAGTCGCATCGCCCCCCAATCGGTCAGGAATGCCATGAGCCAGGCCCCGACCATGGCCGCTCCGACGAAGGGGGCGATGGCGGGAACCGGTGACTTCATCTCTCGGAAGTTCACGACCAGATCGTCGAGCAGCGTCGACACCACATCGAACGTCTCGCCTGAGGGGAAGATACCGAACCGGGTTGTTCCCGGCGCGTAGCGGTAGACGATCAGTGTCATGAGGAGACCGATCGAAACCACGGCGGTGATCGAGAGCGGAAGGCGCAGTCGGCGACCGACGACGGCCACCGCCGACGACATCAGCGCCGCCCCGGCGATGGGGATGATGGCCGACATGTCGTCGAAGACCCGGCTGAAACCGACCACGGCCGCCGGTACCAGGAGGGCGGCGGCCAACTCGAGCCAGAGGGGCGGATGATCGCGGGTGACCGGTTCAGACATGACAGCTCACTTGCGTGGGTTGGAATAGGATCCCAAGACGGACCCGCCGGTTCCGGAACTCGCTCCAACCACGCTACGCCATTTCGAGGCCAGGGTGTCGTCGCTGTCGTGCACGATCAGCCAATCCGGCACCCGATCGGTGGGCCGCTGACAGGAGATGGCGATGACCAGGCCGAACATCCGACGGGATCGCGCCAGCGCCTTTTCCACACTGTCGCTCAGGACTCCTGTGATGACCACCAGAGTCCCGCCTCTCGAGATTCGGGTCATGTCCTCGATGCTGCGAGCGATCGAGGCGTCGCGGGTCACGTCGATCAATGCCAACTGCTCGTCCACGGCCTCCAGCTCGGAGCGGGTTCGGATATCGGTCACGGCCGGGCCGGCCGAGGTCAGGAACCGCAGCGAATCGCCTCCGCGAAAGCCGGAGAACAGTGCGCTCAATGCGGCCGAGACCGCTCGTTCGAATCCCGCCTCGTCGTAGACCTCGGACCGTCGATCCAGCAGCACGGTTACCCTGCCGGTCCGCGGCTTTTCGTCCTGGCGGACCACGAGATCGTCCAGATGGGCCGAGGCCCGCCAGTTGACCCGCTTCAGTTCGTCGCCCACCACGTAAGGGCGAAGGGCGAAGAACTCGTCGCCGGAGTTGGCGATGGACCGCAGCGGCTGTGGATCGGCGGTGGGATCGCGGCCGGAAATGGCGACCAGGGGAGGAAGATCGATGAGCTTGGGGTGGATCATGAGGTCGGTCATCTTCGCCGCTCGTACCGTGGTGGTGGTGAGGCCCAGCGGGTCGCCGAGGGTGAGATCCAGTGGTCCGACACTGAATTTGCCCCGCTTGTGGGCGGGAAGGCGATAGGCCAACCGAGCCTCTCCGCCACGGGACAGGGGGGCGATGTGCACCGTGGCCCCCCGACCGTCCTGGAGCTGATCGTGAGCCGACATGACCGGCGTCTTGCGACGCGACCGGTTGCGCAACACCAGATCGATCCTGGCCGTGGTACCGGCTCGAAGCCGAGCCGGGGTGGCGATGCGGCTCACACCGATGTCGAGCCGGGTACCAATGGTGTAGACCAAGGCCAGGAACAGGGCCAGGAATCCGATGGCGGCCAGGATGTAGAGTTCGAGCAGGCCCAGGACCCGGGCGGTCAACGCCACCAGGGCGGAGGCGAAGAACAGGGCGACACCGGCCCGGGTGAACGTCATGGGTCTCTCAGCGGGAACGTTCGTAGGGCACGGGCACGGCCCGCAGGACGTCCTGTACGATGGCCAGTGCGCTGGCTCCCTGCAGGGTGGCCTCCGGACGCAGCAGGACCCGGTGCGCCATCACGTAGGGGGCAACGGCCTTGATGTCATCGTCGGTGACGTAGATCCGGCCCTGGGCGACGGCCCGGGCCCGAGCCACCCGCTGCAGACTGAGAGTTCCCCGGGGCGACAGCCCGAGGGCGACGGCCTGGTGGCGCCGAGTGGCCTCGGCCAGATCGATCAGATAGTTGCGGAGCTCGGGGGCGATCTGCACCGCGGTCACCATCTTGGTCATGGCGATGACGTCCTGGAGGCTGGCAACCGGTCGTAGCCGGTTGACCAGGCCGTCGGTCTCGTGGGTGCGGAGCATGTTGAGTTCGTCGGCCCGGGCCGGGTAACCGACCGAGATCTTCATCTGGAATCGGTCGAGCTGGGCCTCGGGAAGCGGGTACGTACCCTCCTGCTCGATGGGATTCTGTGTGGCCAGCACCATGAACGGCGACCGCAGGGTATGGGTGACACCATCAACGGTGACCTGGGATTCGGCCATGGCCTCGAGCAGGGCCGACTGGGTCTTGGGTGAGGCCCGGTTGATCTCATCGGCCAGCACCAGCTCGGTGAAGATGGGGCCGGGTCGGAACTCGAACGACGACGTGTTGCGATTCCACACGTTGACGCCGGTGACGTCGGCCGGAAGGAGGTCCGGCGTGAACTGGATGCGACCGATCTTGGCTCCGACCGAGGCGGCCAATGCCTTGGCCAGCAGCGTCTTGCCCACACCGGGCACATCTTCGACCAGCAGATGCCCGCTCGAGATCAGGCAGAGAAGAGTCTGCTCGACAACTTCCTGCTTGCCTCGGATCACCTGCTGCATGTTGTCGCGGACGGCGTTGTAGGCCGATGCGAACTGATAGGCCCGGGTCTCGTCCAGAACGGGCGCCTCGGTTGTGCTCACTGGCGGGGTTCCTCCTATCCGCTCCAATGGCGAAGCGTATCCGTGATCCGGAGATTCCAGGGCTCGCGCCGCTCCTGTCGGGACGCTACCGTGCTTGAGTGTGACATCACCGACAACGCCTCCAACCCTAGCTGTCGACATCGGCGGTACGAAATTGGCGGCCGGTGTGGTGAACGAGAACGGTCGCTTGATCCGACGTACCAGCCTATCGACTCCGAGGACAAGCAGTGACGAGGAACTCTTCGGCACCCTCGTCGAGCTTCTCGGCCCGTACCGGCCGTTCGAACAGTACCGGGCCTGTGGCGTCGGCTGCAGCGGGCCCATGACCATGGGCGGTGAGTTGGTGTCGCCGCTGAACATCCGGGCCTGGCGGTCCTTCCCGCTACGGGAGCGAGTGGCCCGTTGGACCGGTCTCACCGTCGGCGTCGACAACGACGCCAAAGCGCTGGCCCTGGCCGAGGGCTGGGTGGGAGCGGCCCGGTCGGCCTCCAGCTATCTGGGAATGGTGGTCTCGAACGGGATTGGTGGGGGCATTGTTCTGAACCGGCGACTACTCGACGGTGATGCCGGCAATGCCGGTCACATCGGACAGTTGATCGTCTCGGTCCCCGGTCATTCGCCGGCCGAACACCTACCCCACCTGGTCCCGGGTTCGCTGGAGGCCGAGGCTTCGGGCGCTGCCATCGAGGTTCGAACCGGGCATCCGCCGGCGGAGGCGAAGACGGCTGTCATCGCCGAGGCCGGCCGGATGGTCGGTCAGGCCGTAGCCTCGGTGGCGAATCTGCTGGACCTGCGGTTGGCGGTGGTGGCGGGATCGGTGGCGCTGGGGTTCGGCGAGCCGTTCTTCGCCGCCGCCCAGGCCGAGATGGATCGGATTTGCCGCGTCGACTACAGCCGGGGTGCCCGCATCGAACCGGCAGGATGTGGTGACGAGGGGCCGCTGATCGGGGCGGCCGCGGTCGGTCTTCGAGCCACGGGGGAGCGCCCGGGGGGAATCTCCTGAACCGGGCCCGGTCGGCGGATGGGCTCGTGGCGGTCCGGCCACGTCCGTCACCGGTGTGGACTCAGACGTCCGACCAGGATCGCCGCCACTCCAGCCAGGTGATGACATCCTGGGGGCGTAGCGGGGTGTCGGGACTGAAACGGCCGTCCCCGCCGTAGGCGGTGACCAGGCGGAACCGCATCCAGTCCGGATCCGGTTGGGGAAGGTACGGGTAGTGCCGCCACCAGCCTCGGGGTGACAATTCGAGGGCAGCACGGAGCGCCGTCGGCCACAGGTCGGGACGACGCAGCAGCGGACGCAGCACGGGTCTGAACTCGGCGGGTACGAGGCTCACCATGGGTTCAGGTTAGGGGCCGGGAACGGTGGCCGGACCGGACCATCGGCGACGGTCCCCATGGGGGAGTGGTCGGCTACTTGGGGATGGTCTTCCACGGACCGCTGTCCGATCGCGGCTCCTTGGGAAGGCCGAGCATCATCTCGCCCACGATGTTGCGCTGGATCTGGCTGGTCCCGGCGTAGATCGTGCCGGCTTGGGCGTTGAGGAAGGTTCCGAGCCAGGAACCCGACTCGTTCGGCGCACCCGGAGAATCGGTGGAGAAGGCGCTGCTGGGCAGCTTGCCCACCATGTGCATACCGTCCGGCCCCAGGATGTCGACGGCCAGCTCGGTCACCACCCGGTGATATTCGGACCAGTACAGCTTGAAGATCGATGAATCCGGGCCGGGGTGTTCGCCGCTGAGAAACTTGGTCAGGGTGCGCATCCCCAGGTACCGCATGATCTCGACCTTGGAGTAGCACCACATGAGCCGCTGCCGGATCAGCGGGTCGTGGTGGCGACCCCGAGCCCTGGCCAGTTCCAGCAGGCGGTCGAGCTCGCCTCGGAAGGCGATGGGGTTCCTGGCCGCCGCCTCACCGCGCTCGAAGCCGAGCAGGGTCATGGCCACGGCCCAGCCGCCGTTGACCTCGCCGACGACGTTGTCCTTGGCGGTACGGGCGTCGGTGAAGAACACCTCGTTGAACTCCGAGTCGCCGGTCAGCATCTTGATCGGTCGGACCTCGACCCCTGGTTGATCCATGGGCACGAGCAGGAACGTGATACCGCGGTGCTTGGGCGCGTCGGGGGCGGTTCGGGTGAGGACGAAGATCCAGTTGGCCAGGTGCCCGGCCGATGTCCAGATCTTCTGGCCGTTGATGATCCACTCGTCACCGTCGAGCTCGGCCCGGCAGCCGAGATTTCCCAGATCCGATCCGGCGTTGGGCTCGGAGTAGCCCTGGCACCAGACGTCCTCACCGGAGATGATCCGGGGCAGGAAGTGCTTCTTCTGCTCCTCGGTTCCCCACTGGATGAGGGTGTTGCCCACCATCTGGATACTGAAGGTGTCGTTGGAGCCCGAGGTCGGCACGCCGGCCTTCTGGAACTCCTCGGCCATCACGACCGACTCCAATGCGCTGAGACCGGCACCCCCGTAGTGGGTGGGCCAGGATGCGGCCAGCAGGTTGTTGTCGCGCAGGATGTCTCGCCACTGGCCGGTGAATTTCAGGGCCTGGTCGGCATCGAGGGCTCCGATACCGCTCCAATCGGCCGGGAGGTGTTCGGCCAGGAAGGCCTGGATCTTTTCGCGGAAGGCCTCTGCGGCCTCGGGATAGGTCGGGTCCACGTCCTGTTCCTTCGTCGTTGTGATTCCGAGTGGTCGGATCGCCTGGTCGTTGGCTCATCGAGTGATCGGAACTTCTGGACCCAAGCTAGACCACGGCCCTCGGCCGAGGCGAAACCCACGATCGGATCCCGGGGTCAGGCCGCCTTGCGCTCCAGGTATGGCGTCCACGACGCCGGCACGGTGCCGGCCGCCACTTTGACCCAGACATATTGGGTCGGCGCCGTGGGCTTGGTCGACAGTGAAAGCGAGCAGTCCTTGAGCAACCGATCGCCCTTGAAGGTGTTGCATCGTCGGCAGCAGGCCACCACGTTCTCCCACGTGTGCTCACCGCCCCGGCACCGTGGAATCACATGGTCGATGCTCTCGGCCGCCTTGCCGCAGTACTGGCATCGGCCCCCGTCGCGGGCGAAGACGGCTCGGCGGCTGAGCGGCGCCACCCGTTTGTACGGCACCTTGACGAAGTACCGGAGACGAACCACCGAGGGCACGAGGATTTCGAGCTCCTCCGATGCCCAGACAATGCCGGAGTCGGCCAGTACATCGACCTTGTCGGCCAGGACCAGAATCAGGGCTCGGCGAGCCGACACCACACCGATCGGTTCGTAGGTTGCGTTCAACACGAGCGCCCGCGTCATTGGCACAGACTAACTCACGGCGCGAACGGGGGTGAATCCAATTGCCACCGATCGCCGACCTCCCCGTGGTGAAGCCCCGGGTTGCCGCGGCGTTGACCTGGTGGGACAAGATCCCAAGACCGGCGTCAGACGGCGGGCAGGGATCGGCAGAAGGCCTCGATCACACGATCCCGATCCGGGGAGGGACAACCCGGCGGCAGTCCGACGGCTCGATCAATCGAATTCAGCACGGCCTCAAGACGTGCGTTCTGCCGGCTGGGATCAGCCGTGTCGACTTCCATCTCCGCATCACCTCGGTCCGGACGCTGCAGGCTCGCCTCCGCCTTGGCCAGGACATCCACGGCGGCGCCGACCTCGAGCAACGGCAGCAGACGGTGATGGCTTCCCCGCACGAGCATCAGACCCTGGAGTCGGGCCCAGTGCCGGGTACGTCGCTGAGACAGCCCAACCACCTTGCGGCCGAGGTGGAGCACCTCTCCGTGTCCGACGTCGGCGAAGCACAGCAGTCGACCTTCGGGTCGCCGGACCGCCCTGGTCGAGATCGCCCAGTCGACGTCGTGGCCGCGACCGGCGTAGTGCCGTTGGAGGACATGAGCCCAGTGCCGGCCAAGCCAGTGGAACGATCGACCGATGTCGTCGTCCCACAGCGGCGAGTGGCGAGGAATGACGATGTCGATCCAGAGATCGAATTGGGGCTGAATATGAACCAGACCTCCCCCCGAGCGCCGCCGGCACACCTCGACGCCCCGTGGCTCGGCCTCATCGGCTCGAATGAGATCGGGAGGCTGGGCGCTCCCCAACACCACGGCTTCAGTGGGAACACGGTGGATCCAGACCCGATGGTCGACGTCGCTGCCGGGTTCCCTGTCGTGAAACCACTGCGCCGATCCGATTGTGGTTTCGATGGCCCAACCCCGGGGGCCGGGGTGGTCACCGTACCGGTCCGGGTCGACGGCATTGCCATTGTCGGGCCCGGTGGCGTGGCTCGGGGCGGGATCGACGTCGTCGAGATGATGGGGTTGCGACATGCTTGCACCGTCGAACGGGGTCGGGGAACGCCAGGCTACTGGGCAATTCTGACCACCGGGGCCACCATCCCACCACCCCCCAACGGCAGCCCCACTTCCCCCCACCGGTCTCCACCACGCTGCGCGGTCGTTCGACCACATGCCGGAAATCCCACTGTTCCAGACGATTTCGACCAACACGGGTGGATGTCCGACGGTTGTTACGTCGCTGTAATTTCGAACAGTCGTTTGCACTCTCCGTGTGCTCGTGCGCGCAGAAAGCGTCAAAAAGTGTTGCAAAGAGGGGCGAAGTGGGTTAATTTGGCACGCAGTGGGAGATACGCCCACAAAACGCTCCGAACTCAACCGGGTTCAGAGCCACGTAGGCGCTCGAGATGGAGGAAATGAGGTGAAGGGGTGTTTGTCGGCCAATACGACCATTCGGTCGACGACAAGGGCCGTGTTGTCCTCCCCGCTCCGTTTCGGGCATTCGTGGCCGAGCGTGGTTACATCACCCAGCTCGATGGGTGCCTTGGT
>JAHEJM010000079.1 GCA_024638815.1 Acidimicrobiales bacterium | reverse complement strand
CGCATCGAGCTGCTGCATTATCTGCGGGAGCAGGCCGTGACCCGGACCCTGCACCGTTATGGCAACCTGATCGGCTAACCGGCAAGCCAAGGCCCCCCGCCCCACCCACCCTTCCCGAACCTTGAGCCCGGCACGACCCCCGTCGTCCGAACTTTGAGCCCGGGACGACCCCCAAACGGGTCGTGGGCGGCTCAAAGTTCTCGGCCCGGATCTCATCAGTCGCCTACTGCGGGGGCGAGCCATCGCCCCTGTACACAGCAAACCGCCCATGCTCGAATGGATTTCTTGCGTTTTCCACAGGAATCCACAGGCAATGATCCACAGGGATGTTCTCCACAGGGCTAGGGTCGTCACGGTGACCGTCAATCGGCTGGCCGTCTACGGGACCCTGGCGCCCGGAGAGTCGAACCACCACATGGTGGAATCGCTGTCGGGGCGGTGGCGAGCGGCCACCGTTCGGGGCCACCGATTCGACGCCGTGTGGCGGGGCATGGGCGGCTACCCCGGCTTCGTGGTCGACCCGACGGCGGAGGAGCTCGACATCTTGGTCTTCGAGTCCGATGAGCTGGTGTCGTACTGGCCCGCGCTGGATGAGTTCGAGGGGCCCGGCTACCGGCGGCGTGGCGCGGAGGTTCGGCTGGAGTCGGGCGAGGCGGTGACGGCCCAGGTGTATCAGACGGTGCTCCATGAGGGCATCGCCTTCGCCACCTACGGCACCCTGGCCCCGGGCGAGGTCAATCACTGGGTGACTCGGCAGATCCCGGGAGCGTGGCTGCCGGCCGTGGTGCGGGGCTATCGCTACGAACTGACCTGGGGTCCGGCCCAGGGCTTTCCCGGGCTGACCTTGGACGCCGAGGGCCATCGGGTGCCGGTGGAGGTGCTGGTGTCGACCGAGCTGGAGCGATTCTGGTCCGAACTCGAACGGTTCGAGGGCCCGGGTTATGTGCGTCGAGGTGCGGAGTTGTTCAGCCGGGACGGCGGTGGGGACGACGTCGGTCCGGTCCCGCTGGGTACCGCCACCGTGTTCGAGTCGCTGGATGACCCATAGTCTCCGACCGGGTGAACTGGCGCGAGCTCGCCGACCCGGCCCGGGGACGACCGTCGTCGGCCTCGGCCCGCGCTAAGGTCCCGGGTGTGGGCACAACCATCGCATGCCGACTCAGGACTGCGCGGACCGTTGCCGTGCTGGGCGTTGCCGTGCTGTTGACCGGTGCCGGCTGCGGCGACGGCGAGCAGGCGGCGACAATCCGATCGGAAACGGTGCAGTCGGTGGAGGCCGACGGCGAGTCGGCCGACTCTGAAAACACCGACACTGCGAGCGACGACCAAGCCTCGGACACTGCGAGCGCAGCCGAGGGCTCGGACCCTGCGAGCGACGATGACGGCCCGGGCCCTGCGGCGGCGCTGGGCGAGCCGTTCGCTCCTCGGCCCGGACCGATGACCGATGAGGGCATGCCGTCGACCTTCATCGCCGTCACCGACGACACCTACGAACTGGTCGAGCTCGACGCCGTCGACGGTCGGGTTGTCCGGACTCTGGGCTCCACCGGCGACGTCGACGACCAGTCCGGCAACTACATCGACGGCGCATGGTGGCACCCGGCCACCGGCGTCATCATCGTCTCCGACGGGCCGGAACCGGCGGCCGGAAACCTCAACCTGGTCGAGCCCGGTGAGGACTACGAGCGTCGAGGCGGTCCCGATGGATGGGGCATGGGGTGGGACGTGGCCATCAGCCCCGACGGTCGCTTCGCCCTGGTCACGGGGTACGGGTATGACGTGTCCGTGCTGGCCGAAGGTACCAACGGTCGCAGGGTGGTGATCCAGCTCAGCGACAGTCCAGAGGACCTTCGCTATCACCCGGCGTGGCTGCGGGATCGCATCGGGGTGGCCATGGTTCGGGAGGTCGACGGTGTCCGCAACCTCATCGACGTGATCGAGCTGGACGACGCCGGCCGGGTGGTCTCCACCGTCACCCACCAACTGGACCGCCCCATCGCCGATCTCGAGGTTCGCAGCGACGGCGGGCTGGTGGTGCTGTACGACGACGGGCGGAATCCATTCGGTGGCGGCACTCGGGCCGTGGTCGTCGACCCCGACTCGGGCGAGATCGAGGCCGAGTTCGACCTGGAGGAAGGTTCGCACAGCCTGGCCTACGATGTCACCGGCCGGCTCCTGCTGTACGTCGACGGTGAGGGCACGGTGCGGTGGCAGGGTGTCGGCGACTCCGGTGTGCTGGCCGAAGGCTACATTCACGCCGACTGGTAAAGAACCGAGGGGACCGACGGCCGGCCCGCCTCAGGCGGTCGGCAGCTGCGACCGAGGTCGGGTGGCCGAACGGTACAGGTCGCGCACGAGGACACGGAGGAACCGGACGAGCCCTCGCAGTGATCGTGCCGGGTGCACGACGACCCGGAACGGGTTGCCCATGCCCCGCAGCGGATGCCATAGCTGGGGCAGCATTCCATCCGGGATGTGCTCGCTGACCCCGTAGCGGGTCGGTCGCCGATTGGACGGCATGAAGTAGGTGCCGAACAGCAGATCCCAGGTCGGGAGGAACACCGAGTAGTTGGAGTTGATGGCCCCCGGCTCGTTGGCGTGGTGCCAGTGGTGGAACTCGGGGGTGATGATGAGCCGGTGGAGCCACCGCAGGCGCCATCGCACGTTGGCGTGGAGGAAGATGCCGGTGATGATCTGGACTGCGGCCAGCACGCCGGTGAACTCGGGTGAGAACCCGGCCACCACCAGGAAGACGAAGGCCGGGGCGATGAGGGTTCCGTCGAGGGGATGGTTGCGGAATCCGCTGACCCAGTCGAGGTGCTCGGTCGAGTGGTGGATGGCATGGAAGCGCCACAGGAACGGCACCTCGTGGTACCAGCGGTGGGTCCAGTAGATGGCGAAGTCGAACAGGGCGATGCCGACCAGTGGGAGGATGGGGGCCGGAATCATGGCCACCAGCGGTCGGGCCAGCAGGCCGGGAAGCCAGGCCAGACTGGCCACACCGACCACCACTGCCGCCGCCAACCCCAGTCCGCTCAGCAGAGGGGAGGCCAGGGCGTAGCCGACGTCGGTTCCCAGGTGCGGGCGGCGGACCCGCTGGCGGTGCCGGGGGAACAGCTTCTCGAACGGGACGACCAGAATGAAGAGCACAACGACGATACCGATCGGTCCCTGGTCGAAGGCCAGCGACGCCCCGATCACGGCCAGGGCGGCTGCTGCGGTCGGCAGCGGGCGCCACCGGGACCGGCCGTCGGCGGCGGGCACCATCGGCTCCGGCGGGACCGAGGGCGGCGGCCACGAGGAAGCGGGAGACAGGGCCCAATG
Organism: Acidimicrobiales bacterium; assembly: GCA_024638815.1. GTDB lineage: Bacteria > Actinomycetota > Acidimicrobiia > Acidimicrobiales > SZUA-35 > JAHELU01. The sequence goes on along the minus strand of JAHEJM010000079.1, from coordinate 15,772 downwards.
GCCATGACGCGGCAGCGGCGCCGAACGCTCGGGCGGCGGCCACTGCGAGTCCGGCGGCGGCCACGATGAACCCGGTGGTGGCCACTGCGAATCCGGCGGCGGCCACGAGGAAGCGGGAGACGGTGAGGCCGATGATGGAGGAACTGTGGTACTCATACGTCGTTGTCGGTGGCAGGCTGCCCGGCGGTTCACAACGCCCGAGCGAAGGCACCGGTCAGGGCAACGGCACAGGCGAAGGCACCGTGGGGCGGCGGCACCTGCGGGGACCGGCTCGTCCCATAGGGTGCTCCCATCGGTCGACCAACGAGTAGTTTCTTCATCGGAGCGTGAACCGAAAGGCGGCCGTGATCCGACAGATACCTGAATGAACTCTTCCCCCGATCCCGCCGACAACGAGGACCGAGCGCTTGTGGCCCGTGTCAGCCGTGGCGATCGCAGCGCCCTCGAGCAGCTGTATCGGCGCCACGCCGCCTGGCTGACGGCCCGGCTCGAGAGCCGCTGCGGCGACCCCGATGTGGCCGACCTCGCCCTCCAGGACACCTTCGTTGCCGTGTGGCGATCGGCCGGCACCTACCGGGGCGATGGCCAGGTTGCGGCCTGGCTCTGGGGCATTGCCGTGCGTCGGCTCATCGATCACCTTCGAAAACGTCGACCGACGCCGGTGCCCGCCGCCACCATCCAGCGCTACGACCGGGCCATGGTTTTCGAGGACGTACTGGTCGACAACGGAACTCACGGCGAACTGGGCACCGCCCTCCGCACCATCGACCCCGAACTGCGCACGGTACTGATCGCCACCGCCATCGACGGGCTGTCGACCAAGGAGGCGGCCAACATGCTGGGGATCCCCCAGGGAACGGTCAAGACCCGCCTGATGCGGGCCCGCCGGCATTTGCAGGAGCTGTTGACATGACTGCCGATTCCACACCATCGCAGTGGTCCGTCGACCCGGCCCGCATCGAGGCCAACTGGCGGGCCATCACCATCGAGCTGGACGCGCCGGCCCCGAGCCGGATGGAGCGTCTGCTGCGGGCGGCAGGGCTGCCGTCACGCATCACCAGGCTGGTGGTGGCCACCCCGGCCCTTCGCCGATCCTGGTATCTGGCCACCGCCGTCGCCATCCTGATCGGATTGGCCCTGACCGATGCCGCCCGGCCCCGGGAGGGGTTGTTCGCCCTGCTGTTGCTGGCCCCCCTGGTGCCGGTGCTCGGTGTGGCGCTGGCCTACGGTCCGGAGGCCGACCCGGCCCACGAGATCGCCCTGGCCACCCCGATGCGAGGGCTGCGACTGGTGGCGACCAGGGCAGTGGCGGTGCTGGCGTTCTCCACCACCTGGCTGCTGGTGGCCTCCGTCCTGGCCCCCGGGTGGCAACCCATGGCCTTCGCCTGGCTCCTACCGGCGCTGGGACTGACCACGGCAACCGTCGCCATGATGACCGTGCTGGCGCCACGGCGGGCGGCGGCGGTGTCGGCCGTGGTGTGGGTGCTGGGGGTGGCCTGGGTTCGGGCCGCCGCCGCCGATCCACTGGCCGCCTTCGGAGCCGTGGGCCAAGCGATGATGGTGGTGGTGACCATCGGGGCGCTGGCCGTGGCCGTGGCCCGGCGGGACCGCTTCGATCTGATGGCGTCGAGGTGGAGGTCGTGACGGCGAGCCAGGTCATGGTGTTCGGTCTGCGCCGCCGGTTCGGATCCATCGACGCCCTGGATGGGGTCGACCTGCTCCTGCAGGGTGGGCTGATCACCTTGCTGGGGCCGAACGGCTCCGGTAAGACCACCCTGCTGCGTTGTCTGGCCACGGTCGACGTCGGTGCCGACGATGCCATCCTGGTCGACGGGCTCGACCCCCGGCACGAGTCGGACCGGATCGAGATGCGCCGCCGCCTGGGGTATCAACCCCAACGGCCCAGCCTGGCTCCGGCGTCCCGGGTATTCGACGTCATCGACTATGTGGCGGTGCTCAAGGGCCACGACGACGACCGGGCCCGGCGCCACCTGGTGTACGGGGCGCTGGAGAGCGTGGGGCTGGCCGAACGGGCATCCGATCGGGTCGGCGATCTGTCGGGTGGCATGGTGCGGCGGCTCGAGCTGGCCCAGGCCATTCTCGGTCGACCCGGGCTGCTGCTGTTGGACGAACCGGCGGCCGGTCTCGACCCCGATGAGCGCTTTCGCCTGCGGGAGATCGTGGCCGGGCGACGCCACGACAGCACCGTCGTGGTGTCCACCCATCTGACCGACGAGGCGGCCGTCGGCGACACGGTCCTGGTGCTGATCGAGGGCCGGCTGCGTTTCGTCGGCCAGCCGGATGCCCTGGCCACCACGGCCGCCGGCAGGGCGTGGATCCAGGATCAGGCACCTGTTGACGCCCGGGCGACGTGGCGCCTGGCCGACGGGCGCCACCGCTGTCTCGGGGCTCCACCGCCCGGCGCCGACCTGGTCGACCCGACCCTGGAGGACGGCTACCTGCTGCTGACCTCACCCGTCGTCAATGTCGGCTGAAGGCCCGGGGAAACAGGTGGAGGTCGAAGCCGGTGGGGTCTAGACTTGCCTCTGGTCCTTGTGGCCGACAGTCACCCTGCCGAGGGCGACGAATGCGCTTGTAGCTCAATTGGATAGAGCATCTGACTACGGATCAGAAGGTTGGGGTTTCGAGTACCTCCAAGCGCGCTACATACGTCCTGGTCAGGGCGTTGTTGGCAACACTCATGGGTGACTGACCGGGCTCGTGAGAACATGAGTGAGAACATCCCGCCGCAAACACCTCAGCTTGGTGTCGAGATACCGGGGGCCTTGGCGTGGTTTTGGTCGGTGGCGCCGGTCCATCCCATAGTCCGATCTCGTCGGCCGTCTCTCTCGCAGGTTACGAAGAACCGATCGAGGCGGTTGAGTCGCTCAACAAGCACGATCGGCTTGCATACCACTCCGTAACGCATCGCCAGAGATCGGCCGGCGGATCGTTACCGAGCTTGGGTCTCTCCTGCGGACGGCCGGCTACCTGGACAACGAACAAGACCCCACAGTCGCCGGTCTCGGAACTGCGCTAGGTCGACAAGGACCATGTCTGGTTCAAGGTGGATGCGTCGACTGGGACGTGCCGGAGCTGTGTTGGTCAACAGTGGTGGTCATGTTCGTGAAGCGGACCGTGGTGAACAGTGGCAAACGGAGCTATGAGTACTTGTCGTTGGTGGAAGCGTTCCGGGATGAGCGGAGCCGGAGCCGGCAGCGGACGATCGCCCGGCTGGGTCAGGTGTCGGCCTTGCGGGCCAGTGGCGACCTGGACCGGATCATCGCGCCCTGAAGCGCTTCGCCGACCACGACAGCGACGATGATGACGAGGAGGGGGACAGGCCGGGTTGGGGAGCGGTAGCGGTCCCGGCGTGGGGAGCGACCGCAGCGGTGGCCGCGGTGTGGGAGCGCCTCGCCCTGGGTCGGTTCTTCGCGGAGCGGGGTCGGCACCTCAGCTTCGATCTGGGGGCTGCGATCTTCGTCATGGCGTTGAACCGGCTGGTCGATCCGGCCTCGAAACGGCGGGTGATCGACTGGTTGGACGACGACCAGGCCCTACCGGACCGCTTCGCGCCGGCTGGCAAGGGCGAACGCACCTCGGACGCGAGAGAGACCGTGTGCCCACAGATCACCGTCCGTGACGAAGACCTGCACCGATGACACCTGGAGTGAGGATCAGACGGCGTGTTGCGGTACGAGCGAACGTACGTTGCACGGACCCCGGGTTCGTCGGCCGGAGACAACTGATGTCCCGTCGAGGGGTGCCCGGTGAGATTGACGAGCCGGTCTTGGAGCGGCGGCTGATCGGTGCACGGTCCCGATCATGATGACCGGTGCTGTTGACCAACACCGACCGATGGAGACTACAGGATGCCAGGCGCGCCGCTGTCGCTGCCCGAACTCGAGGAGGTCGGCCGCGCGCTGATCGAGGATCGTGATGTGCCGTGGGTGGTGATCGCCCGGCGCGTCGGCCGCCACCGGACCACGATCAGCCGAGAAGTGACCACCAACGGCGGCCGCCGCCACTACCGACCGGCGCCCTGCCAAACATCGGTGCCCGCCCCGCTGCGGTAGACGACCGATCCGAACCGGGACACTGGGAAGCCGATCACATCATCGGCCGCGCCAACCGCTCTGCGCTGACGTGCCTCACCGAACGCACCAGCCGCTACTCGCTGCTGATCACGATGCCCAACGGCTACGCAGCCCACGACGCGTTGGCCGGGCTCGTCGAAGGCCTCGAACAGATCCCCGTGCACCTGCGCCGGTCGATCACCTTCGATCAAGGATCAGAATGGGCCAACTGGCGCGACCTGGTCCTCAACTACAACCTCGACGCCTGGTTCTGCGATCCGCACTCGCCCTGGCAGCGCGGCCAGATCGAGAACCTGAACCGCCAATGGCCTGGTGGTTCCCCCGCGGCACCGACCTTGCCGGCATCGCTCCCGCGAACGCCGACGACCTCGCAACACTCATCAACGGCCAACGCTGCCGCAGCCTCAACTACCAGAGCCCCACCACCCTCTACGCTGCCTTCACCGTGCACCGACCGATGGAACTGGCCGTCCTCCAGCCCGTCCAACAGTAGTTCCGCAGCCGCGATTGGCCGGGCGGGGCGTGATTCGGCGATGGTTTCCATGCGTTCATTGGTGCAGGCGCCGACGAGCCATCCGTGGTGTAGCTGCTGCACGAAGATGCTGGTTTCCTATGGTGAAGGCCTCAATCCAAGGCGATGCGGGACATGTCGAGGTCGGTCTTATCGCAGTAGCGGGCGCTGATCTCGCTCCGCCCGGACAGGTCTATTAGGTGGTAAAATATACGTCCTTGGGAGCGTATAGAGATGCATAATGGTCCGTGTCGCAACGCATCGAAGTAGGCAAGATTCCTCTAGTCATTTGTAGTGGCAGGTAGGGCTTGGCATCTAGGGTTGTCGACTGGCGCGCACAACCCTGTCGAGGACGTATGGTCCCTGGATTCGATCAGATGAAGTCAGCAGTCATGTCAACTGGCCTGATCGAAAATCCGGCGTATCTGCCTTTGACGATCGAGGAGCAGGAGTCGCTCCTATCTTGGGCATCCAGGGAACGGCTGCTTCCTCTGCTCGGCAACGCGGCTGAGGCTGGTCTTGATCTCGACCCGGACATCCGCAGATCTCTCGATGACTCGATCTACAGGGAGCAACAGAACGCCTTGCGATTCGAGGCCGCTCTGTTGCGGACCGTCGTCGAGCTGGAGAGCCATGGATTCGACTACCGGGTTCTGAAGGGGCTTGCAGCGTCCCGTGTCGTCTATCCGGACCCGTCCTTGCGGCAGACGGGTGATGTCGACCTGTTGGTCCGCGAAGATGATTTCGATGCAGTGTGTCGGTTGGTCGAGCGCATGGGTGCTGAGTCAAAGTTCTTGCCGCGGTTCAGGGACGTCTATGGCGTGCCGGTGCCGGGCAAGGCCGCTACGTTCGAATACCGTGGGGTCGAGCTCGACGTTCATCGACGGATCGAAGCCGGGGTCGGCCGGCTATCCATCGACGCGTCGCGTTTCTTCGACGAAAAGATGTCCGGCTGCGTTGAGCTTGCTGGTGTCTGGTTGCGAGTTCCGTGCCCTGAGCTCCTGTTCCTTCACGCTATGCTCCACCTGGCGACTGGCCAGACCCGCCTCTCCACGATGGTCGACATCGCACGTCTCGCGAGTTCGTCTGACTGCAACGCGTCCATTGTGGGCCGCCTCGCAAACGAGGAAGGTCTTGGTGAACTGGCCGACTGGGCTCTGCGCGAGACCCGTTCGATGACGGGTCTCGATCTTCCGTTCGAGAGGACGAGGTCCTCGCTACGGGCCCGACGGCCGCTCACTCGCCTCTGGCTCGCAAACCGCCAAATTGGGTCGCTGGCCTGGCTCCTCAGCAACGCTCCGACCCGCCGATGGGCAGTCGTCGTAGGTCGAATTGTGTGGCCGGACAAGGACTTCCTTGCGTTCGTCCAGCGGACGAGAAGGGGACACTTCGCCGGCCTGGTTAGGGCGTTGTTGTCCTCGGTCGTTCCCCGGCGAGCCGAGGTGCGCGCCCAAGACGGGGGCCTCTTGCAGTGAGCGCGATCGCTGGAGTCTACAGTCGCAATGGCTGTCCTCGTTCCCCGCACGAGACCGGGACGATGCTCGAGGTCATGGTCCGCCGCGGCCCCGATCGGCGTGTCGTCAATAGATCTGGAGCGGTGACCTTAGGCCACGGTCTGTTGGCGACAACCCCGGAGGCGGCCAACGAATCGCAACCGTTCATAGGTCAGCGCACCGGCAATGTCATCGTCGCCGACATCCGGCTCGACAATCGGGCGGAACTGCGATCGAAAGTTGGCCACGACGGTCGACCGTTGCACCTGATGGGCGACGCCGAACTGGCGCTGGCCGCGTACGACAAGTGGCAGTCAGACTTTGCTCGCCACCTGCTGGGCGACTTCGCCATCGCGATCTGGGACGCCAACCGTCACCGGCTGGTGCTCGCCAGAGACCACTTCGGCGTTCGTCCCCTCCAGTATTTCCTCTCGGATGACCTGTTGGTGTTCGCTTCCGACGGCCGAGCCATCCGCTCGCTGGCCGAGGTTCCCCGCGGCCTGAACCGAGATCGGCTTATCGACTTTTTCGTACCTCGCCTCGAAACATGCGATGTCACCGGCACTTTCTTCGAAGGGATCAACAGGCTGACGCCGGCCCACACCCTCGAAGTCGAGCCGTCTCGAAGTGTGGAGCGAGAGTATTGGCGCCTCGAAGAGCCGGAACCGCTCGTCCTTGGGTCGGATGCCGAGTACATCGAGGCCCACGATGCGGTCTTCGGCGAGGCGGTGCGGTGCCGGCAGCGGAGCCGAGACGATCACGCCGTGATGCTCAGCGGCGGGATCGACTCCGCCGCCATCGCCGTCTACGAGACGGACCATGAGGGGGCGGGGCGCGCATGCTCCGCCATATCGACCGATGGTGCTGACCTCGAGAGTCGACTGGTCAAACGGACGGTTGACCGACGGGGCCTCAAACTTCACACGGTCACCCCCGATCAGGTCGACACCCTCTGTGGCTCGTTTGCTGACCGCGTCCGCGATCTCGAGAGCCCCTTCGACGCAGCCATGACGCTGCCGGCCGCCGTCTGCGCTACGGCCGCTGTGAACGGCATCCGGTCGCTTTCGGCCGGAGTGTTCGCCAACGAGGTTGCCGAACCGGCGCTGGGCGACATCCTCCGGGTCCAGATTGGCCAGCGTCGTTTCCGCGAAGCGATTCAACAGTTCGATCCGAACGGCAAACTCGGCCGTGACCGGAATCCGACCCAGATTGTGAAGTCGACTATCGCAGCGGGAATCAGCTCCTGTCGGGCAGGCCGTTTTCTGGAATCGCGACGGGACGACCGGTGGCGAGCTGCTCAGACGGCGATGCTGCGAGACACTCACCTCGACCTCGGTGGCGATGATCTCGCTCGTGTCGAGGAACGCCTGTCTCGGTCCCAGGTGCCTCGCTTCGACGGTGACGGTCCCGGGTCGGCTCGACGGCGGCTCTTCGCAGGTCACTATGCGTCGGCCGGGCTCGAACGCTACGATCGGGTCGGCGCGGCCCATTCGGTGGAGATCCGAAGTCCGTTCATGGACAAAGGGGTTGTCGAGTTCTGGCTCAGCCTCCCGGCCGGACAACTGATCCGCCGAGGTTGGCCGAAGGTCCTCCTGCGGCTCGCTTGTGACGGTCGGCTTCCCGCCGATGTCGTCTGGAATACGGCCAACGAACATCTCGGCTGGGTCTACACGCTTTCGACGGCGACGAAGAGTCCAATCAGGATCGGTCGAGCGACGATGGATGACGATCCGCTCTTGGGAATCATTGGCCAAGCTGGCGCCCGCATCGCCGATGTTGGCCTAGCTTGCGATGCTGATGTCAAGGACTTTGAGCTTGCAGCAATGATGCTCTGGGTCGACCACAAGGAAAAGCTGCCTTCTCGGCTGTAGTCATCTATGTACGCAATGGGGCTGTTACCATGAGCCGAACCGCCGCAAGAAGGTAGGACAGAAATATGGAAAAGCAGAAGTACCGCAAGCCCCGGCTCCGCCAACTTGGCAGTGTCCAAGAACTCACCGCTGGTGGGTCAGGTCCAGCCAACGAGAACGCCGCCCAACCGGAGAACCGGCGTAGCTGATCTATCGAATAGCCTGATCTCGTTATGCTTCACTCCTATGGATATTGCAGCATCGTGTTGGTCAGTCGAGAGGAAATCGATGAGCTTCCCCGGATGCCGGCAACGGCATCCGGGCAGCTTTCGTTTTTGGCCGAACCCGGCCCACAGGCGGACGTACATGATTGGGACTACCAGTCGGTCCACGGGGGGGAGGCGACCATCTCGATCGCTCGGCTGGGCGATCAGCATCTGCTGCAGTTCTACGATGGCGTCGAATTCTGCGTCGACCCTCAACGTGGTGCCGTCGTCTGCAGTCAATCGGCGACCAGCTCGGTGCGGCACCACCTCCTCGACCAGGTGCTCCCTCGGCTTCTGAATGCTCAGGGTTCCCTGATGGTGCACGGGAGCGCGGTGCTGACTGACCGAGGTGCTGTCGTCTTCGTCGGCGAATCAGGCTACGGAAAGTCGACCCTTGCCGCTGCGTTCAACGGGCATGGCCACACCCTTCTGACCGACGATTGCATGCGTCTCAGCGTCGATCGCAACGCTGTCGTGCAATGCACCCCGACCTACCCCAGTCTGCGGTTATGGCCCGACAGTTCGGCCCGATTGGCTGGCGATTCCGCATCGAAACCGATGAGCGACAACGGTCAGAAGTGGCGCTTCGAGCCGGTCGGGAACCACGCTCAACCGGGCATCGTTCCGGTCGCCGGCCTCTGTTTGCTTGGCGCCCCCTCTTCGAGTTGTGACTCGGTCGAGCTGGTCGAGCGTTCCGCTACCCACACCGCCGCCGGATTGATCTCACAGTGCTTCCGGCTCGACCTCACCAATGCGGCGGCAACCGCCACTACCTTCGAGCAGGCCATGGCGGTGGTCGATCACATTCCGGCGGTGGAGCTCCGCTATCCCAGAGATTTCGCTCAGCTTCCCGATGTCGTCGACGCCGTACTCAACTGGATGTCGGGACCGGTTCCAGCAAACCTTGGGTGACCATGGAATCGATCAGTTCGAGGGCGTCTGACCGAACCTGGTCGGGTTGGGCTTCGAACATGTCGAGTACTTGAGCGATGGCGCCGTCGAGATCGTGGCCGGCTTGAAACGCCTCCATGAGGCAGACGCCGACCGGGTCCAGGCCGAGGTACTTGTCGCCCTTCATGTCGAGTAGAACGACTTCGTCGCGAACCTTGCGTGAGAGAACATGGGGGACGTACCGAAAGGTACTTGATCCGTCCACCGGTACATCTTGTTCATGCATATAGCTTCCTGTCGTCTCAGCCGCGCCAATCTTGGGTCGATATATCGGGTCACACGTTACGGCTATTTTGTCCCATGTCGCGGGTAGGGCACGAAAACCGAACTCTAATCTACGAGTCATATAACCCTGTGTCAAAGGCCATGTAGTCGCCCTGGTCTTCCACTGGGCGCCCGTCGATCTCCAGCCACGCATGTGCAGTGAACCCGGTGGCGGCATCGTCGCGGACACCGAGTCGGAGCACCGGCCGGTGGGCTCGAAGGAGGTGGCCCAGCACCAGGGATTGCCGTAGGCAGCCACGGCCACTGCCGTAGAGCAAGGCCGAGAGCTGCCTCACCACGTGGACCTTCCGTGCATCGGAAGGCGACAGGGTCGCTCCGTCGCCGTCGACCGCTAGTTCGGGCCGGAGCGATACACCGAAACGTGAGGCCGACCAAGCCGTCGGCCGGGTTCGCACCGCCACCTCGGCGAGGCCGAACAGCAAGAGGGCCCACGTCGTCAGCGCGAGTTGGGCGGGGGAGAGTCGCAGTAGTTCCCGCACCAGACGGCGTGGACGCCGGTCGATCACGATTGGACCACCTTCTCCTGGTAGCGGTCCGCTTGGAGGTTGTAGAGGGCGGCGTACACACCGTCTGCTGCGATGAGCTCGTCATGGGTGCCGGTCTCCGCCACCCGACCGTCGTCGATCACCACGATGCGGTCCGCCGCTTTGAGCGTCGAGTAGCGGTGGGAGATGAGTAGGACGCCGCGGCCCGCGCAGAGATCGTGAAGCCGGTCGAACAGTCCGGCCTCGATCCTCGGGTCGAGCGACGCGGTCGGCTCGTCGAGGATGAGGAATGGCGCAGGCGAGAAGAACGCCCGGGCCAACGCCAGCCGCTGCCACTGCCCGAGCGACAGATCAAGCCCCGCCTCGAAACGCCGACCGAGGCGAGAGTCCAACCCATCGGGCAGCTTCCCCAGGATGGAATCGGCTCCCGACTTGGTGAGCGCAGCGTGGACCGACGACTCGTCGGCCGCCAGCCAGGGCGCCCCCAGCCACACGTTCTCGGCCACCGTCAGGTCATAGCGTGCGAACTCCTGGAAGACGGCGCTGACCACACCGGTGAGCGGGCCGTCGACGACCTCAACCGCCTCACCCTCGAGCAGAACGTCACCCGATGTCGGCTGGTACAGGCCCGAGAAGAGCTTGGCCACGGTCGACTTGCCGGCTCCGTTTTCGCCGACCAGGGCAACGATCTCGCCAGCCTCGACACGAAGGTTGATGTTCTCCACCGCAGGCGCCCCGGTGTCGGGATAGGTGTAACTGACTCCTCTGAGGGTGATCGCTCGCGGTGGGTTGGCGAGTACGAGGGAGTGGTGGGGCGGCACGGTCCTTGGAACGTCGGTGAAGCGTATCAGGTCGGCGAGAAACAGTGTGGACTCGTGCAAGGAACCAAACGACCCCGTGATGGTCTGCAGCCGACCGATGAGCTGATGTGCGGTCAGCGCGGCGACTGCGGCATCGGCGACAGCGAGATCGCCGTCACGGGCTCGAACCGCGATCGTGGCGAAAACGCCGATCAGGACCACCGCCAGCGTGAGCGACCCGAACACCTCGATGGCCAAGCGCTTCTTCACCATCGCGACGAGCCCCTGTAGACGACTTCCCTGGAGCTCTTCGTGCCGATCGATCAGGACCTTCCGGCTCCCGAATAGCCGAGCTTCACGGCCTTCGCTCCGGGAAATGAGCGCCTCTCGTAGGTAGACGCGCTCACGGTCGCTCGCAGTGTCGAGAAACTCGAAGCGATACCGCAGGCGGGTCTGGACGACGACGCCCGCCACCAGGACGAGGCCGGCTACGGCGAACGGCAACAGGAGCGCGGGAGCCACCGCCACCATCACAAGGATCAACGACAGCGCAGCGACCCCGGAGTTCGTGAGTCGAAGCAACGAGTAGACCAGGGTCCAGACCTGTTCCTGGGCCGCGTTCAAGGCGCGGCGCAGCCGATCGTGGAACTCCGGATTCTCGAACTCTTCGAACGGGGCCGCGGCAGCAACCGACATGACGTCGTTGACGAGTGACCACTCCACCCGCTCGGCGGCGACCGTCTTCAGCTGATCGGCAGCCGCTGAGGCGACGCGACGGAGCGCGGTCGTCGAAGCGAACAAGACCAGACCGGTTACCGCCAGCTCGGCGGTGTCGTCGAGGAATGCCCCGGTCACCCAGCGAATCAGCAGCAGCTCCGCCGCCAGCAGGGCCCCGGTGAGTAGGTCGAGAACGGCGAACGTGATGGGCAGCTTCAAGCCGCTGCGGCGCACCAGCTGGAGCCCTTGCCAGACAAGACTTGGAGCGTTCCGAAGCGAGGTCCGAGGTCCGGTCATAGGGACCCCAACGCTACAGCGACGGTTGGGTCGATTCTCGCAAGGAACGCATGAAAGGGCCTATCTGCTCAACCCTGGCGCTGAGGTGAGTCGCCGCTATTCATATGCCGTCGTGGCTTGCTCGGCGGACCTCCTCGTCGTCGTCGGGGTCGGGCCAGTAGTTGAGCAGCGTGCCGAGGTCGGCCGGGGGATCGCCGAGGGTGGTCATGTCCCAGTCGAAGAAGGCGACGACCCGGTCCGTGTTGCCGGTGGCGAACATCGAATTGTCCAGCTTCAGATCGTTGTGGACGAACGACACCCGCTGCGCGTCCGGGGTCGAGATGTCGAGCCGACGGTGGATCTCGGTCATGGCGCCATCCCACGCCGGGTCGGCCACCAAGTCCCACCGCTTCTTCCGGCCGCCGACCTGGCGGGCGATGAACCCGTCCGGCCGACCGAGATCACCCAGCCCGCACACGTCGGGGTCGAGGAGGTGGAACTCGGCGATGGCGTCGACGAGGGCGAGTCCGAGCCGTCGCCCAACGCCCTCCAGATCGCGCATCGACTCCGGAAGCACGCCCCGGATGACCTCGCCCCGACGGCGTTCCATCACGAAGAAGTCCGCCCCTGCGATCGAATGGTCATCAGAGAAGAGGTAAGCCGGCGGCGCCTTGTCGAAGTGCTCCCACAGGCGCGAGAGCACCTTGAACTCACGCTCCATGTCGTGAGCGCCGGGAGCCATCGTGCCGAACGGTGGGCGGCGCAGGACCAGCTCGTTGTCGCCGAACACGATCAGGTAGGTGAGGTTGGCCGCCCTGTTCGGGAACTGGCTGACGGTGAACTCCCCGTCGGCCACCACCTCGGCTGGGAGGTTGGCCTGCAGGTGCGCCTCGATGGCGACCCAATCGAGGTCCTCGCCGGGACGCACCGCGTCGGTCTCCGGGGGCGCCTCGTCGCGAACGGATCGACTGGTACTTCCTCTTCCACATTGCCACTCCTCGGTGCCCAGCGAGTCCCCGGGGCCTGGGCCCGCTCGTCGTCGCTCGATCATCCCAGGCCCCGGGGTCGGAAGTACAGGGCGGGTCAGCCAACCTGTGGCCCACAACCCGATCGACCGAGTGAGGGCTTGCGCCGGGATTGGTAGATCTCCGCTCTTCGGGCGGGCTGAAAGACGTGTGCCCGAATGTTGCCCAAGCCTTCACTGAGCAAGTCTGCAGGTAGTCCGCTGGCAGTGGCGGAGGGGAAACCTCCGGGCCTCTGCGCTGATCTTCGGCTCGGGCTGCCTCGCTCGGGAGGTGGCGGTGGAGATCGAACTTCGGCGGGACTACGGCGTCGACATCGTCGGCATAGTGCCGACTTCCCTGCCCGGCGACGCCGGAATGAGGTCTCGCTCCGACCACACGCTCGAGCTGGCCCGGACGGTACAGCACACGAGCACAGACCATCTCATCATCGCCCAATCCGCAGACCCGGCCGTCTACCGGATGGGCTGCTACTACGGCGGCGGCGGGCGGGCTCGTCCACAGCACGTCGGGGATCGGGGCCGAACCGGGTGCCTACTCTCCCGTCGATCCGGTCACCGGTTTCGTCGAGTACGACCGGCCGACGTCCTACTCCCTCACCAACCCGTCCGAGTGGGTGAGCGGGGTCTATCTGGCCAAGTTCACCAACCAGCAGGGCTACGAGAACTACGCCACGTTCGCGGTCAGAGATGATCAGCGCCAGGCCGACATCCTCTTCGAGCGACCGACCACCACCGATCAGGCCTACAACAACTTCCCCAACGTCAACCCCGCCACCCCCGGCTTTGACGCCGCCAATCCGGCCCACGTCGGCAAGAGCCCCTACACCTACATCAGCGGCGGCGCACCCACCGTGGCCGGCGAGGCCCGGGCCGTCGAGGTCTCCTACAACCGACCCACACCGGCCAGGGCTCCGGCAGGCTGCTGACCCGGGAGTTCAACCAGATCCGGTGGCTGGAGCGGATGGGCTACGACGTTGCCTACTCCACGGACATCGACACTCACTGGTCCGGCGCCAAACTGCTCGACTACAAGACCTTCCTGTCTCCGGCCCACGACGAGTACTGGACGAGCGAGATGTTCACCGCCGTGGAGAGCGCCCGCGATGCCACGCTGTCACCCTGGCCGAGGGCGACCAGATCATCGAGCTGTGGGAGGACGGAACGCTGATCGACACCGTCGATCTGGTGCCGATCAACCTGGTCCCCAACCCCGATCAGTGCTCGATCGGGGTGGCCGAGGCCGAAGCCGGTCGCCTGAGCGGCACCGCGGTCGCCGGCGTCGAACAGCTGGCGTCGGGCGGCGGGTACGCCGGTGCCCCGGAGGGATCGGGCAGCTACTGGAACGGTCCGACGGAGCCCAACAAGATCGAGCTGTGCTTCGACGTCCTGCAGGCCGGCATGTATGGACTGTCGGCCCTGGTCAGCACCAGCGACGGGCTGAGCGACTCCTTCTACGTGGTCGTCAACGGCGACTCCGCCAACCATCACCGGGCCATAATCCCGGACTGGGCAAGCCGGTGCGATCGAGGTCAGTTGCGCGATGCGGCGGCGGTCGAGAGGCTGTCAGCATCCAATGCTACGGTTGGAGTATGGCTTCTGATTGGGCTGAACGCATCGCCGAGGCTCGGGCGCAGGGCGTCGACGTGATGGCGTCGATGACCGAAGGCGACTGGATGGAATACCGGGCGGAGTGCCGTGCGTTGCGGGAGGCAGCCGAGCGCCATCCCGAGGGTCGGGCACACGCTGAGCGTCGGGCCGCCAGCATCGCAGCCCAGATGGCCCGACACGACGCCGCCAGCTGAGACGAATCGAACTGATCGAACTATCTACAACAGCCACCGGAACACGGCGTGAGCGACCAACCGGCTGAGGTGTATCCCGGTCCAGGGTTCTGGGACGAGCTGCGCAACGAATTGGCCAGGACCGAGGTCACGACCTTGGACCGCTTCGATCGCGTCGAGCTGCCCTGGGTCCTCGACCGCTTCCGCACCTACTGGGGCGACTTGTTGCCAGTCATCGACGACTTCCCTCACCGACGGTTCGCCGCTTCGTCTCGCCCGATGGCTACCGTTTCACCGTCGACGGATGGATGAACACCTCCGGCCGGGTCGAACTGGTCGACATCGAGATCATCACCTGGCAGTGGCCCGACACCGCCGAGTAACCCCACCAGCGCCACTGACCACTACGTGACCACTAACCGTCGGCGAAGAGCGGACACTACGGGATCGCCCAGGTCGCCGTTACCCGCTCGCCGACTGGGGCAACGACATCAGAGGACTACAACGGACACCCAGCGAAACCCCCGAGGTTGTCCCGGGCGTCGTGGAAGTTGATGGGTGGTCCTCCACCTTGGCGGGGCCTTCGGACACGCCGAGGTTGCTGAACCAGTAAGCGTCCAAGAGGAGGACCACCCGTCATGAGCAAGTCTGACACGACCACCCGCGCCGCCGGAATCCTGCGGTGCCGCCGCTCGCTGAAAGTCCCCAGTTGTGTTCGAGCAGCTTTGGGGAGGTTCACGTGAGCGTGGTCAGCGGTAACCAACGGACACCACGAGCACCGCTGAACCGCCGAAAACCCACTCAAACAGCGATTACCGGGCACTCACGGCCACCAACGGCGAACCGCAGAATCAAGCCCCTTGAGAACTACGGATCAGAAGGTTTGGGGTTCGAGTACCTCCAAGCGCGCAGAGGCCAGGAGGCCTGAAACCCCGCTCCACAGCGGGGTTATTACATTTCCTAGACACCAGCCGACGACGGCACCGTCAGATCGACTCGCCGGAGATCGGACCCGGACCGAGCAGATACTCCGAGATCCGATGGTGTCCGTGCCCCTTCCTCCTCCGTTGTCAAAGCAGCGCTCGGCGAGCGGGCCCAGGGCTGAGGGGGGTTAGGGAGACCACTCATCGTAGGTCATTCCGACAACCACCGGTTCATTGTCTTCGTAGTCGATCGAGACGTGCCACATGGTCCAATCGAGTCCATCGAACTCCGGGTTGTCCCCGGGGTCGAGAA
>JAHEJM010000078.1 GCA_024638815.1 Acidimicrobiales bacterium | reverse complement strand
TCAAGCAGCACCGGCGCTGGTTCTGGCTCCACGCCATCGCCGCCGGCTTCGTCTACACCGAAGCCAAGAACGTCGTGGCCCGGACCGCCCACATCAAGGAGATCATGCGGGAACGGAAATGGAAGGTCACACCCCGCTCCGTCGCCACTGCCGCCGATGCCGACACCGGCGTGACGGCCTGAGGTCCTCCTCAACCGGCGCCCCGCTGTCGGGGTCGCCCGTTCAGCCTGCCCGTTGGTCCGCGACCATCCCAACTTCGCCCCGGCCGGGATCGCTCCGGTGGCGGCCCCCCACGGTGTGCAAGCCGTCGAGGATCAGGTCGAGGACGAATTCGAAGCTGCTCGAGGTTTCACCGTCGAGGTGCTGTTGGATGTGGGCCACGGTGTGGGCGAAGTGTTCGGGGTCGACGCCGGCCATGACATCGCGAGCCAATTGCTCGGGATCGTCGGTGACGGTGGCCTGGCCGGCTGTCATACCCAGCTCCTGCAGGGTGTAGCCGATCACGTGGTTGGTCACGGCGTGGAAACCGTGGTGGGCGATGTCGGGAGGCAGGTCGCTGGCGTCCAGCGCCACCAGCAGACGCTCCATCATGGCGAAACGGGCCGGACCGGGGATGTGTCGGAGCCACAGCTCAGCCGCCCAGGGGTGCTGCACCAGCACCGCCCGGGTTGAGACGGCGATGGCTCGTACCGTCTCCATCGGTGATTCGAGGGGCGGGAGGTCGATGTCTCGGGCGACGGTGTCGACCATCAGGCCGCAGAGCTCGTCCTTGTTGCCGACATGGTTGTAAAGAGCCATGACCTTGTAGCCGAGCACGTCGGCCAGATTGCGCATTGTGAGCCGGTCGATCCCATCCCGGTCGGCAAGCTCGATGGCGGCGGCAACGATCCGTCTTCGGTCGAGTAGACCGCGGGGTTGTCGCTTCGAAGAGCTGTTCACACTTGACAGCGTACGTCGTACGTTCTAAGAATACAAGAGCCGAATGTACAACGTACGTTCAGACCCGGCGGAACTTGCCGACCAGAAGATGGAATGAGCAGACCAATGAACCAACGAATCGAACCACGAACAGTTTCCGATCACACGACCCCAGATGATCTCTTCACGATCCCGACGACGATGCACGCCGTGATCCAGCATCGCTTCGGAACCGCCGATGTGCTGAACGTCGAGGAAACCTCCGTCCCGGAGCCCGCGAGGAATCAGGTGCTGATCCGGGTTGAGGCCGCTTCCCTCAACGCCCTTGACTGGCACTTCGTCAGCGGAACCCCTTACATGATCCGGGTGATGGCCGGGCTACGCCGACCCAAGCGCAGGACACCGGGAGCCGATGTGGCCGGCACCGTGGTGGCCGTCGGCGAGGACGTCGACCGGCTGACCCCCGGCGACGTCGTGTTCGGCGAGGTCAAGGGAGGCGCCTGTGCGCCCTACGTCGCCGCCGACACCAAGGGCCTGGTCCCGGTACCGCCGCCGGTCTCGATCGAGGCGGCGGCGGCCACCCCGGTGGCCGCCCTCACGGCGGTCCAGGCGTTGCGCACCCACGCCAAGTTGCAGCCCGGCGAGCGGGTGCTCATCAACGGGGCCTCCGGTGGCGTCGGCACCATGGCCGTCCAGATCGCCAAGGCACTGGGCGCCCACGTGACCGGCGTGTGCAGCACCGGCAATGTCGACCTCGTCCGCTCCATCGGGGCCGACCGGGTGATCGACTACACCGCCGACGACTTTGCCGACGGGGGCCCGCGATTCGACGTGATGCTCGACAATGTGGGTAATCGCTCCACGGAGGACTGCCTGAGCGTTCTGATGCCCGACGGGCGTTATGTCCAGACCAGCGGACCGAAGGAAAACCGGTGGTTCGGCCCGATGTTGAGCATCGTCGGTCGAGCGCTGCGTTTCCGTCGGGCGTCTCAGTCGTTCCACCAGTTCACCGCCGACCCCAACCAGGAGGACATGGCCTACCTGGCGGAGCTGCTGGAGTCGGGAGCGCTCGTGCCCCAGATCCAGCGAACCGTTGATCTCACCGGGGTGGCTGAAGCCGTGGCCGAGATCAGCGGCAGCCACACCCGGGCCAAGATCGTGGTCAAGCCCACTGTGGCCGACGTGACGAGCTAAGAGGCTCCTTGTTGGAACTGTTGGTGTCAGGTCGGCGGGCACAGCCCCACCGTTGACGCCTAGTCGAGGAGTCGGACGAAGCAGTACACGCCGGCCACGATCCCGTAGGCGGGGAACATGCCCCAGACCACAACCCAGTAGAAGAGCGTCTTGCGGCGGAAGCCCATGTCCCGGTCCCAGATGAAGATGGGAATGGCCGTGTACCAGAACGGGACCGATGCCATCAGCGCCAGCAGGAAGCCCCAGCGTTGCCCTAGCAGCATGCCGATGCTCCCGGCGATCTGCAGCGGCGCCCAGAACACGGCGTCGGCCCAGGCATACCCCTGGTTGAAGGCAAAGTAGGCACGCGGGTCGGTGCCGGTGGGGTCGCCGCCGTAGACATTCTCGATGGTCCATTCGCTCCGGGGTCTCACCACCGCCACGAGCTGCAACCCGCCGAGCAGGATCATCAACAGCAGCCCCCCGACCGCCACGACCCATGTTGCCACCGTCACATCCATCATCTGCTCCGTTTCACACGCGTCTTCTCGATTCATGGCCGTCAGGTGACGAGGTCATGACGCCAGTGCGCCGGCCGCCGCGATCGCCGTGACCAGGCCCATCAGTCCCCACATTGTCAGGAACAGGTAGGCCGACTTCACGTTCTCCGCCGTGCCGATCCGGAGTCCGCGCTGCTGCATGGCCCGTCGAGTCAGGAGACCGCGGCCGGCGAAGTACACGTAGATCGCACCGCCGGCCAGTCCGAAGTAGGACCAGGCGTCGTTTCCCGCGATCAGGAGTACACCGGCGACCGCGGCGATCCACAGGGTGAGAGCATCCCACAACGCCTCGGCCCGAATGTCGGCGTAGAACGCAGGCTCCACCGCATCTTCCGGTTCGGTAAGTCCCAGCGGTTCGGCGGTTCGGGGCGAGAACCACGAGATGGTCTGCCCGCCCCAGGCCAGCAAGGCCAGGACGACGACGATGATCCCCCAGATGATGGCCATGTCATGCTCCGTTCCGGTGCTCGGCGAGTTGCAGCTTCGGATACGAGGGCCGGGCAGCCCCACGTTGTGGTGGCGGCTTACCGTTGGTCGCGTCGAGAACCAGCAGGCGATAGATCCGCAGGGCGTTGTCGACGATCCGGCCGTGGACGTCCTCGCCGGGGACCACACGCTCGTTGATGAGGTTGAGCGTCTCACCGTCGACGTAGGCCAGCACGATGTCGGCGATGACCGTGGCGTCGTCAGGGCCGAGTTCGGACTTGGAGGCCGCCCGGAGGGCCTGTGAGAGCCACCGCTTCATGTCGCTCACCGTGTCGAGGATGTCCGTGGGGATGTCGCCCATCGGCAGCCGATCGGAGGCGATGAACCGGTAGAGACCGGGGTGGGCCTGGGGGAAGGTGGCGAGATTGACCAGGACTCGGCGAAGGTAGTCGTCGGGTTCGAGCGAGTCGTCCAGGTCCTTGGTGAGCCAGGTGCCGTAGATCGACAGCGTCCGTCTGAATGCAGACCACAACAGATCCTGAAAGCCGGCGAAGTAGTTGTAGACGTTGGTGTGAGCACATCCCATCCGGCGGGAGACCTGGCGGAGATTGACGGGGCCGGCGCCACCTTCGGTGGCAATCAGTTCGAGCGTCGTCTCGACGAACCGATCCGCCATGGCTCCGGTTCGAAGTCCCCTTCCCACAGGGCGAGATTACCACTGGTAATAACCACTGGTCAACCGCCAGAGGGGGGACGTAGGACCCTGGTTACGCAGCCCTATTCCGTGCGACAAAGAGGTGTAGACGTTCGAAAAGGGGACTTAGTGACCACGATCACCCAGATGCGAAGGCCTCCGGAGACCGTTGACCGATCGCTCGTCATTTCCACCACCTCCACCTCTCGGATGGTGTACCTCGACCGGCTGAGGATCGGGTTGACCATGCTCGTGGTGCTCCATCACGTGGCCATGGCCTACGGCGCCGGCGGCCTCGCCTTCTACTACGTCGACCTTCCCGAGACCATCATCTCTCGAAATCTGTTGGTCTTTGTGCTCTTCAACCAGGCCTGGTTCATGGGGGCGTTCTTCCTTGTTGCCGGATATTTCACCCCTCGCTCGCTGGACCGCAAGGGAACGAGGGACTTCCTTTCCTCGAGGCTGATCCGGCTCGGGATTCCGTTGGTGCTGTATTCCGCGGTGCTGAATCCACTGGCCATGACCGGCTGGTTCCACGTCGACGAGCAACTCGGGCCCATGACATGGGAAACGTTCCGCTACCTCGACCATGTGCGAATGGGTCCGACCTGGTTTCTCGCCCTGCTGATGATTTTTAGCGCCGGATACGCCATATGGCGGCTGGTGGCCGGTCGACGCTCGGAGAGGTCGTCGACGGCGCCGGTCCCGGGCGCGATGTGGATCGTGGGCTTCATCCTCGCCCTGGCCGGGACCGAGTACCTCCTGCGCCTGTCGCTGGCCGTCGGTGAGAGCTGGGCCGGCTTCCCCAGCCTGGCCTATCTTCCCCAGTACCTCGCCTTCTTCGCCTTGGGGACGGTGGCCTACAGGGGCGACTGGTTGCGCCGGATTCCGATCACGACCGGCATGGTCGGGCTGGTGGTCGCCGCCGGGGCCTCGGTGTTGCTCTTCCCGCTGGCCTTCAGCGGCGACTGGTTCTCGCTGGAGCTGACAGAGGCTCTCAATTCGGCCATGGGTGACGGAGGCTGGCAGTCGGCGGTCTACGCCCTGTGGGATGCGGCGTTGGCGGTGGGACTGTCGCTTGGTCTCATCGTGCTGCTGCGGGAGACCACCGCCCGTGAGGGGGCGATGGGCCGGTTCCTGACTCGCAACTCCTACGGCACCTACGTGGTCCACATCCCGATCGTGGTCTACATCGCGGTCGTCGTCGCCAACACCGAACTCGCCCATACCGAGCGCTTCGCCCTGACCGCCCTGATCGCCGTCCCGCTCTCGTTCCTCGTCGCCGCCGCCGGCCGCGCCTTGCCCGGGAGCAACTCGAGTTCCTCGGCCCCGCCGAGTTCGAGGTCGGCGAACACCGAACTCGCCATCGAAACCTTCGACCTCACCCGTACCTTCGGCGACGTGGTTGCCGTTGACGGTGTCGACCTGTCGATTCGCCGCGGCGAGTTGTTCTCGCTGCTGGGCCCCAACGGTGCCGGCAAGACCACCACCATTCGTATGCTGTGCTGTCTGCAGCAGCCAACCAAGGGTTCGGCAACGGTGGGGGGATTCGACGTCGCATCGGACCCGATCTCGGTCAAGCGCGTCATCGCCGTCTCCCCCCAGGAAACCGCAGTGGCCGAGCATCTCAACGCCTGGGAGAACCTGCGTCTGATGGCCCGGCTTCACGGGCTCAGCAAGGAGGAGACGCAGCGCCGATCGGAGGAGCTGCTCGAGATGATGGCGCTCGGCGAGCGGGCCCGTGAGCGGGTCAAGAACTTCTCGGGAGGCATGAAGCGGCGACTCAGCATCGCCATGGCGCTTGTGTCCGATCCCGACGTGCTCTTTCTCGACGAACCCACTCTCGGTCTCGATCCCCAGTCCCGGCGCGGCTTGTGGGAGCACATCGAGAGCCTCAAGGAGCGGATAACCATTGTGCTCACCACCCACTACCTCGAAGAGGCCGATGCTCTGGCCGATCGCATCGCCATTATCGATCGGGGACGAGTTGTGGCCGAGGGCACGCCCGACGAATTGAGGACTCTCGTTCCCGACGGACAGATGACGGTGATCGAAGCCGATCTCACCGACGAGGCGGTGGATGCCCTACGCACCAGGTTCGGCTCGGCCCGTCGCCGTGACGGCGGTGTCGAAATCGATGATCCCGATGTGAGCCTCGATGCGGTCGTCGACCTTCTCCGGCCGCTCGGGATCGCCGTACGCTCCACCTACCGGAGCGAGGTCACGCTGGACGACGTCTTCGTTCATCTCACAGGGAGGCAACTACGGCCATGAAATTCGTCGAACTCGCCAATCGGAATTTCAAGGTGATGTGGCGTGACTGGATCTCCCTCGGGGTGAATGTGGGACTGCCGGTCGCTCTGTTGCTCGTCCTCCAGGCGCTCGAGGGTGTGGACGAGTTCTTCGCCCCGACCTCATTGGCCCCCGGCATCGTGCTGTTCGGTTTCGTCATGCTCACGATGACATCGGCCATGGTGCTGGCTCAGGACCGGGAGAGCAGCCTGTTCGATCGGCTGCTGACCACGCCCCTGCGGGCCAATGATTTCGTGATCGCCTATTCGGCGCCCTACATCGCCGTGGCGTTCCTGCAGGCGATCCTGGTGTTCGCCGTCGCCGCCGTTCTCGGGTTGGGTACCGAGGGCAACGTGTTCTGGGTGTTACTGGTCCTGGTGCTGCTGGCGATTCTGTACATCGGCCTGGGCATGATGATCGGTGCGTCGGTGCCGTACAAGGTCGTCACCGGACCATGGACCGTCGTCCTGCTGCTCACCATATTCGGTGGCACATGGGTGAACCTGGAGGACATCGGTGGGCCGTTCCAGACCGTGGCCGATGTGTTTCCGTTCGCCCATGGCTTGGAGGCGATTCGAGCGGTCATGATCGAGGGCGCGAAGTTCGGTGACATCTTCGTCGACACCCTCTGGGTGCTCGGCTACACGGTGGTTGTGGCGGTCTTGGCCGTCCACGTTTTCCGGCGAAGGATGGCGGGGTGATGAAGGTCATGGCAACGAAACTCCTCCTCCGCTCCATCCCGCTCGGCGTCGCCCTCGGCTCTGCAGCCGTGCTGGCCACTGGCTGCACCATCGAGATCGACGCCGGTGACACCATCGACGCCGGCGACATCGTGACCGAGTCGTTCCCCGTCGACGACTTCGACGAGCTCGAGATCGACAGCGCCTTCGATGTGACGATCAGGCTTGGCGAGGATCCCAGCCTGGAGATCGATGTCGGGGAGGAGCTGGTGGACGACCTCCGCGTCGATCAGGACGGCGACCGACTCTCCATCGGATTGGATGACGGCCTGTTCAACATCAATCCCGACATGGAGGCCCGCATCACCACCAATGATCTGTCCCGGCTCGAGCTCGACGGAGCGGTTCGGGCCGACGTGCGTGACCTCGACGCCGACCGTCTGGAGCTGGACCTCAACGGTGCCTCCAGAGTCGAAGGTGACGGCACGGTGGGCGAGCTCGTCATCGAAGCCAACGGTGCATCCAGAATCGGCTTCGACGAGGTCACCATCGACCAGGTCGAGCTGAAGGCCAACGGTGCCTCCCAACTCAACCTGACCGGCGCCGCCGAGGTCAGCGGTGAGCTCAACGGGGCGTCGACGTTGGATGTCTCCGACGAGGCCGAGGTCGATGTACGGACCGAGGGTGCCTCCTCCATCCGATAGCCGAGCCACGGATCAACGGGTCGGGGCGGGGCGATGGGCCCGGGTGAGCAGCCACAATCCCAGCCAGCCCTCGCCGATCATGGAGGGAATGGCCACCATGGCCAGCAGGGCATTGGCGTAGCGGTCGTAGTCTGCCAGCATCAGATGGGCCACGGTGTCAACGGCATAGGCGGCTCCGGCCATCACCAGCAGCCACCCCATGATGCGGGGAGCCACCGCCGAGCGCAGGATCATCGTCCCCAGCCCCACCAGGTGGAGTCCGAAGACAAACAGCCCGATCAGCCAGGTGGCGTCGAACGAATCCAGGGCGGTCATGACCTGGGCCTCCAGAAGCGGGCCGTCTGCTCCATCCACAGTGACGCCGTCCGGTTGCACAAGGTTGACGGCCTCGAACCAGAAGACCAGCCCGACTCCGAGAAAGACGGTGTAGGTCAGCCGCGACCAGGCCGTGACCAGCGACAGCTCGGCATCGATCGACCGGAACACCAGATGCAGGGCCCAGGCCACGACGACATCGACGGCGAAGACGACGAGGAAGGCGATCAGGCCGAGCCGGAACAACCCGAGGGAGTCCCGGAGGTTGGCCACCGTGGTGGCGGGGTCGCCGTCGACCACCAGCGCTTCGAGGACGAAGAAGTTGGCGAAGACGGCGAGGGCGAAGATGGCGACATAGCCGAGACCGGCGATGCGGGCCGCCGACCGGGCCGACACCGACGAGGCTGATCGGGTTGGCGTGATCCTGGTGGAGGTGGTTTGGGTTGCGATCGGACCTTCGCCACCCGGAATGGTGGGCGTGCTCGGCCGGTGTTCGTCGGCCGCACCGGGTTGGTTTGTGTGGTTCAAGGCGGTCATGGTTGTGCTCCTGGTGTGCGCAGAGGTCGGAATTCGGCAGAGTTCGGTACGTATGGAAGGCATTCGTGATCAGCCGATGACGATCACCGACTTGCCCTGGGCCCGGCCGGCGGCCAGATCGTCGATGGCGGTCGACGCCTGGTCGAGGCGATAGCGGCGGCCGATGGCGGGAACCACCGAACCGTCGGCCAGGTGTCGGGCCAGCCGGTCGATCCATCGGTGGTGTTCCTCGCTGATGAACATGGTCAGTCGCTGAGAGACGAGCGGTGACCACAGCACTGCGCCGATCTGGCGACCGATGCCGCCGGTCAGCCGGTTACCCCCCTCGCCACCGACGATGACCAGGGTTCCGCCGGGGTCGAGGGCCCGGCGGAGTCGGCGCAGGGGGTTGCGGCCACCGGTGTCGATGATCAGGTCGTAGTGGTCGCCGCCGTCCAGATACTCGTGCTCGCCCCGATAGTCGATGACCCGATCGGCCCCCAGCAAGCGGACCAACTCGGTCTTGGTCCCGCCCGCCACTCCGGTCACCGTGGCTCCCAGGGCCTTGGCCAACTGCACCGCATAGGATCCGACCCCGCCGGAGGCCCCGATGACCAGCACCCTGTGGCCGGGGGCGAGCCGGCCGACGTCGGTCAGAGCCTGCAGTGCGGTGATACCGGAGACCGTGGCCACCGCTGCCTCCTCGAAGCCGATGTTCTCCGGCTTGGGGGCGAGCTTGGTTTGGTCGGCCAGTGCGTACTCGGCCAATGAACCGTTGGCGATGCCGAACACCTCGTCACCGACGGCGAATCGGGTCACCGCCGAGCCGACGGCCACCACCCGTCCGGCCACATCGAGGCCGGGAGTCGGGTTCTTGGGACGGGTCAGGCCGAAGCCGGCCAGTCGAACCAGGTAGGGCAGCCCGGTCATCAGGTGCCAGACGCCACGATCGATGCCGGCGGCACGGACCGACACCAGGACCTGGTGGGGTCCGATGTCGGGCACGGGCACGGTTTCGACGGACAGGGTGTCGGCCGATCCGTAGGTCCGCTGGATCACCGCCCGCATGGTGGGCGGCACCGGTGTCGGCTTGGTGTGGGCTGAGGGCTGCGAGGTTGCGGTCCCGGTGGTCTCGATCATTGGTCTGCTCCGTTGTTTGATGGCGAGGGTTGGCCTGCGTCGTACTTAGTACGAATCGGATGGACATACCCTATTCGTACTTAGTACGATTGTCAACACCGAGTACGATCCCAGGCTCATGCCACCGCATGGCCCACCGACGAAAACGGGAGTGACCCATGGCCACCACAGGCGCCGACACCGAATCCGCAGCGACGCACCCCACCTCGCTGAGCCGGGAGCGGGTGCTGCAGGGGGCGGTGGCCCTGGCCGACGAGATCGGCATCGATGCCTTCACCATGCGCAAGCTGGCGGTCACACTCGACACCAAACCGATGACCATCTACCACCATGTGCCGTCCAAGGAGCAGATTCTCGACGGCATGGTCGACATCGTGTTCGGTGAGATCGACCGTCCCCCGCTCGACATCGACTGGAAGGTGGCCATCCGTCATCGCTGCGTCTCGGCCCGCCGGGTCCTGAACCGACATCCGTGGGCCCCGCCCCTGATGGAATCCCGAACCTCGCCCGGCCCGGAGACACTGGGTCACCACGATGCCATGATCGCCTGTTTCCGTGGTGGTGGCTTGTCCATCGAGTTGACGGCCCACGCCTACGCCATTATCGACAGCTACATCTACGGCTTCGCCCTCCAGGAGGCCAACCTTCCGTTCGGGGGCGAGGAGCAAATCGGCGAGCTGGCCGAAGACATCCTGAATGCCATGCCGGTCGACGAGTATCCCCATTTCGTCGAGTTCACCACCCATCTGGTGCTGAGGCCGGGGTACGGCTTCGCCAAGTCGTTCGAGTTCGGGCTCGATCTCATCCTCGACGGTCTGGCGGCGGCGGCCGAGGCCGAGCGCTGCGACGATGTCGACATGCACGGCACGGGGCGGTGATACCTCGGCTGTCCAGTTGACGGCCGTGCATCGATGCTCCACCCTTATGGTGATTACGGGCGCCGATCCGGGACGGTCGCGGCGCCGCCCTCCGGGTGAAAGGGCATCACCGATGACACAGAGCGGCACAACCCCAACCATGGGAATAGAAGAGGAGTATCTTCTCGTCGATCCGGGAACCGGGGAGTTGGTACCGGACAACGACATTCAGCGTGACGTGATCGAACGGGTCAAGGCCTCGGTGGGGGAGGGGGTGGGCTTCGCCACCCCCGAGTTCCTGCGGGCCCAGGTGGAGATCGGTACCGCGGTCTGCACGTCGATGCCGCACCTTCGAGATTGTCTGGCGCGACTGCGGGGTGCGGTGTCCACTGCGGCCAATCATCACGGACTGGCCATCGTCGCCGCCTCGACCCACCCGACCGCCATCGCCCGATCGGTGAAACACACCAAGGCCGATCGGTACAACACCCTGGAGCACGACCTCCAGGAGGTGGCCCGTCGCATGGTCATCTGTGGCATGCACGTCCATGTCGGTATCGCCGACCCCGAGCACCGCATCGACCTGCTGGGCCAGGTGTCGTACTTCCTGCCCCATCTTCTCGTTCTCAGCACGTCGTCACCGTTCTGGGAGGGCCATGACACCGGGTTGAAGTGCTACCGGCTGTCGGTCTTCGACGAGCTGCCCCGCACCGGTCTGCCCGAGCGGTTCGACTCCTGGCCCGACTACGAGCGCCATCTCAACGCCCTGGTGGCGGCCGGCGCCATCGAGGATTCATCCAAGATCTGGTGGGACATCCGACCCTCCGGCAACTTCCCGACCCTGGAAATGCGCATCGCCGACGTCTGTACCAGGATGAACGACGGCATCACCGTGGCGGCCTACTACGTCTGCCTCCTGTCCATGCTGCAGCGGTTGCGCCGGGCCAACCAGCGGTGGCGAACCTATTCCAATCTCCTTATCGACGAGAACCGGTGGCGGGCCCAGCGCTACGGGGCCGACGAGGGATTGATCGACTTCGGCATCACCGCCCGGGTTCCGTACAAGGACCTGCTGGGAGAGCTGGTCGACATGGTCATGCCCGACGCCGAGGCCATGGGTTGTGTGGACGAGATCATGCACGCCTACACCATTCTCGAGCGTGGAACCAGCGCCGACGTCCAGCGAACGGTCTACAACCAGGCCCTGGCCGAGGGTGACAGCAACGCCGAGGCCCTGAAGAAGGTGGTCGACTGGTTGATCGAGGCCACCATCGAGGACATCTGAGCCCCCGGCCCCACCCGAACTTCGAGCTCCCGACGACCCTAGCCCAGCCGAACTTTGAGCTCTCCACGACCCTTCAATGGGTCGTCCGCGGCTCAAAGTTCAGGAAGGGTTAGGGCCAACCGGTGTAAGCCGCCGGTCCGGTACCATCGAATGGTGCCTGCGACGATCGTGCTTGGAACACAATGGGGCGACGAGGGTAAGGGCAAGTTCACCGACCTCCTGGCCAAGGAGATGTCGATGGTGGTCCGCTACCAGGGCGGCCACAATGCCGGTCACACCCTGGTGGTCGACGGCGAGACCTTCGCTCTGCAGCTCGTACCGAGCGGTGTGCTCTACGACCACATCGTTCCCGTCATCGGCAACGGTGTCGTGGTCGACCCCTTCGTGCTGCTGTCCGAGGTCGACATGCTCAACCGCCGGGGCATCGACACGTCCCGGCTTCGCGTCTCGGGTAACGCCCACCTGATCATGCCCTATCACCAGCAGCTCGACGCGCTGCATGAACGCCACCTGGGCAAGTCGAAGCTGGGTACCACCAAGCGCGGCATCGGTCCCGCCTATGCCGACAAGGCCATGCGGCTCGGCATTCGAGTCCAGGACCTGTTGGATGAGGGGATTTTCCGGGAGAAACTTCATGCCTCGCTGCTGCACACCAACAAGGTCCTGACCAAGGTGTTCAATCGGTTGCCAGTCGACCCGGATGCGCTGGCCGACAAAGTGCTGACCGAATGCCTGGAGCCGCTCAAACCGTTCATCACCGACACCACCGACCTGATTCACGAAGCCCTGGAGGCCGACCAACACGTCTTGCTCGAGGGGGCTCAGGCCACCTTCCTCGATCTCGATCATGGCACCTATCCGTTCGTCACCTCGTCCAATCCGACCGCCGGCGGTGCCTGCACCGGAGCCGGGGTCGGCCCTCGCCACATCGACCGGGTGGTCGGTGTGGCCAAGGCCTATGTGACGAGGGTCGGCGCAGGGCCGTTCCCAACCGAGTTGTTCGACGACGTCGGGACCAAGATCGTCGACATCGGCCGAGAGTACGGCACCAACACCGGGCGCCGCCGCCGTCCTGGGTGGTTCGACACTGTGATGTTGCGTCACGCCAGCCGTCTCAACAGTCTGACCGAACTGGCCATCACCAAGATCGACGTGCTCGACACCTTTGATGTGGTGAAGCTCTGCGTGGCCTATGAGATCGACGAGGTCCGGACCGAAAAACTGCCCTACCACCAGAGCGAGCTGCATCACGCCACCCCGATCTACGAGGAGATGCCGGGGTGGAAGACGGATCTGTCGGAGATCCGGCGACCCGAGGACCTACCGGCTGAGGCCCTCAATTATCTCAAGGCCATCGAGAAGCACGTCGGGGTGCCGATTTCCCTGGTCTCCACCGGCCCCGGACGCAACCAGCACCTCCGCCTTCCGGCCTGATCTTCTGCGCCCTGAACAGGTGCGGCAGCCGGCTGATGATCCGGCAGCAGTTGGTCAGGGTCGGCGTGTCGGCTCGACGTCGGCCGAAGTGGTGTCGCTGTCGACACCGCGCAGTGCCGGCGGGATCCACCGCCCCTCGGCGTCGGTGTCGTCAGCAGGTGGTGCTGGTTTGGGTGGTTGTGGGGCCGGGGTGTGGGTGTTGGGGGTTGGTGGTGCCGGCTGGGGTCGATAGCGCAGGACGGGCGCCTCGAACGAACGGGTTCCTGCGATCTCGAAAGGGTCGACGGAGAGATCGGCGGGCTCGAACTGCTCCGGTTCCTGCCGGGCATCGCCTCGAGCGATCGACTCGAGCACGGCATGCTCGGGTTTTTGACTGGTCGGCCATGAGTCGGTAGCCGCCGGCTGGGACGCCAGCGAACGAGGCTGCGCCTGAGCGTCGACCGGCTCGTCCTCCGGTTCCGTCAAGGGCTCGGGGGTCGATGAGGCGGCGGACATGGCCAGGGCCGGATCGGGCAGTTCCTCGTAGACTTCCGGCCGATCAGCGGCCTTCTCGTCGGCGTTGGTGGTGGTTGGTTGGGCGAGTGTTCCTTCACCGGCTTCGGTTTCACGAGGGTGAAGGGACCGGCGGAGACGATCGAGCCTGGTCGCCGACTTTGCCGGCCTCGGCTTCTGATGGAACTCGCTGTGGCCCGCTGGTTCGGGGTTCTGGATACCCACTCCGTCATTCGACACCGGGCCGGCCATCTCGACGTGGTCATCCTGGGTCGACGACCGGTTTCGACCAAAGCGAAAACGGCCGCGACGACGTTCGGGGGCGGGTTCGGCTTCCGTACTCCGCTCCGACTCGGCACTCGCGATGAAGTACTGGAAGTACTCGTCTTCGTCGACCGAGGAGTATTGCTCCCGGCGCGCCTTGACCGTTGCTCTGTCCCCTCGTTCCACCGGTCGGGCCAGCGTCCGAACCCCGGACAGGTCGATGACGCATTCCTTGCAGGTGGCATGACGCCGGCCCGCCAGCATCACCGCACAGGTGCGACAAAGATCGCCGTAGCACACGTTGCACACGTCCACAGCTCGATCGAAAGCGTGGTACTCGCAGTATCCGTTCATAGTCGACGTTTCGGCATGAGCACTGGGATCCTCGATGATCGAGCTTTCCGGTTGTGTGTTGGAGCGAGGGGCCGGCCAGAAGGCCGAAAACGGTAGTGGAGTGCGGTCGGCGGCGCCGGCCGACCGGACTGCTACCTTCTACATCGACCGTTGTCGGCCGGGGCTTAATGCCTTGGCAAAAAGACCGGTCGGTGGTTGAAGAGTGAGTTGGGTCGAGCCGGCCCGGCGGCCACTGATAGGTGTCGTGCCTGCTACCGTTCCTGAGTGATTGGATCCTTCTCAGAGGATGCAATGCAGGAATGTTCGGTCGTCGACCGAGCTCCAGGCGGCGGGCGTCATCCCGCCGCACGTATCCCGATTGAGGTTGATGATGGGTGTCCCGAATGTCCTGGCCGATCGCTATGCCAGCGGGGAGATGGTGGCACTGTTCGATCCGATCAGTCGGATCAAACTGGAGCGGGAGTTCTGGCTTGCGGTCCTCGAGGCCCAGCGAGAGCTCGGCGTGGCGATTCAGAACGGAGCCCTGGACGGCTATCGTTCGGTGTTGGACACGGTGGAGTTGGCCTCCATCAACGAGCGGGAACGGGTCCTCAAGCATGATGTCAAAGCCCGACTCGAGGAGTTCAACGCCTTGGCCGGGTATCAGGAGATTCACAAGGGCCTCACCAGCCGCGATCTGACCGAGAACGTTGAGCAGATCACGGTGTGGCGAGCATTGTCGTTGGTCGAGGCCCGAACCCTGGCGTTGTTGGTTCGATTGGCCGATCTGGCCGCCGAGTACGGTTCCCAGGCCGTAGTGGGGAGGACCCACAACGTCCCCGCTCAGCCCACCACCATGGGAAAACGGCTGGCTCAGGTCGGCGAGGAGCTACTGGCCGCCTATCACGATTTGACGAGCTTGTACCGGTCGTTTGCGCTGCGCGGTATCAAGGGACCGGTCGGATCCCAGCAGGATCAGCTTGATCTGTTGGGGTCGGCGGAGGCCGTCGAGCGACTGGAGGAGAAGGTGGCCGGCCGTTTCGGCCTGTCGGCCACCATGGGCGCCGTCGGTCAGGTGTATCCGCGTTCTCGGGACCTGGCCGTCGTGTCGACCCTGGTCGAATTGGCCTCGGCCCCGGCCAATCTGGCGTTGACCGTACGGCTGATGGCGGGCCACGATCTCGTCACCGAGGGTTTCCAGGCCGGTCAGGTCGGATCCTCGGCCATGCCCCACAAGATGAACACTCGGTCCTGCGAGCGGATCAACGGGCTCCAAACCGTTCTACGCGGCCATCTCACCATGGCCGCCGGCCTTGCCGGTGATCAATGGAATGAGGGCGACGTCGCCTGCTCGGTGGTGCGCCGGGTGGTCATCCCCGACTCCTTCTTCGCCCTCGATGGCCTGTACGAAACAACTTTCGCCGTGTTGAGAGGCTTCGGGGTCTTTCCCCAGGTGGCGTTCAACGAGTTGCGTCGCTACCTGCCGTTCCTGGCTTCCACCAAGCTGCTGGTCCACGGCGTTCGTCATGGTCTGGGACGGGAGGACGCCCATCGGATCATCAAGCATCATGCTGTCGATGCCGCCCTTCGAATGAGGGAGGGGAAGGGCGACGGGGCCATGCTCATCGGCTCCTTGGCCGCCGATCCGACATTCCCCGGCGGGATTGACGAGCTGTGGACCTTGATCGAGGATCCGTCGAGCCTGCTCGGTCTCGTGGAAAAGCAGATCGGGGCCTTCTGCGCCAAGGTCCATGACCTGGCGGCAGAACGCCCCGATATCGGCTATTCCGGAGCCGACATCCTGTAGTGTCGGCCGGCCTTCCGGCTCCTCGCCGGCCGACCTCGTTCAGATGATGGTCAGCTGCTGCGGCTGATGCCGGCCCGTTTCAGAACGGCCGCCGGCACGCCGATCTGGCGGAAGGCCGGGTAGCTGATGCTCTTACGCTCGGCATAGCCCTTGGCCACCTTCACAAAGTCCTCCTCCAGCGACATCAGATCGACGCCGGAGTCCATGCCGTCCAGTTCTTCGGTCAGATCGAGCTGTTCCTGGGTGAGTTGAAGACGTTTGAGTGGATCGGCGCTCTCCAGTTCGGTCTCGATCTTCTCCAGCCGACGGTTGATTGATTCCTTGGTTCGTTTCCGACCCCTTTTCGGTTTGCTGGACTCGAGCGCTTCGAGATACGCCCGTACCATGCGCCCTTCAGCCCGGCCGACGGCCAGGGCCTGTTTGTGGTCTTCAGTCATCTTTGCCTTTTTGGCCGCCATACTGCGGGGTTCCATTCCAATCTCGACAACGTTGTGGTCGAATACGTGTGCTTGCGTGTAGGTACATCCAGGCGATAGATATCGTTCTCCCCCCGCAACGACTATCGTCACTACCCGATCGTACATGACCTTTGTGCAAATGTATCTATTCGATCTCGATATTTTGGTAGCAAATTATTCCTAGCCTATTAACGGTGTTATGGCAGCTTGGGCATAGACAAACTACGTTGAAGTCACCTATCGGCGGGAAGTACCATGGGCCTTTCGGCCCAGCCAACCAGGTTCGGATGATCGGCGAACGAGCAGAGACCGGAGCGTTCGGAAGGTGAAGCGGCGACTTGTCGTTGGCGATTGCGCCTTGTCGGTGGTGGAAGTGACGGCAAAACTCCATTAGCCCCCGAACACTTGTCGAGGGCCAATGGTGTAGTGGTCGGGACCGGCGTCGATCCGGTGACCTACCGCTTTTCAGGCGGTCGCTCTCCCAACTGAGCTACCCGACCTTGTCTTCAACTCACCGAGAAGCGGTCCGCACCGGCTGGTTGAAGTACTGCGAGTCTTCGGCCTGAGGGCCGAAAACTCGAGGAACCCTGCGGGTTCCAGGAACCCTGCCGGGTTCCGGCGGTCCCGACGAGATTTGAACTCGCGACCTCCGCCTTGACAGGGCGGCGTGCACTCCAGACTGCACTACGGGACCAGTGGTTTTCGGTTTTGCACCCCCAACGGGATTTGAACCCGTGTTACCTGCGTGAAAGGCAGGCGTCCTAGGCCGCTGAACGATGGGGGCAGGTTCTAGTCGTTCACCTGGCCGCTCGTCGTGCACCCCGAGGGTCGCATCAATGTAGCAGCGTGAGGTGAAACCTACACCGGTCGACCGAATTCCGGGCGACGTCACCGTTCCCCGAGGAGATCGGTACCCACCCACACCGGAGTCCAGCATGACCGGGTATCCAGATTAGCGGCTGTCGGCCGGGCCCGGGCAGATTTTTCTCAGCCCGGTCCCCGGTCGGGGTCGAAGCCCTTGTCGGGGAGGGTGCCGGCGATGGCCTCCACCATGTGGTGCAGCACCACGCCGAGTTGGTGATAGAGCAGGTGCAGCTCGAAATCGGGCTCCGACAGGTCCAATTCGTCCTCCTCCGACACATCCAGTCTGGTGCCGAGGACCAGGCGGGCATCGTTGACCGCCCCCAACCAAGTCGAGAACTCCTCCTGGGTCAGGGTGGTCTTGTCCACGGTGGCTCGAATTGTCTCGGCCGCCTTGATCCGCTGGGCCACCAATTGATCACGGGCGAAGATCTGATAGCCGGCATCCCGTTCCGGATCATCGGGATAGGCCGTGGGGAAGAGCCGCTTCGTGTCCGGGACGTCGAGAGCCACCAGCTCCTCGAGGCTCTCGGCCAGATTCAGGATGACCTGCCGCGTCTCGTCCGGTAGGTCGACCCGGAAGGATCCGTTCGAACGGGCCCGAAATGGCTTCCTCGATCGGAATCTGACCACTACTTGTCGTGCTCCATGGTGGCCCACAGCCCGTAGCTGTGGAGCCGGTTCACGTCACGTTCGGCTTCGGTTCTGGTGCCGGTGGCCACCACTGCCCGACCCTTCTCGTGGACGTCCCGCATGAGGCGGTTGGCCTTCTCTTTGCTGTAGCCGAAGAGCTTCTGGAACACGAAGGCGACGTAGCTCATGAGATTTATGGGGTCGTTCCAGACGATCACGACCCAGGGAAGATCGGCATCAGTGAGTTCCTTGCCGATGACTTCCGGGTCTTCCAGCTCCAGCGGTGTACCCATGACGACACCCATGGCTACATTGTGGCAGAGCCTCGACGGTTTCGGTCGCGCGAGAGATGTGATAGGAGGCGCGAATTGGTTTCGGAGTCAACGCGGACCCATACTGGTGGGCAGGAATCGACAAGCGTACGTATGGCAGCAAGAGTGATGTGGTTGGAACGACGACCCGGTGGCTTGTACTCCGGGTACACCCCAGGGGCGGGTCCTCCGGGTCGAAGGGGTAGGCGGTAAGTAGTGATGGAAACCACCCTGGCTCAGCGGATCGAGCCTGCATCGATCGATTTCAGCCAGCTCCAGCAGGACTATCGACCGATGCTGAAGCTGGTCGAGCAGTTGATCGGCGTCGTCCCCAACTGCGATCCCGTGCTCGAGATCTGGCCCACCGGATTCCGCACCTACAACCTGCTGGTGCCCAACATGCTCAACCTGCCGGCGGCCCTGGTCGGCCAGGGAGCACCGAAGGGTCTCACCGGTCTGGCCATGTATGCCTCCAGTCGGGCCGCCGAGTGCATGTACTGTTCGGCTCACACCTGCTCGTTCGCTCTCCGCCGGGGAACCAAGCCCGAGGCCCTGGTCGGCAACTACACCGAACCGGTCGAGGCCGCAGTTGCCCGGGTGGCCGAGGCCGTTTCCCGGGTGCCGGCCGACATCACCCGGGCCGATATCGAGGAAATCGAGCGCTACCTGCCGCCGTCCGAGATCGAGTGGATCGTACTCAGCGTGGCCATGATGGGCTTCCTCAACAAGTTCATGGACACCATGGGCATCGAGCTGGAAGAGGCCGCCATCAACGATGTCGAGGATCTGATCGGGCCGACCGGTTGGAAGGTGGGCAAACACGGCTGGAACTCCGAGGAACTGGACGAGATCGATCTCACCGACGGTCGCCCTCTCCGACCGGTACCCGTCTCCCGCGGCAACGGCAACGGTGGCGCCGACCAGCTCGCCGGGTACCTTCAGGTGCCCCAGGACTCGCT
>JAHEJM010000195.1 GCA_024638815.1 Acidimicrobiales bacterium | reverse complement strand
GGTGACCGGGTAGATGGAGTGGTGGGAGGCCGTGCTACTGGTGGTGGGCGGGTTCTTCGCCGGGGGCATCAACGCCGTGGCCGGTGGTGGCTCGACGTTGACCGTACCGCTGCTGGTGCTGGCCGGCGTGCCCGGCAACTCGGCCAATGGCTCGAACCGGGTCGGCATTCTCACCTCGAACCTGGCCGCCGCCGCCTCGTTCAAGAAGCTAGGGGTGCAGGGCTTGTCCCACATCGTGCCCATCGTGTTGCCGGTCATCGTCGGGTCCCTCATCGGTTCCCTGGCCATCTCCGAGCTGACCGACGAGACCTTCGAGCGCGTCTTCGGCTTCCTGATGATCCCCATCATCATCTTCACCATTCGCAAACCCCAGGTCGATACCGGGAAGCCGCCGTGGTCCCGCTGGCTCACCGCGGTTGTCTTCATCGGGGTCGGCATGTACGGGGGCGCGGTTCAGGCCGGGGTCGGTCTGGTGTTGTTGGCCGCCCTGACCCGGGCCGGGTTCGACCTGGTCACCGCCAACCACATCAAGGCCATCGTCAACCTGGTGGTGACGGCGGTGGCCCTACCGGTGTTCATCCTCAACGACCAGGTCCGGTGGATCCCGGCCCTCATCCTGGCCGCCGGGTTCACCGTCGGGGGCTGGGCCGGGGCCCACGCCGCGGTCAAGCGGGGCGAGCGCTTCATCCGGATTGCCATGGTGGTAGCCACCGTGCTGTTGGCCGGCCGGTTGCTCGGCCTGTACTGAGGCTGTTGGTGAGGGACGCAAGGAGCGGATCGGGCCCGTGGTCCTGAGCGGCGCCGAGCTGGCCATCGCCGTGGTCGCCGTCGTGGCCGGGGCCTGCCTCCAGGGATCGCTGGGGTTCGGCCTGGGTCTGGTGGCGGCCCCGGTGCTGGTCATCCTCGACTCCCGACTGGTGCCCGGAGTCATCCTCGGCATCGGCGTTCCCCTGACCTACCTCATGGCGTGGCGGGAACGACGGTCGCTCGACGTGCGAGGCGTGTCGTGGGCCATCGCCGGGCGCATGGGGGGAACGGTGTTCGGCACCCTGGCCGTGGTGATGCTGACGGAACGGGCGCTGGCCCTGTTCTTCGCCTTCTCGCTGCTGACGGCGGTGGTGCTCAGCGTCATCGGCTTGTCGGTCACCCCCACGCCCCGCACCATGATGGCCGCCGGGGTCGGTTCCGGATTCATGGGCACCGCCACGTCGGTCGGTGGGCCACCCATGGCCCTTTTGTTGCAGCGGGAGGAGGGGGCGGCGCTGCGGGCGTCGCTGGCCGCCTTCATGGCCTTCGGTGCCACCTTCTCCCTGGTGGCTCTGGTGTCGGCCGGTCAGTTCTCCCGCATCGACGCCGTCACCACGGTGGTGCTGGCCGTGCCGGCGCTGGCCGGCTTCGCCCTGTCCCGCTGGACCAACCGCATCCTCGACCGGGGCTACACCCGAACCGTGGTGCTGATCTTCGCCACCGCCTCGGCCGTCTCCATCCTGATCAAGACCCTGGTTTGAGGTCTCGGCCCGCCGTGCATTGCCCCACGGTGGTCGGATCGGAGCTATTCTGCCCGACGTGGTCACGCCCGCCGTACCGGACCTCCCGTCCAGGACGAATCGATCCGTGGTCCTCTCAGTCGTCCTTCGCCTTCTTCTTGTTGCCGTGATCCCGGTAGCCGGTTTGGCTGTCACATCGGTCGAATCCGCAGCAGGCGAGGTCGACGATCACGGTGTCCTTCGCCCCGAAGAGGGTGAGGTGCGGCGCCTCTACCAATCGATCCTGGGCCGCCGGCCTGATCGGGATGGTTTCCATTACTGGACGAAAGCCCGGGTCGAAGGTCTTTCGCTGCGGGCGGTGGCCGACGGCTTCCTGAACAGCGACGAGTATCGTCTGCGATTCGGGGCCGGGTCCGACGCCGCCTTTGTCGAACGGGTTTACCGCAACGTGCTGGGCCGTGAAGGTGACCGGGCCGGTGTCGAGTACTGGCTGAGCGAGCTGATCGACGGGCTACCCCGAACCGAAGTGGTGATCCTGTTCTCCGAGTCACCGGAGCACCGGCGACGAACCGGTACGGATCCGGCCCCACTCCCCGGCTACGACCCGGCGGTGTCGGCGGTGTCGGAGCGGGCCTTGGGAGCATCATGGCGTCCTGGATGCCCGGTGGGCCCGGGCGACCTGCGGGCGGTCGAGATCGACCACGTCGACTTCGACGGCTCCCACCGCCGGGGAACGCTCGTCGTTCATGCCGAGGTTGTGGCCGACGTGGTGAAGGTGTTCGAACAGCTCTACGCCGCCCGCTATCCGGTGGCCGGAATCACCCCGATCGATTCCTTCGCCGGAGACGACAACGCCTCGATGGTGGCCAACAACACCAGTGCGTTCAACTGCCGTCTCGTCACCGGCGGGTCGACCTGGTCACGTCATGCCTATGGCACGGCGATCGACATCAACCCGGTGCAGAATCCCTTTGTCGCCGACCAGGTGGTGCTGCCACCGGCCGGGACGCAGTACGTGGACCGCCGTACCTACCATTCGGCGATGATCCGGCCCGGTGATGTGGTCACACGGAGCTTCGCCGCCGTCGGCTGGAGGTGGGGCGGTGACTTCCGCCAACGGTCGGATTACCAGCATTTCCAGCGCTGAGTCTTCGCTGGACGGATCGGCCAAGACCACGCTGGTCCGGTGCTCGTGGCCGGCTCAAGAAGGCGCCGATGCAGCAGGTGTTCTTCCCGACCAACGTCACATGATGGACGAGCTGTTCCTCGCCGGGGAGGTCTTCGAAGCTGGTTGGGATTTCGGGTCAGTCGTGGCATGGGGGTTTGGTCAGCCAGGGTGTCCAGGCCAAGGTTGATGCCGGCCCCCGGCCCCGGGTCTATTCGGTTTTCAAGGTTCAGGTGTGGAGAGGCGGTATGGCCTTGCTTCGCAAGTCCAACCCGAGTTTGCCTTCGGCAAACATCGCCGGGTCAGGCGACGAGATCGCGCTTCCACTTGTTGTCTGGATCGCAGAGGATCTGCCCGTTGGACAGGCTGGTAGGCCCGCCCTTCGAATGGGGTTCAACATGATCAACTTGGAGCCAGTAATACGGCGCATTACAGCCCCGGATACTGCATCTGGCTCTGGCCGTTATCAGCAATGCTCGTTTCATCCACGGCGGGAACCCCCTCGATTTGACCGACATGTCGATCACCCTGGACTTCTCGTCGAGCACGATCCGTTCGAACTCCGCCACCGCGGTGGCCACAAAGGCAAGATCCGGATGGATCGGTGTTCCGTCGATGCGTTCACACCGGTAGTCGGGATCATCCCAGTCGACAGGGACCGCCGGGGTGTCGGGATCGACGAATCGCTCCAAGAAGTTCTCGAGGATCTTCTGGCCGATGACCAGGTTGACCAGTGGGGTGGTCGTGGCCGACCCCGGTGCTTCGGCCCCACCGACGATCAGGCCAACGAGGGCTTGGCCCCTGCGGCGGTTGATGGTGTCGGCGTTGCCGTTGCCTTCGGATTGTTGGCGGAACAGGCGCTGCATCTCATCACCGAGTGCGGTGCCGACCGCCACTGCTGACAGCGGGTCCAGGTGGAACCGCCCGTCGATGGACCCGTCGGTGTTGGTGGTGACCGAACATGAGGTCTTCTTGACTTGTTCGGTCACCTCGTCGGACGTGGTGTGGTTGATCAACCAGACGGTGACCCGGTTGGTGAACTCCACAAAGTCATGATCCCGAGCAGCGGCCACCAGCTCGTCCTGGGAGGCAAGAAGGGCGTCCCGACGGTGGGGGTTGTCCAGTGATTTCAGCTCTCGCAGGTGCCGCAGGGTCAACACCCCGTCGGCTGCGGCCTGGGCGAAGAGCGGGAACTGGTCGAGCCATTGCCCGGTGCGGGCGGTGGAGTGGATCTCCCGTGCCGGTGCCCCCGTTTCGGCCGCCACGACTTGTGAGGCGTTGCGAAAACCAAGATCGCGCAGCACGCCGGGCGCTTCGGACGCCGAATCGGCGGCCGCCAACACGGTGGCCCGTGCGGCGTCGATCCGGGCCGACAACGTCTGTAGTCGGCAGGCTCGGTCCAGCAGCTCGGCCACAGGGAGGCAGGCGGGGTCGGTTGCCACCATCGCATCGAGAGTGGTCTCGATCAGCGTCAGATCGCCGTTGTGTGGTTCTGGTGGCAACCCGCCGTCGGTCATGCCTCTACTCTATCAAACATATGTTCGATACACAATCAATTAGATCACTATTTGTAAACAAGTCTGTCGGTTCATGTTCGGTGGGGTGGGTGGGCCGCTGACCGGGCCGGAACCGTCGCCGTGTGGAGGCGTGACTCGCGAACAACCAACCCGGCCCATCGCGGTCCCCCACCCCCACGGATCCCCAACCTCTTGGAGCCAATCACCCTAGTATGGCGAGACGGTGCTCCTGCCGACGGCCGAAGACGGCTTGAGTTTGGCCTCCGGCCAAACGGCGCCGAAACTTGACTTGATCGTGAACATCCAAGCCACCAAGCGAAACTAGTGGAAGTACGCCGCCATCACCTCGACTTCCTTCGTTCGACTGCGTTGGCGCTCGTCGGCTTGTTCATCGTGCTCACCGGTTGGGTCGAGGCCGGAGGTTCGTTGCCCGGAGAGCGGCGAACCTTGGTCGAGCTCAACGAAGCACTCGGCACCACACTCGACGGACCGATGGTCGCAATTGGTGTGGCCACGGATTCACTGGTCATCGGGGTTGTCGCCGTGATCGTCATCGCCGTACTCGCCTACGACGGCCGACGATCCGATGCTCTGTTGTTCCTGGCCATCGTCGGTCCGGCCTTGGTGCTGAACCCTATCCTCAAGCACGTCGTCGGGCGAGCTCGTCCCGATGTCAGGCTGAGTCCGGAGGTGGTGTCGTCCCACAGTTTTCCGAGCGGTCATGCCGCCGGCACCGCTGCGCTCGTCGGGGCTCTCGTGGTGGTGGTGGCATCAACCCGGCGGTCACGAATTCTGACCGCAGCAGTGGGCGGTGTCGTTCTGCTCATCGTGGGATTCTCCCGGTTGGCGATCGGGGTGCACTATCCGTCCGACATCGCCGGTGGCTGGCTCTGGGTGACGTCGTTGGTCTGCACGGTCTGGTCGGTACGCGCCGGCTACCGGGGTTCGCCGGCCCTTGGGTGCCAGTAGCGTGAACGGGTGGAGTCCGCGACCAGGAAGCTGTGGGCCAAGCAGGACCGGCATCAGGGTGACCGGCTTCGTTTGTTCACGGCGGTTGCCGGAGTGGTTGACGCCACTC
>JAHEJM010000077.1 GCA_024638815.1 Acidimicrobiales bacterium | reverse complement strand
AACGGCGTCGATGTTTGCGCCGGAGGCGAAACTCGGTTAGTGAGGCGCTACGCGCCGAACGGCGTCGATGTTTGCGCCGGAGGCGAAACTCGGTTAGTGAGGCGCTACGCGCCGAACGGCGGCGTGCAGCTTCGACGTTTCGCCGGAGGCGAAACTCGGTTAGTGAGGCGCTACGCGCCGAACGGCGGCGTTAGGCTCCCTTGGCCTCGGCCAGGGCCCGCTTGACCAGGACCTGGGCCAGATGGTTGCGGTACTCGGCATCACCGTTGAGATCCTCCGGTGGCGACATCCCCTGCGAAGCCAGGGCTGCCGCATCGTCGATGGAGGCACCTCCGTTGAGGGCATCCTCAACCGCCGAGGACCGTATCGGCGTCGGGCCCATGTTGACCAGGGCCACGTTGTTGGATCCGTTGCATACCGCAGCGACACCGACGATGGCCCAGTCCTGGGCCCGTCGGTTGAACTTCTGGTACGACCACCCGGCGTCGGGCACCTTGGGCACCCGGATCTCGGTCATCAGCTCGTCGGGAGCCAGTGCCGTCTCCAGGAACCCGGTGAACAGGTCGCTGGCTGCAATCTCCCGCTCACCGTTCGGCCCCCTGGCCAAAACCGATCCCCCAAGGGCCAGCAGGGCGGCCGGCAGATCGGAGGCTGGATCGCCGTGAGCAATGGAGCCACCGAGCGTGCCTCGATGACGTACGGCCGGATCGCCGACCTCGCCGGCTACGTGGGAAAGGATGGGCACCTGGGACTTCAAAAGGTCACTGGTCTCCAGCATGCGATGGCTGGTCAGGGCACCGATGGCCACATGATCACCGGCGTCATTGATATAGCTCAGGTCGCCCAGGCGCCCGATGTCGACGATCACCGCCGGCGTGGCCAGGCGGAACTTCATCAGCGGGATGAGGCTGTGCCCGCCGGCCAACAGCTTGGCCTCGTCGCCATGCTCGGCCAGGGCGGCCAGCGCGGCGTCGGCCGATTCGGCTTCCACATACTCGAATGACGCGGGAATCATGACTGGCCTCCCTTGGCCTCCTGGATGGTCTTCCATACACGAGCCGGGGTTGCCGGCATTTCGATGTCCTTGATGCCGTAGGGACTCAGGGCATCGCAGATGGCGTTGATGACAGCGGCGGCCGAACCGATGGTTCCGGCCTCGCCCACACCCTTGACCCCCAGTGGATTGCTGGTGGACGGGGTATAGGTGGCACCAAGCTTCATGCTCGGGACCTCGGCCGCCGAAGGTACGAGGTAGTCGAGCAGTGACGGGTTGCGGCAGTTGCCGTCCTCGTCATAGCTGGCGCCCTCCCACAGGGCCTGGGCCACACCCTGGACGATGCCGCCGTGGACTTGGCCCTCGACGATCAGGGGGTTGACCTGGTTGCCACAGTCGTCGACCGCGGTGTAGTCCAGGAGTTTCACCTCACCGGTGTCCTCGTCGATCTCGACCACACAGATGTGGGTGCCGAAGGGGAAGGCGAAGTTGGGGGGATCGAACGAGACCTGCTCCTGCAGGTTCGGTTCCATGCCGTCGGGCAGATTGTGGGCGGTGAAGGCGCCGAAGGCCACTCCCTGTATGGGCATGGTCATGTCCGGCGAACCCTTGACCGTGAACGATCCGTCAGCGAACTCGAGGTCATCGGGATTGGCTTCGAGCTGATGGGCCGCGATCAGCTTGGCCTTGTCGATGACCTTGTCGCAGGCCATGGCGATGGCCACACCACCGACGGCCAGCGAACGTGACCCGTAGGTGTCGAGTCCGAGCGGGCTGATGGCGGTGTCCGAGTGCAAGACGGTGACGTCGTCGGGATCGATGCCAAGCTTGTCGGCCACGATCTGGGACCACGCCGTCTCGTGGCCCTGGCCGTGCGGAGTCGATCCCGACACCACCTCGACCTTGCCCGTGGGTAGGAAACGGACCACGGCGTGCTCCCAGCCGCCGGAACCGAAGTTGAGGCCGGCCAGGGCCCGGCTGGGGGCCAGACCGCAGATCTCGACATAGGTGCACATGCCGATACCGAGTTGCTTCGACTCGCCGGCATCCCGGCGGCGCTGCTGCTCGGCCCGCAGATCGCCATAACCGGACAGCTCCAGTGCCGCGTCCAGCGTGGGGGCGTAGTGGCCGGAATCGAAGACCAGCGTCGATGCCGTTTCCAGATTCTCGAAGTGACCGCCACCGGCCAGATAGTTTCGGCGCCGGATCTCATCGGGACCGACACCGACCTCGGCCGCCAGCAGATCCATGGCCCGCTCGATGGCGTAGGATGCCTCGGGCCGCCCGGCACCCCGGTAGGCATCGGTCGGGGTGAGGTTGGTGAAGTAGCCGTCGCAGCTGAACCCGAAGGCCGGCACGTCGTAGACGCCGGTGTAGAGGAAGCTGCCCAGCAGGGGCACCCCGGGGGTGATGAGCATCATGTAGGCGCCCATGTCGGCGTCGAGATGGACCCGTACCCCCTTGAGCTTGCCGTCGGCGTCGGCTGCGACCTCGATGGTCTGGAGCTGACCACGACCCTGATGGGTGGAGAAGGCGGCCTCGGAACGGGTTTCGGTCCACCGCACGGCCCGACCCAGCTTGTGGGCCAGGGTGGCTGCGAGGATCTCGTCGGGGTTGATGTTGAGCTTGGCTCCGAACCCACCACCGACTGCGGGAGCGATGACCCGGAGCTTGCTCTCGGGCAGGCCGGTGGTGGCCGCCACCATGACCTTGAGGATGTGGGGAACCTGGGTGGCCGAGTACAGGGTGATGTCGCCGCCGGCCGGTGACGGCACGGCCAGCACCCCCCGGGGTTCCATGGCCGCCGGGATCAGACGCTGTTGCACGAACTCGGCCTTGATGGTGTGGGTGGCCGAGGCGAAGGCGGCATCAAGTGCCTCCGGGTCGGGCACCAGGGGCCAGCTGTAGGCCTTGTTGGACTCCAGATCGCTGTGGGCCATGTCGTCGCCGTCACGGGCGGCGGCGATGGAGGCCACCGCCGGCAGCGGCTCGTAGTCGACCACGACCTGCTCGGCGGCATCTGCCGCCCCGTAGCGGGAGTCGGCCAGCACCACGGCCACGATCTCGCCCACGTGATGGACCTCGTCGACGGCGGTCGGATAGTGGGGAGGGTTCACCATGTCCTCGGTCACCGGCCAGGCGCACGGTAGCGGGGCGGCCCAGAGGCCCATGCCCTGCAGCTCGGGCCCGGTGTAGACGGCGTGCACCCCGGGCATCTCGGCCGCGGCCGAGGTATCGACACCGGTGATCCGGGCGTGGGCCATGGTGGAGCGAACCATGCCCATCCACAGCTCGCCGGGGACATGAATGTCATCGACGTACTTGCCCTCCCCCGTCAGCAGCTTCGGGTCTTCCTTGCGCAGCTTGCGGGCACCGATGTGGGTGGTGGTCGGCGCCGATTCGGTCGCAGTCATTGTGAGCCTCCTTCGGCTGCGGCCAATACCGCCTTGACGATGTTGTGATAGCCCGTGCAGCGGCAGAGGTTGCCCTCCAACCCCTCCCGCACCTCGTGCTCGGACGGGTTCGGGTTCTCGGCCAGCAACGAGGTGGCGGCCATGACCATGCCCGGCGTGCAGTAGCCGCACTGCAGACCGTGACACTCCATGAAGGCCGTCTGCATGGGGTGTAGCTCACCGTTGGTGGCCAAGCCCTCGATGGTGGTCACGTCGGCCCCCCGGGCCTGCACCGCAAGCATGGTGCATGCCTTGGCCGATTCACCGTCGATGTGGATCGTGCACGCTCCGCACGATGACGTGTCGCAGCCCACATTGGTTCCGGTCAGTCCGAGATGGTCCCGGAGATAGTGAACCAGGAGGGTGCGAGGTTCAACGTCAGCCGCCATCGGCTGTCCGTTTACGGTCATTTCGACCTGCATATGATCCCCTTCGATTATTTGTGCATCAGAAGTGCGCCAACTATCCCCGACGCCTAGCGCGACGAACCTGTCGAGGACAGTTCAGAGCTTTGCACAAATCGAGAGCGTGTGCACTTCCTGGCCGATGCTTCCTCGGCCTCACACCTCGGAGGACGGCCGGATGCTAGCCGTTCTCCTCGGCACCGCCGTCCGACTCCAGATCGGGATCGCTCTGGAGGCCGGTCCCGGCGCCGGGGTCGACCTCATCGGCCGACCGAGCGCCGGCGGTGACGGCCCACAGCGCCTCGATGGTCTCGGCATCGAGCTGGCCCGAGCTACGGGCCACGACCTGGTTGTCAGCGTTCACGTACACGGCGTAGGGGAAGCCGGAGGGTCCGAAGCTGACGTAGGCATCGTTGGTGTCGCTGTCACGCATCACCGGGGCCTGGAAGCCCTCCAGGTCGAACCACCGAACCGGCGGATAGTTCCCCCGCTCGGGACGGATGTCAGTGGAGACGGCGTAGACGTCGAGCTCGGCGGGCTGCCTGCCGTCGT
This sequence comes from Acidimicrobiales bacterium, assembly GCA_024638815.1. Taxonomy (GTDB): domain Bacteria; phylum Actinomycetota; class Acidimicrobiia; order Acidimicrobiales; family SZUA-35; genus JAHELU01. The sequence goes on along the minus strand of JAHEJM010000077.1, from coordinate 14,959 downwards.
CAATCAGCTGGGTGATCCGAGGCACCTCTTCCTGGCAGTGGGGGCACCAGTGGGCCAGGAAGTAGATGGCCTTGGCCCGACCATCATTGGTGATCGAGACCTCGGACCCGTCGAAACTGGTACCGGTGACGGTTGGCGGCGCCGTGCCGATGGCGGGATCGCTGGCCGGATCGACCGAGACCCCGGACTGGGGCATTGACTCCAGCGGGGTGCCGTCGACTTGAACCGCAGCGGTCTGAGGGCTGTCGAGGTCGACACCATCCCGGTTGGTCACCACGAAGGCGACAGCGGCCAATCCGATGACGAGGATGGCCAGGATGCCGAGCAGAAACGCCTTGCTCGAGCCGTCGGACGGGCCGGACGGTGCAGTGGCGGCCCCTTTACCGGCCTTCTTGGTCCGCTTGTCGGACTTCTTGTCGGACTTCACTGTCTGTGCCATGTGACGGGTACCTGTGATGACGAGCTGCGAGTAGGGAAACGGGGATGAGGGAAACCGATCAGGATGTGAGTGGCTCCAGCTCCTCGTCCTGTTCCCCCAATGTATCGGTCTCGGCCGGGCTCGGGTTGCGGGGGAAGAAGTGGATGGCCACCAGGGCCATGACGGCGGCGAAGCCGCAACCGGCCATGGTGGGGATCGTCATGAAGCCGAAGTGCTCGACCCATTTGGCCGAGCACGGGGTGGCGGCGTCGCAGACTCCGCCGATCTCGGTGCCGATGGCCTGCTCAATGCGATGGAAGACGGCAACCGGCAGGCCCAAGGTGGCCAACACCCCGGCCGCAGCCACCAGGGCGGCCTTTCGGGTGAACAGGGCGGCCAACAGCAGCAGCGAGGCCGGGTACATGAATGCCCGCTGAATCCAGCAGTTCAGGCACGGCTCGTAACCGATGACCTCGGACAGGATAAGCGAGCCCACCATGGCCGTGGTGGCCACTGCGGCCGCCACCTCGACGGCGATGGGCCGCAATGCGGCGATGACACCGAGACGATCGCCGGTCAGGGCCGAAACCACGATGGCCACGGCGATGGCGGCCGCCAGCAGCGCCAGGAGGGCGAAGAAGGTGGTGACCGCTTCCGTGGTCGAGGGCGACAGCATGTAGAGGAAGTGTAATTGGATCGGGCCCGTCGCAGACGTCACGCTCAGCGCAGAGAACCCCGCCGCTCAGGACCACGCCTATTTGCGGTGCGCAAACCCTTCGACCGGGCCCACACATCGCAAACGGCAACTACCGGCAAGTTTGCCGAAAAGCAAACTTGAGTGTGTCGAGGCCGGCAAGGCCGGCCCCGACACTACCCGATCTCTTCAGGAGCGGGAACGGTGGGCAACTGGGTGACCGCCGCCGCCTGCTCGGCGCCGATGGAGGCCAACCACTGGGCCGGATCCTGCTCCTCACCTTCGGATGAGAAGAACGACATGGGCTGGTAGTCGGGGGCGCTGGTCTGGATGTCACGATGACGGCCCAGACCGGTGCCGGCCGGGATCAGCTTCCCGATGATGATGTTCTCCTTGAGCCCGATCATGCCGTCGGACTTACCCTCGATGGCGGCTTCGGTCAGCACTCGGGTGGTCTCCTGGAACGACGCCGCCGACAGCCACGAGTCGGTGGCCAGCGATGCCTTGGTGATACCCATGATCTCGGGCCGACCCTCGGCCGGACGCTGTCCTTCGGTGACCAGACGCTTGTTGACATCGGCGAACTGCCACTGGTCGCAGCGCTCCCCGGGCAGGAAGTCGGAATCGCCGGGCTCGGAAATGGCCACGCGCCTCGTCATTTGCCGCACGATCAGCTCGATGTGCTTGTCGTGGATGGACACGCCCTGGTCACGGTAGACCTTCTGGACCTCCTCCACCAGGTACTGCTGGGTTTCCCGGATGCCCCGGATCTCCAGCAGTTCCTTCGGGTCTCGAGGACCGTCGACAATGGCGTCTCCGGCGTTGATCTCCTGACCGTCGACCACTTCGAGCCGGGCGGCGAGAGGAACGGTGTAGTCGTCCTCGGTGCCGTCGTCGCCGATGACGGTTACAACCTTGCCCTTGCCCTCGTCCTCGGCGACACGAACGGTGCCGGAGATACGAGCCAGCGTGGCTTTGCCCTTGGGGCTGCGAGCCTCGAACAGCTCGACCACACGGGGCAGACCGCCGGCGATATCGGCACCACCGGCCACACCACCGGTATGGAAGGTACGCATGGTCAGCTGGGTGCCGGGCTCGCCGATGGACTGGGCGGCGATGACGCCGACGGCCTCGCCAACCTCGATCACGGCACTGGTGGCCAGCGACATTCCGTAGCTGGCGGCGGTGATACCGACCGGGGAGTCGTCGGTCAGGGGCGACAGCACCCTGACCCGGGTGACCTCGGGGTCGTCCCGCAGGGCCGCCATCTCCTCCTCCCGCACCATGGTGCCCCGCTCCACGACCGTGCCGTCACTGAGGGTGACGTCATCGGCCAGGACCCGGCTGTAGAGGCGGGTCTCGAGATAGGTGCGGACCATACGGGCGTCGGGATCGGACGGGTCCGACGGTTCACCGGTGTGACGGTTGTAGTACCCGTCGGGCTTGACGTCCTCAAGGAACAGCCCACGCACCGGGCGACCGGGTTCGAACGGATCACGATCGTTGATGATGACCTCCTGGGCCACGTCGACCAGGCGACGGGTCAGATAGCCGGAGTCGGCCGTCCGCAGGGCGGTGTCGACCAGACCCTTGCGGGCGCCGGGGGTGGCGATGAAGTACTCCAACATCGACAGACCCTCCCGGAAGTTCGACTTGATGGGTCGGGGGATCATGTCACCACGGGGGTTGGCCACCAGACCGCGCATACCGGCGATCTGACGGACCTGCATCATGTTGCCCCGGGCTCCCGACCCCACCATCATGTCGATGGGGTTGAACTGCTGTGACCGGAGATTGGTCTCCATGGCCTCCCGCACCTCATCGGTGGCCGAGGTCCAGATCTCCACTTCCTTCTGGCGCCGCTCACCATCGGTGATGATGCCCTTGCGGAACTGGCCTTCGATCTTCTCGGCCTCGGCCTCGTAGCGGTCGAGGATCTCCTTCTTCGACGGCGGGGTCTGGACATCGTCTATCGACACGGTCAGACCCGACTTGGCCGCATAGTGGAAAGCCAGGCCCTTGATGCGGTCCAGGCTGGCGCTGACCTCGGCCTTCGGGTAGTTGGAGGCGAGCAGATCGACGATCTCGCCGATGTCGCGCTTCTTCACCACCTTGTTGATGAAGGGGAATCCCTCGGGCAGGGCCTCGTTGAACAGCACCCGACCGACCGTGGTCGGCTCGTACTGGGCCGCCTCACCGTTGGAGGGCGAGATCAGCAGATCGGGGTCACGGAAGTTGATGGGACCGTGGAGGTCGATGGCTCCGGCCTCGTAGGCCCGCTCGGCATCGGCCACGTTGCGGTAGGTACCCCCGCCCTTTTCCTCTTCGACCATTTCGGTCAGGTAGAAACAGCCGATGACCATGTCCTGGGTCGGGGTGACCAGCGGGCGACCGTGGGCCGGCGACAGCACATTGTTGGCGCTCAGCATCAGCACCCGGGCCTCAGCCTGGGCCTCGGCCGACAGGGGCAGGTGGACCGCCATCTGGTCACCGTCGAAGTCGGCGTTGAACGCCGTGCAGACCAGGGGGTGGATCTGGATGGCCTTACCCTCCACCAGCACGGGCTCGAAGGCCTGGATACCCAGACGGTGAAGGGTGGGAGCGCGGTTCAACATGACCGGGTGCTCCTGGATGACATCCTCCAACACCTCCCACACCTGGGGGCGTCGACGCTCGACCATACGTTTGGCCGACTTGATGTTCTGAGCCAGCTGCTCATCGACCAGCTTCTTCATCACGAAGGGCTTGAACAGCTCGAGGGCCATGATCTTGGGCAGGCCGCACTGGTGGAACTTCAGGGTCGGACCGACCACGATGACCGAGCGGCCCGAGTAGTCAACCCGCTTGCCCAGCAGGTTCTGGCGGAAACGACCCTGCTTGCCCTTCAGCATGTCGGACAGCGACTTGAGCGGACGGGAACCGGGCCCGGTCACGGGCCGGCCGCGACGACCGTTGTCGAACAGAGCGTCGACCGCCTCCTGCAGCATGCGCTTTTCGTTGTTGACGATGATCTCGGGAGCGCCGAGATCGAGCAGACGCTTGAGCCGGTTGTTCCGGTTGATGACCCGGCGATACAGGTCGTTCAGATCGGAGGTGGCGAACCGACCACCGTCGAGCTGGACCATGGGCCGCAGTTCGGGCGGAATCACCGGCACCACATCGAGAATCATGGCCCGGGGATCGTTCTGACGGTTGCCGTTCTCGTCCCGCTTGTTGAAGGCGGCCACGATCTTCAGCCGCTTGATGGCCTTCTGCTTGCGCTGAGCCGACAGGGGCTTCATATCACCGGGAGCGTCGATGGCGAGACGGAGTTTCCCCTCCTCCTCGTCGAAGTCGATGCGCTCGATGAGCTGGGCGATTGCGTCGGCCCCCATGCCGCCTTCGAAGTAGTCGCCGAAGCGGTCGGCCATCTCACGCCACAACAACTCGTCCTCGACGATCTTGCGGGCGAAGAGGTCCTTGAACTCCTCCCACGCCCGATCGAGCACGTCGAGTTCCATCTCGTACTGCTCGCGGGTCATGGCCAGCTCTTTGTCGAAGGCACGCTGCCGGGCCCGGATCTCTGTGTCCTTGGCCCCGTCGTCCTCCATCTGCTTCAGCTCGGCCTCGAGGTCCTCGTGCTGCTCGGCCAGCCGGAGTTCCATTTCCTTGTTGATGGCCTCCTTCTCCTCCAGCACCTCGGCTTCGAGGTTGGTCAGATCGGCATCACGCTTCTCCTCGTCGACCCAGGTGACCAGGTTGGCGGCGAAGTAGATGACTTTCTCCAGCTGCTTGGCCTTCAGCTCCTCACGGGGCTCGGTGCCCATGAGCAGGTAGGCCAGCCACGACCGGGTTCCCCGCAGGTACCAGATGTGCACGCAGGGGGCGGCCAGCTCGATATGACCCATACGCTCCCGGCGGACCTTGGAACGGGTGACCTCGACCCCGCACCGCTCACAGATGATGCCCTTGAACCGGACCCGCTTGTACTTGCCACAAGCGCACTCCCAGTCCTTGGTCGGACCGAAGATCTTCTCGCAGAACAGCCCGTCCTTCTCCGGCTTGAGCGTGCGGTAGTTGATGGTCTCCGGCTTTTTGACCTCGCCGTTGGACCAGGTACGGATGGAGCCCGCCGTGGCCAGGCCGATCTTCAGCTGATCAAAATCGTTAACGTCCAGCATGTATAAACCTCTCTAGATCTCTCTCAGCAATCAGCGGCGAGCGCCGGCGGCCCGGGCGGCGTCGTCTTCGTCGGATCCTCGTTCGGGGCGGCTCAGGTCGATGCCGAGTTCCTCGGCGGTGCGGAACAGCTCGTCGTCGAGCTCCCGCATCTCGATCTCCTTGCCGTCCTCGGCCAGCACCTCGACGTTGAGGCAGAGGGCCTGCATCTCCTTGATGAGTACCTTGAAGCTCTCGGGGATGCCGGGTTCGGGGATGTTCTCACCTTTGACGATGGCCTCGTAGACCTTGACCCGGCCCAGGACATCGTCGGACTTGATGGTCAACAGCTCCTGGAGGCAGTAGGCGGCGCCGTAGGCCTCCAGAGCCCACACCTCCATCTCGCCGAAGCGCTGGCCCCCGAACTGGGCCTTTCCGCCGAGCGGCTGCTGGGTGATCATGGAGTACGGACCGGTGGAGCGGGCGTGGATCTTGTCGTCCACCAGGTGTGACAGCTTCAGGATGTACATCACTCCGACCATCACCGGATTGTCGAAGGCCTGACCGGTGCGGCCGTCGTAGAGCACAGCCTTGCCGTCGGCGCCGATCAGGCGCTCACCATCGGCGGTCTCGGCATTGAGGTTCTCGAAGATGGACTTGATGGTCGGCTTGGTGCCCGCCATCTCCACCTCATCCCATTTGGCACCGTCGAACACCGGCGTCGAAACCAGTGTGGACGGGGTGGTGAAGGGACGGGTCTTGTTCTCGGTACCCCGAACCGGGGCCTCACCGACCTGCTCGCCGCCGATGCTCCAGCCCCAGCGAGCGGCATAGCCGAGATGGGACTCCAGCACCTGACCCACGTTCATACGTGATGGCACACCGAGCGGGTTGAGAATGATGTCGACGGGGGTTCCGTCGGGCAGGTAGGGCATGTCCTCGACCGGGAGGACCCTGGAGATCACGCCCTTGTTGCCGTGGCGCCCGGCCAGCTTGTCGCCCACCGAGATCTTGCGCTTCTGAGCCACATAGACCCGGACCAGCTGGTTGACCCCGGGGGGCAGTTCATGGCTGTCGTCCCGGTTGAACACCTTGACGTCGATGACCTTGCCGGTCTCGCCGTGGGGAACCTTGAGCGACGTGTCGCGAACCTCGCGGGCCTTCTCGCCGAAGATGGCCCGTAGCAGCCGTTCCTCGGGTGTCAGCTCGGTCTCGCCCTTGGGCGTGACCTTGCCCACCAGCACGTCACCGGGACCGACATCGGCCCCGACCCGGACGATGCCCCGCTCGTCGAGATCGGCCAGGATGTCATCGGCCAGGTTGGGGATGTCCCGGGTGATCTCCTCCGGACCCAACTTGGTGTCCCGAGCATCGATCTCGTGTTCCTTGATGTGGATCGAGGTCAGCACATCGTCCCGGGCCAGGCGGTCGGAGAGGATGATGGCGTCCTCGAAGTTGTAGCCCTCCCAGGGCATGAAGGCCACCACCAGGTTCTTGCCCAGGGCCAACTCACCATTGTCGGTGGAGGGCCCGTCAGCCAGCAGTCCGCCGGCGGAGAACTTGTCGCCGGCGGCCACCCGGGGCTTCTGGTTGATGCAGGTGTCCTGATTGGATCGGGCGAACTTCAGCAGGCGATACACCTTGCGGCCCTGAGACTTGTAGTCGACCACCAGGGTGCGGCCGTCGACCTCGATCACCACACCATCGTCCTCGGCCACCAGGGTGTCGGCGGCGTCGGAGGCGGCCCGGCGCTCGATGCCGGTGCCGATGTAGGGGGCCTCGGCCGTGATCAGAGGTACGGCCTGACGCTGCATGTTGGCCCCCATCAGGGCCCGGTTGGCGTCATCATGCTCCAGGAACGGGATGAGGCCGGTGCCGATGGACACGATCTGCTTGGGCGACACGTCCATCATCTGGACCTCGTCCGCCGGGACCTGGGAGATCTCGGTGGTGGCACCGAAGAAGACATCTCGCTCCAGCTGGAGTTTCAGGTCTCGAAGCGAGGCGGCCTGGGGCGAACGCCGAGCCAGTACCCGGTCCTCCACGAAGGTGCCTTCGGAGTTGAGCTTGGCGTTGGCCTGGGCGACGACATACTCCTCCTCCTCATCGGCGGTGAGGTAGACCACCTCGTCGGTGACCCGACCGTCGATGACCTTTCGGTACGGCGTCTCCAGGAAGCCGAACTCGTTCACTCGGGCGTAGCTGGAGAGGTAGCCGATGAGGCCGATGTTCGGACCCTCCGGGGTCTCGATGGGGCACATCCGGCCGTAATGGGAGAAGTGCACGTCCCGGACCTCGAACCCGGCCCGCTCCCGGCTCAGACCACCGGGACCGAGCGCCGACAGGCGCCGACGGTGGGTCAGACCGGACAGGGGGTTGACCTGATCCATGAACTGCGAGAGCTGGGAGGTTCCGAAGAACTCCTTGATGGCGGCCACCACGGGCCGGATGTTGATCAGCGTCTGGGGGGTGATGGCCTCGACATCCTGGGTGGTCATGCGCTCCCGCACAACCCGCTCCATGCGGGACAGACCGATGCGGACCTGGTTCTGGATGAGCTCGCCGACCGAGCGGACCCGGCGGTTGGCGAAGTGATCCTGGTCGTCGAGCCGGTACCCGGGCTCGGCGATCATCAGGTGCAGCAGGTAGGTGGCCGAAGCCAACACTTCGCATCGGCTCAGCACCGGCTGGTCGGACTCCGGCCGATCGATATCGAGCATGGGGAACATCTTCTCCAGCTTGTCGATCTCGGGGCCGAGCTTGCGATTCAGCTTGTAGCGACCGACCCGGGACAGGTCGTAGCGTCGGTTCTCGAAGAAGGCGTTCCGCAGATAGGTGCGTGCCGCTTCCAGGGTGGGAGGCTCACCAGGACGGGCCCGCTTGTAGATCTCGACGAGGGCCTCGTCCTGAGTGGGGGCGATTTCCCGATCCTTCTCCCACTGGCCTTCGAGGAACTCGAAGTGGCGGACGAAAGCCTCGAGGAAGCCGGGGGCGTTCTCCTCGTCGTAGCCCAGGGCGCGAAGCATGGTGAACAGTGACAGGCGGCGCTTGCGGGCAACCCGGACGCCGGCGGTGGGATCCTTGCCCGGCTTCTGCTCGACGTCGAACTCGATCCATTCACCCCGGTAGGGGTGGATGGTGCCGGTGACCATCTGGTGTTTGGCCAGGTTACGAAGCCGGAACCGCTCACCGGGCTGGAAGATGACGCCGGGAGAACGGACCAGCTGGGAGACGACCACACGCTCGGTGCCGTTGATGATGAAGGTGCCCTTGTCGGTCATCATCGGGAAGTCACCGAGGAAGACGGTCTGCTCCTTGATTTCGCCGGTCTGGGCGTTGATGAACCGGGCCCGCACGAAGATGGGGGCCGAGTAGGTCATGTCCTTCTCTTTGCATTCCTCGACCGAAAACTTGGGGTAGGGCTTCAGGTCCTCGTCGAAGGGATCGAACTCCAGCTCGAGCTGCAGCGTCTCGGTGAAGTCCTTGATCGGGCTGATGTCGGCGAAGGCATCGGCCAGACCTTGTTCAAGGAACCAGCGGAACGAGTCCCTTTGGACGGCGATCAGATCGGGAAGCTCGAGTGCTTCGGAGAGATTGCCGAAGGAGAAACGATCGCGAGCGACAGTACGTGCAGGCAAGGGGCACCACCAACATGTTGAGCACGGAGCTGCTCGGCAGGAGTACGAACAGCATGGGCAGGTGCTTGCACGCGCCGAATCAAAAACCGAAAACCGGCGGTGAGTAAGGACGAGCGAGCAAGCACGGCTTTACAAGGATATCCGCGCGATCACAACCAACAACCGGATTTCCCGGAATGCGGCAAATACTATGGGTTTTTGGTCGCGAGGTCAAGGTTCTTGTCGAATCAAGTCGGCGGCCAACACCGTACGCTCCTGATCGCCCGGCCACTGTAGCCGGTCGGGGCCAACCGACGACCTATCGGGCCAATCGGTGCCTGGGCCTTCGTGGGTGACAGCGGCCGGTCTCGACGGCCGTCACCCAGGTTCGCCCGGGGGCGAGGGCTGGACGGAGATCAGTGTGAAGGACGGAGTGAACAGGCCGCGGATACCCATGACCACGGTGGTGATGACCGACAGCGAGACCGCCCCCAGCACGAGATACATCACCATCAGCTGAACGAGCACCGCATCGACAGGGTCCACCCCACCGAGGAGTAGCCCGGTCATGGCGCCCGGCAGCGCAATCAACCCCACCACATTCGTCCTCTCGATCTGGGGCACCATCGCCGTGCGGGCGATGGGTGCGCCGGCATTGCGGACGATCTGAGCGATCGACATGCCGCACGCCATCAGCGCCTCGATCTGACCTCGCTGATCGGTGGCCGCCGCCGTGACCTGCTTGGCTCCAAGGACCAGGCTGGGCAATGTGTTGCCGATGGTGATCCCGGCGATGACGATGAGGTTGATGGGTCGGTAGTCGATGATGCCGAGCCCGAACACGATCAGCAGGCAGATCGACACCGTGGCGGCCACGGCCACCGCCGCTACCTGCGATGCTCCGGGCAGGTCGGGGGCCCGGCGCCGAGCCACCGCCGCGGTGATGACGACCATGGCCCCGACCCAAAGCCAGGCCAGTATCAGGGCGGAGTCGGCCGACACGATGGTGCCCAGGATCAGCCCGACCGCCAGCAGCTGGATGGCGGCCCGCAATGAGGCGATCAGAAGTTGGCGGGTCAATCCCAGCCCCATCACCGCGCCGGCGGCCACGGCCATGACGACCAACACCAGCGAGGCCAGAACCTGAACGAGCGACACCGATTCGATCACACCGATAACGCTAGGGACATGCGGCAGCGGGCACACGTCGCCAACTTTGAGCGCCCGACGACCCATACCTCCCGAACTGGTTGAAAAGAGCACGTGGGCCCCCGGTGGGGGCCCACGTGGATAACTCTGTTGTCCGGGCGCCGTTCCCGGCCGACCCGGATCGATGATCGTCGAGAACGACTACTTCAACTCGACGGAGCCGCCGGCATCTTCGATCTTGGCCTTGGCCGCATCGGCGTCGTCCTTCTTGGCTCCTTCCAGCACCGGTTTCGGGGCGCTCTCCACCAGCTCCTTGGCCTCCTTGAGGCCCAAGCCGGTGAGCTCACGCACGGCCTTGATGACCTGAATCTTCTTGTCGCCGACTCCGGTGAGCACGACGTCGAAGTCGGTCTTCTCTTCGACCTCCTCGGCGGCGGCGGCGGCCGGGCCGGCGGCCACGGCAACAGGGGCAGCGGCGGTGACGCCGAACTTCTCTTCGAAGTCCTTGAGCAGCTCGGACAGTTCGAGCACGCTCATGGACGCAATGGCATCGAGGATTTCTTCCTTGTTCATTCTTCTTCTCCGGCTTCTTCGGTATCGGGGGCCGCAGCGTCATCGCTGGACTCGGCGTCAGCGGCTTCGCTGACCTCGCCGGCCTCGGCGGCATCGGTTGGTTCTTCAGGGGTGGATTCGGACGCGGTATCGGCGGCGGGTTCGCTGACCTCGCCGGCGCCGCCCTTGTCAATCAGTGCTTGGAGCCCGTAGGCGAAATCGCGGGGCAGGGCCTGCAGGAGACCGGCGAACTGCTGCATTGGCGCAGCAATGGCGCCGGCCAGTCTCGCCAGCAGTACCTCGCGTGGCTCGATGTCGGCCAGTGCTCGGATGCCGTCGGCATCGATTGGCTGTCCGTCGAACAAGCCTCCCTTGATCACGAAGTCGGGATGAGCCTTGGCGAAGTCACGCAGCACCTTGGCCACGGTGACCACATCGCCACGCTCGTCGTCGCCGACCGGTTCGGCGAAGGCCAGTGCCGTCGGACCGGTCAGATGCTCTTCGAGATCCATGCCGGCTTCATCGGCCGCTCGGCGGACCAGGGTGTTCTTGTACACCTTGTATCGACCACCGGCCGGGCGCAGCGCGCCCCGCAGCTGTTGCAACTGGGCCACGGTGAGACCCCGGTACTCGGTTACGACCACCGACGTCGCCGTCTCCAGTCGCTCCTTGACCTCGGCCACCACGGCGACCTTTTCCGGTCGCGGCTCCCGTGTTGATTCTGGGTTGTCCATCACACCTCCTCTCTGTCACTCGGTTACTCGTTGGAATCGAATGGTGATTGGTCCGATGGCTGTCGACGCCCCGATCGCCGATCAGCCGACCAATCACCGCCGGGTGGAGGTGTTGGAGAAGCAGGATCGCCTAGTCCAGGGATTACGTCGGCCGAGCCTCCGGCAAACAAGTTCACCGGCTGTCCCAACCGCGACCTGAGGTCTCGGGCGAGAGGGATTCGATTGTCATCATCCCGCACCGTGCGGTGCGGGAATCACCAGCCGACCAGGCTACCCACCATCGGAACCGATGCCACGCCCCGAATCGGCAAGCAACGGCTCGGCCTGCTCGGGCTCTGCATGGTCCGACCGTGCCGGGGGTGACTCGATCACCTGCATGGCTCCGACCTCGGTTCCGGCGTGGTTGGTGATGCGGTGAGGCCCGGGCTCGTGCACACCCAACCGGTGGAGGATCCACTCGACAGCGACCTCGGCCGCCCGGGTCGCCCCGTCGTGCACCTTCACCGCTACGGCCGGCCCGGCTCGGTCGCCGTCGGGGCCGAGCACCACGGCTCCATACACTCCTTCGGCCCCGACCTTGACCGCCACCGGGACTGCGGCCTCGCTCATGATGGTGCTCATGATCCTGGTACAGGCCCGGTCGGTGCCGGCGACGAAGTAGGGCTGATCCACCATGGCCCGCAGCAGGATGCGCCCGGCCCGGTGTCGGGACAATGCGAGCCAGCCTCGAGCCAGTGCCCGTAGCGGCATCGACCACACCGGGATACCGCAGCCGTCGATTGCCGGGGCCTGATCCGACACGTCGACGGCGCACAGCTCGGCCACCGCCGGAGTGACGTGATCGGCCTGGAGCGGGTGGGCGAAAGCGTGATAGCCGGCGGGGTCAATGCCGAGATGACGGCACACGGTGAGGAACCCGGTGTGTTTGCCCGAGCAGTTGTTGTGAAGCGCGGTCGACTTGGCCCCCGACGCCCACAACTCGGCCTTGGCCCAGTCCGGGCTCGGGTGCTGGGAACCGCATTCGAGGTCGGCCACGGTGCAGCCGATGCGGTGCACCCAGGCGTCGACCCGGTCGACCTGGGCCTTCTCGCCATTATGCGACGCGCAGGCCAGGGCCAGCTCGACGTCATTCAGTCCGAAGACCTTGGCCGCCCCGGTGGTGATCAAGGGCATGGCCTGCAGCGGCTTGGCCGCCGAACGGGCCATGATCAAACGATCGGGGTCACCCCATGCCTCGACCACCTCAGGGCCGTCATCGGCCCACGCCATGACCACGGCATCGACCAGATGGCTGCTCTCGACCCGGTCACCCCGCAACACCTCGACGGCGAAGGGGCTCGCGTCGGGCTGGGTCAAACGGGGACCGCGATCTCTTCCAACCGGGACGGGTCGATCTTGACCCCCGGTCCCATGGTCGACGACAGTGTGACCTTCTTGATATAGCGGCCCTTGGCCGACGCCGGCTTGGCCCGGTTGAGTTCGTCGACGAGTGCGGCCATGTTCTCTTTGAGGCCATCGACGTCGAAACTGGCCTTACCCACCGAGACGTGCACATTGCCATGACGATCGGTGCGGTATTCGACGGTTCCGCCCTTGAACTGCTCCACCGCCTTGGCCGGATCGGGGGTGACGGTGCCGGTCTTGGGGTTGGGCATGAGACCCCGTGGCCCGAGCACCCGACCCAGCTTGCCAACCTGAGGCATGAGTTCGGGCGTGGCAATGGCCAAATCGAAGTCGAGCATGCCGCCCTCGACCTCGGCCACCAGCTCCTCCCCACCAACCAGGTCGGCACCGGCCGCCGTGGCCGCGGTAGCGGCTTCGCCGGTGGCGAAAACGGCGACTCGGATGTCCTTCCCGGTGCCGGCGGGAAGGGCGACGGTGCCCCGCACGATCTGATCGGCCTTGCGGGGATCGACCCCGAGGACAAAGGCGACGTCGATCGACTCGTCGAACTTGGCGTTGGCCAACGACTTGATCAGATCGATGGCCTCGATCGGACCATGGAGATGATCACGATCGAACCGTTTCGTGCCGTCGTGGTAACGCTTACCTTTCGCCATGTCTGGCTCCCTTCTTGTAACCGAGGGTGGACCGTCCCACGCTCTCGGGCCACCAGGCGAGGTGATCCTGAGTGGACTTGTTGACACTTCAATCTAGCCAGCGCCGCAAGTGATCGGCCCCGCCAACAACGAGACAGGTGTTCTGATTGGGAGTTTCGGCCTTGCCGAAACTCGGTGAGTGCCGCGGCCGAAGGCCGCAAACGACGTCAGCGGCGGACGGCGACGCCCATCTGTCGGGCGGTACCGGCGACCTGCTTCTTGGCCGCCTCGATGTCATAGGCATTGAGGTCAGGCATCTTTGTCTCGGCGATCTCGGTGAGCTGGGCTTCGGTGATGGTGCCGGCCCGATCCCGCAGCGGATCGCTGGCCCCCTTGTTGATCTTGGCCGCCTTCTTGATGAGCTCAGCCGTGGGCGGGGTCTTGAGGACGAAGCTGAAGGTGCGGTCCTCGAAGATGGTGATCTCGACCGGTACGATCTGGCCCCGCTGGGCCTCGGTACGGGCGTTGTACTCCTTGCAGAAGTCCATGATCTGCAGGCCGTAGGGACCGAGGGCGGTACCCACCGGCGGCGCGGGCGACGCCTGGCCCGCCGGAATCTGAATTTTTACCACCGCTAGTACTTGCTTCTTGGCCATCGGGTTTCTCTGGGTTGTGTGGACGGTTGTGACGTGGGTGCCGCCGCCGGGCGTGGTCGTCGCCGGGCGCAGGCAAAGAACGGCTGAAAGACGGCAACATGGAAGTGTGCCGGGATCTTCGGGCCGGCATCAACCTCGGGGGGCGGTTTCTTGGGGGTTCACATTCACGACACGTTTCGGCGATGTTTGGCCGGAGGCCAAACTCGAAGCAACTCGAAGAGTTGCGGTGAGGCGCTCTGCGCCGAACACTAGATCTTTGCCACCTCGGCGAACTGCAGCTCGACCGGGGTCTCCCGACCGAAGATGTTGACCAGCACCTTGAGCCGGAGCTGATCCTCGTTGATCTCGACGATCTCGCCTTGGAAGTCGGCGAACGGCCCTTCCTTGACACGGACGGTCTCACCCATCGAGTACTCCAGACGGGGCCGACCCTTGCGGCTCGGCTCGTCGCCGTCCTCCTTGATGGCCAGGAAGTTCTCGACATCCTTGCGGGGAAGGGGTGATGGTTTGTTGCCGGCACCGATGAACCCAGTAACGCCCGGGGTATTGCGGACCACGAACCACGAGTCGTCGTCGAGGTGCATGCGGCACAGCAGGTAGCCGGGGAACACCTTCTTCTGAACGATGACCTTTTTGCCGTTCTTGAACTCGACGACGTCCTCGAGGGGAATGACCACCTCGAAGATGCGCTCCTCCATGTTCATGGACTGGGTTCGGGCCAGCAGGTTGCTGCGCACCTTGTTCTCATAACCGGACTGGGTGTGGATCACGTACCACTTGCCCGGGCGGTCGTAGGGCGAGTCATTGCGACGACGGGGGCGGACCTCGGCCTCGGCCTCGCCACCGGGATCCTCGGTGTCGATCTTCACATCGTCGGTGGTGGCGTCGTCGATCTTCACATCGTCGGTGGTGGCGTCGTCGATCTTCACATCGTCGGTGGTGGCGTCGTCGATCTTCACGTCG
>JAHEJM010000076.1:7817-19734 GCA_024638815.1 Acidimicrobiales bacterium | reverse complement strand
GCTCTCGTGTCGTTTGTCGGCTTGATCGCCAAGAATCTGGTTCGCCAGCCGGTTCGGGCTGTCCTGACGCTGGTTGGCATCACGCTGGGTATCGCCACGGTGGTGGCTCTCGGGGCTATCACGGCCGGTCTTCGGGACACTGCGGGAGCCTTCGTTCGTTCGGGTGGGGCCGACTTCGTCGTGGCCCAGGAGGGTGCGGCAGATCTGGGGTTCTCGGTGGTCGCCGAGGAGCGATTGGCCGATGTCGCCCGGGTCGAGGGCGTGGCTGAGGTCCAGGGCGCCTTTCTTCATGTCACCACGGCGGGATCGAATCCGTTCTTCTTTCTGATGGGTGTGGAGGACGATGCGTTGGCCGCGCACCCGCCGGTTCTGGTGGAGGGGCGGCTACGGGAGGCCGGTGACGGCTCGGACAAGATCGTGATCGGGGAGTCGGCGGCCACCGATCTCGGGGTGACGGTGGGTTCCCAGACAGAGATCAGTGGCCGTTCCTTCACAGTCATCGGGGTGTTCCGATCGGAGGTGTTGTGGGAGAACGGGGGCGCGTTTGCCGATCTCAACACCGTGCAGGAGGTGGCCGCTCGTCCGGGTTTCGTGACGATCGCCTACGTCTACGCCGAGTCTGGCGCCGATGCCGCGGTGGTCGCCGGTCGAGTGGAGCAGAACGTGGCCGGAGTCGTCTCGATCTCGAACGCGGAGGAGTACGGCAAGGTCGACCAGGGCTTCGTTCTCGTCAACGGTGCCAACGTGGCCATCTCCCTATTGGCCGTCGTTATTGGGGGGATCGGGGTCATGAACACGATGGTGATGTCGATCTTCGAGCGAACGAGGGAGATCGGCGTCCTGCGGGCCGTCGGTTGGTCGGGCGGCCGCGTCCTCCGGATGGTCGTACTGGAATCGCTGCTGCTCTGTCTCGGTGCGGTGGTTGTCGGTGTTGGCCTCGGTGTCGCGCTCTCCCGGTTGGTCATCCAGGTTCCGGCCGCAAGGGGGCTGGTGGTGCCGGCCTATCCGCCGAGCGTGTTCGTGCAGGCCACGCTGGTCGGCGTAGTCGTTGGCGTAGCCGGAGCCATCTACCCGGCGGTTCGGGCCAGCCGGTTGCTCCCAGTGGAAGCACTTCGCTATGAGTGATCAGCCGATCATCCAGCTCCGGGGAGTTGCCAAGACTTACGAGGAGGGACGCCTCCTGGCTCTCGATGGCGTCGACGTCGACATCGATGCAGGCGAGTTCGTCGCCGTCGTCGGACCCTCGGGTTGCGGAAAGTCGACGTTGCTGAACATGATCGCTGCACTCGACCGCCCGGACGAAGGCTCGATCGAGGTGGCCGGCCATGATCTGACTCGGCGTCGGGATCTCGACCACTTCAGACGAGAGGACGTCGGTCTGGTCTTCCAGCTCGACAACCTCCTTCCCACCCTGACCGCCACCGAGAACGTGGAGGTGTCGATGTTCGGGCGTCTGGGCTCTCAGCGCAAGCGGCGGCAGCGGGCTCGGGAGTTGCTCGAGCTCGTCGGCCTGACCGGTCGGGCTGATGAGCGACCGCCGAAGCTCTCGGGGGGTGAACGGCAACGGGTCGCCATTGCTCGGGCCTTGGCCAACGACGCCCCAATCGTGTTGGCAGATGAGCCCACCGGCCGGCTCGACTCACAGACCGCGAGCCAGGTGATGGATCTCCTCGAGCAGCTTCAGCGCGAACAGGGCGTCACCCTGGTCGTCGTCACGCATGACCCGACGGTCTCGTCTCGAGCCGACCGCATCCTCCACATGCTCGACGGCCGCATCACCAGCGACGCATCGGCCGTTGCTCAGGTTGCGACCACCTAGCGACGAGGACGGCATGGCTCAAGCCCGACAGCTACGTGAAGCGTGGACCACACCGGTCCATCGGGTAATCGGCAACCGGCGATATGCACGTGATCGAGTGCTTGGTAGTGCCAAGGCCAAGTCTCCGCTATCGCCGCCTCCCACCTGCACGAGACCGGCACTCTCCAGACGACGAGGCCAGGACGCCGCTCGCGTTCCGTGACCGTCCTGGCCACCAACGCGCAGTCATTCGTGGCCGCCAGCGCGCGATTCCGCGGTCCGCCAACACCCACACCACCGTGCGGTCCGCGTCGGGAGGTCAGTCGTCTTCGACGATTCCATTTGCCACCAGCTCCAGCAAGCTCTCGATCTGCGGGTCCCAGTCGTGATGACTGGCGGAATAGTTGAAGCTCTGGCGGCAATTTGAGCAGATCGACAGGATCGTGTTCGCGCCGGTCGTCTCGACCTGCTCCATCTTCAACCTGAAGACCTTGTAGCGCAGCTCGTCAGCGCCTGCCCCGCGGGTCCGGCATTGATCTCCACAACGCCGACACCACCGCAGAGGTCCAAGCGGACGACGTTTCGGCAGAGCCGAAACCCGGTTAAGACCTTGACCTGCCCCGCAGGAGACGCCCACACTTCACCGAGCGTGACCTGGTAGATCCATCCGCAAAGGGTTGCCGTAACAGTCTGTGTATCGAACATACGTTTGCTATAATAGAGGCATGACCGACGGCGAGTCGCCAAAAGAACCACACAGCGACAATCTGACGCTGATGGCGACCGCTGCCGATGCGATATCGGCAACCAACCTCGACTACCTCCCTATGGCCGAGCTGCTGGACCGAGCCTGCCAACTGCAAACGTTGTCGGCCCGGATCGACGCCGCCCGGGCAGACGTCCTCGCTGCGGCCGACACTGCTTCTGAGGTGCCGGGCGTGCTGCGAGAGCTCGGGTTTCCGAACCGCCTCACAAGTGGTGGCGGCCGAAACCGGGGCGCCGGCCCGGGAGATCCAGACCACCGCCCGCACCGGGCAATGGCTCAACCAGTTCCCGCTGTTCGCCCAAGCGGCCGCCGACGGTGTGTTGACCCTGCGACACCTGCGAGGGCTGAAATCACTGGACAAACCCCACCGGCGAGACGCCCTGCTGGCGTCCCAGGACCAACTGGTGGCCGCCCGCTCGGGATCATGACTTTGTGGAGTTCACCAACCGGGTCACCGTGTGGTTGATCAACCACACCACCAGCGACGAGGTGACAAAGCAGGTCAACAAGACCTCCTGAACCTGGAACACCAACACCGACGGCTCCATTGATGGCCGGTTCCACCTCGACCCGCTGTCAGCCGCTGCGGTCGGCACCGCGCTGGGTGATGAGATGCAGCGCCTGTTCCGCCAACAATCCGAAGACGACGGCAAAGCCGACACCACCGGCCGGCGCAGGGGTCAAGCCCTCGTTGGCCTCATTGTCGGCGGGGCCGAAGCCCCCGGGTCGGCCACCACCACCCCGCTGGTCAACCTGGTCATCGGACAGCGCATCTTGGAGAACTTCTTGGAACGGCACTTGGACCCCAACACCGTATGGCCTTGCTTCGCAAGTCCAACTCGAGTTTGCCGTCGGCAAACTCCCCCACTCAACGCCCGGCAAGACATCGACATGTCGGTCAAAGCCCGGGGGTTCGCACCGTGGATGAAACGAGCATTACTGATCGAAGCCAGAGCCATGATGCAGTTTGGCCTTGCTTCGCAAGTCCAACCCGAGTTTGCCATCCGGCAAACTCGCCCAATCAGACACCGCAGATCCTTCGACGTTTGCCGAAGGCAAACTCGGGTTTGCCGGGCAGCGCCCGGCAATACCGCCTCTCCACACTTGAACCCACGACTGACCCGAAATCCGAACCAGCCGACCACCAACCCTGGAACCAATCACGGGAGGTCCGCCTCCGGCGGACCGGCGGCGGCAGTAGGCTGGAAGGCTGTGACCACGGCAGGCGACAGCACCGAGAGCGGCCTGATCAAGCGCGAGGCCAACCGGCGACGGACATTCGCCATCATCTCCCACCCCGACGCCGGCAAGACCACCCTGACCGAGAAGTTCCTGCTCTACGGCGGGGCGCTGGGCAAGGAGGCCGGTGCGGTCAAGGCTCGCGGTGGTCGGCGCTCGGCCACCTCGGACTGGATGGCCCTGGAGCAGCAGCGGGGCATCTCCATCACCTCCACCGTCCTGCAGTTCCCGTACCGGGACCGCGTCATCAACCTGCTCGACACCCCCGGCCACCGTGACTTCTCCGAGGACACCTACCGGGTGCTGGCGGCGGCCGACGCCGCGGTCATGGTGCTGGATGCCGCCAAGGGCATCGAGCCCCAGACCCTCAAGCTGTTCGAGGTGTGCCGGGAGCGGGAGATCCCGTTCCTGACCTTCATCAACAAGTGGGACCGGCCGGGCAAGGCCCCGCTCGAGCTGTTGGACGAGATCGAGCGCACCCTGGTGGTGGAGCCGACGCCCATGACCTGGCCCGTGGGCATTCCCGGCGACTTCCGGGGTGTGATTCATCGGAGCACCGGTGTCTACACCCGGTTCGAGCGGACGGCCCGAGGCTCCACCATCGCCCCCGAGGAGGAGGTGGCAGCCGACGATGCCGAAGCCCGGGACGGTGAGTGGTGGACCCACGCCTCGGAAGAGGTGGAGCTGCTGGACGAGATCGGTCGCAATGTCGACCTCAAGACCTTCCTGGCCGGCGAGTCGACTCCGGTGTTCTTCGGTTCGGCCCTGACCAACTTCGGCGTGCGTTTCCTGCTCGACGGGGTGGTCGACCTTGTGCCGTCGCCGGCTCCCCGAGTGCTGGCCGACGGCAACCGACGAGCTCTCGACGCCCCGTTCTCGGGCCTCGTGTTCAAGGTCCAAGCCGGCATGGACAAGGCCCACCGGGATCGCATCGCCTTCGTCCGGGTCTGCTCCGGGAGGTTCGAGCGAGGTGTCACCGCCATCGCCGAGCGGACCGAGCGCCAGTTCTCCACCAAGTACGCCCAGACCATGTTCGGTCAGGATCGTGACACCGCCGATGAAGCCTTTCCCGGCGACGTACTCGGTCTGGTCAACGCCAACGATCTGCGGGTCGGCGACGCCGTGTACGTCGACCAGGCGGCCAGCTTTCCCGAACTGCCGGCCTTTGCCCCGGAACACTTCATGCGGGCCCGGGTCAAGGACACCTCGAAGTTCAAGCAGTTCCGCAAGGGGCTGATTCAACTCGACGAGGAGGGCACGGTTCAGGTGCTCCGCGATCAGGACCTGGGGGATCAGGCCCCGGTGCTGGCGGCGGTCGGTCCCATGCAGTTCGAGGTGGCGACCCATCGGTTCACCGACGAGTTCGGCGCCGAAGTGGAGCTGACCGCAACCCCGTTCACCATCGCCCGCCGTACCGACGAGGCCAGCGCCCCCAAGCTCAACGCCATGCAGGGAGTCACGGTGATGGCCCGGGACGACGGCACCCTGCTGGCGCTTTTCGAGAGCCGGTACTGGATGGACCGTGTGCTGAAAGACTATCCGGAGCTGACCCTGGAACGCATGGTGGCCGAAGGTGGGCTCAACTAGCCGCTCGAGAAGCCGTCCGACGAGGGTGCCCGCTAATCGGTCAGGGTGATGGTGACGGTTTGTGACCCGACGGTGGTTCCATTGATCAGCACCCAACCGCTGACCTGTAGGGAGCCGGCTTCCAGTCGGGCCCACAATGGATCGTTCCGACCGATGGTGACGCCGTTGCCGGTCATGCACACCTCGCCGGGGTCGTAGTGGCCCGACTGCTGCAGCTGGTAGCAGTACTGGTCGGCCCCGGACACGTTACGGAAGCCGATGCGCATGGTTCGACCGATCTTGTGGGTCGCTCCGTTCCGGGGATGGCTCAACACCTGGTCGAGACGCAGATTGAGGGTGATCGAGCCCGACTTGAGCGTCGACGACCCGCTCTTGGCCTCGCCGACGACGGTGACCGACCCGAATCCGAAGTCGTGATCACCAAGACTGAGCGTGTAGGTGGTGCCGCCCGAGCACCTGGTGAAGGCTCCGACACCGGCACCGGAGAAGGTCCAACAGTACTGGTCGGCCCCGGCCACGACAGTGGCGGCGAACATGACCCTGGCATTCGGCTGGTACGTCGACCCACTGCTGGGGGAGGCGATGAGCGGCGTGTTGTCGATGGGTGGATCTGTGGTCGACGTCGTCGAGGGCACAGGCTCGGTCAGTGGAGGTTTCGGCGCCGAGGTGCCGGCTGAGGTTGGAGGAGACGTGGCCACAACACCGTTGGTGGGCGAAGTGACCGTGTTGGGGGCCACGGTCGGGATCGAAGCGGAAGTGAGACGGGTTGTGGGAGGGTTGGTGGGGATTGTGGGCCGAAGCGTCGTGGTGGTGGCAAGAGGTCGGCCCGGGTCGTTGGCACGGATGGTGGTGGGGGTGAAGGGATCGAGGTTCGACCCGGAGCCGTCGACGCCCTCACCATCTCCTCCGGCCCTACCGGCGTTCGTGGTATTGCCGGGGTTGGTGGCCCCGGCATTGAACTCACCGGCGTTGGTCTGTCCGAGCTGGTCGAGATCGGCTCCGCGGCTGATCGTGGGCCCGGCCGGCAGGCTGTCGAGTGCCTGCTGACCATCGGACTGCTCGGCCAGGGCGGCTTCTTTGCCGGCGGCACCGGCGGCCCGTGAGCGTTTCTTCGGTGCCTCCGAGGCGAATAGGCCGCCGTCGGTGAACTGGCCCCGCGACCCGCTGTCGTCGGACCCGGCGGCGTCGGCGCCCGGTGAGCCGATGGCGGGATCGTCGTTGTCGAAACCGGCCAGAGCGAAGATGGCGACAAGGAACAGCACACCGAGAGCGACTCCGGCCAGCGCAGCCTGGTTGAGTGGCACTGTTGCCACCAGCTTCTCGGCCCACTGCCCCAAACCGGATGGGGTGACTCGAGCCTCATGCACGGCGAACGGGGCTTTCGACTCATCGAGGGAGGTTTCCACCAGTATGGAACCCTGCCCATCCCCGTCACCCGATTTCGGGACGCCACCGGTCACGGCACCAAGCTATCGCTGTTCGGCAGTAGCTTGGCGTCAAGCGGCCGCACTTTAGTCGATTGTTTTGGGAGTGTGGCGGTCCTATGGATGTTTTTGCCAATGCTTAACTAAACATGCTGAAGCAGCGTCATTCAGCGCCATGCACGTCCTGCGATCGTCAGCTTGACCAGAGACTGCGAGCGATCTCCGAGGGCCCGGCCATGATAAGCGAGACGAGGCCGGCCAGGCTGGCACCGGCGGCCACCATGAAGGCGATGCGATAGTCGAATCCGTCCCGCAGCAAGCCCAGCATCAAAGGGCCGGTGGCCACGCCGATGGTGGCCGCCAGCTGACTGAAGCTGTAGATCCGGCTGTAGTTGGCCACGCCGAAGGCCTCGGCCAACAGCAACGGCTGCAGCATCAGCAGGTTGCCGATACCGATGCCGAAGACGATGGCGCCGGCGATCAGGCCGGTGGACGAACCGGCCAGCGCCAGCAGTACCAGCGAGCAGGCCTGGACGGCGGCCATACCGGCGGTGAACGGCTTGACCGAGAGACGCATCACCACCAGGCCGCCGATGAGCCGGGCCACCACCGAGGCGAAGGCGATGGTGGAGACGGCGGTAGCGGCCGTGGTCTCGTCGGTTCGTTCCCTGACCATGTTGAACAGCTGGGCGATGCCGCCGACCTGACCGAAGAAGATCAGGGCATAGGCCGCCGCCACCGCTCGAAAGAACCGAGTACCCCGAGCCATGGCAAAGGTGGCTCCGGGTTGGACCTTCGGGGTCGCGGCACCGACCAGGCGGCCGCCGGATCCGACATCGAGACTCTCGGACGCAACCTCGTCGTCGGTCGAGGTGGGCGGGTAGGGCCGAACCAGGAGCATGGCGATGGGAACGATGCCGACCAGCCAGACGGCGCCCAGCACGTTGCCGGCGTTGGACAGGCCGTTCCGGGTGATGACCCAGACGGCGATGGGGGTCAGAGCGATACCGCCGATCGACAATCCGGTGGAGGCGATCGACAAGGCGACCGAGCGGCGGCGGTCGAACCACCGGGTGACCAGGGTGGTCGACGGCACCAGCCCGGCCAGACCGAAGCCGACACCGAATACAGCGAAGAAGACATAGAGGGCGGGGACCGAGGTGACCCATCGCAGCCCGAACAGGGCAATGGCGCCGATGATCCCGCCGGCGGCGAAGAACCAGCGGAGATCGGCGGTGTCCATCCATCGGGACAGTAGGAACCCGCTCAGTCCGCTGATGGCAAAGAACAGGCCGGTGGCGCCGGAGACCGAGCCGACCGAGGCATCGAGCTCGGTGACGGCCGCCGACAGGATGACCGATGCGTTGTAGAAGCCGATACCGGAGGTGACGGCCAACATGACGAAGACGGTGGCCACGATGATCCAGCCGTACCGGGAGGAAGGATCGTCGGTGGTTGACGGGGTCGAGGTCGGGGCCGGAGCGGTCATGGTCGAACGGCACCGATCGCCGTCGGGCGAGGGCATGTCGGCGCAGACCGGTCAGCGTACGTGCCGGGGTGACGGCGTCGCCAATCGATTCGGAGCGGCGTTGCCAATCGGTTCACCGAGGCGTCGCCAATCGATTCGGAGGGGTGCAGTCAACCGATTCACGATCCGCCGACCTCTACTCTGGGTCTGTGGATCGATGGAAGTGCCCCGATTGCGACCGGGAGTTCGGCCGGACCAAACAGTCGCACGTGTGTGCACCAGGACTCACGGTGGCGGAGTACTTCGAGACGGCCCAACCGTGGGAGCGACCGATCTTCGACGTGGTGGTTGCACACCTGGAGGCCCAGGGCGAGATGATCGTCGATCCCATCGCCATGGGCGTCCAGTTCAAGAACGGACCCGTGTTCTGCATGCTGCGGGCCATGAAACGGTGGACCGCTCTCGGGTTCAGCCTGCGGCGCCGGCTCGAGAGCGACAAGCTGTCCCGCAAGGTCACCGGCTATCACGGTAAGTACTACCACGTCATCAACGTCGACAATGCGGCCCGGATCGACGACGAGATCTTGGGCTGGCTGACCGAGGCCTACCACGTGGCCGGCGGTACCGAGCACCTGCTCGAGCCCGACGAGGCCGTCGGCGACGGCATGGTCCCCGACGACGTCGAAGACCTGTTCTGACACGGTCGAGACCAACGGGGGTGTGCAGCATGCCGACCGTCTCGGTTACTGCCGAACGCAGGGACGGGAGCCGCGCTAGTTGAGGTCGATCTCTGATCTCACGGTGATCGGGGGAAGCGGCCGTGTGGCGACGGTCGCTGCGGCCGTGTCGGCGTCGGCACCAATGGCGACGAGCGTCCGTTCCGTCAGGTCGCAGACGATCCGATCGGTCAAAAGGCCCTGGTTGGCAAGGGTGACGCCGGCCTGGAAGGCACCCAGCATCAGGGCCGCCGCAACCAGTTCGTCCCGGGCAGGAAGACGACCTTGCCGTTGAGCTCGCCGGATGTCGCGGGTCACTCGCGGCCGGAAACCGTTCTCGAATGCGTGGTTGAGCATGGTCGACTGCCCGACGAAATGCCCCCAGTCCGTATTGCCCATGGCGACCGCCAGCGCCGTGCGAAGGCCGAGACCCAGCGTCATCACCGGGTTGTCCTCCTTCGAGCCGAGTTCATCAATCGCATCGGCGACAGGATCGATCGCCGCCTCGATCAACGCTTGCACCAGGGCATCCTTGCTGGGAACAGACCATGGAACGCCCCGGCCGAGGTGTCGGCGGCTGCGATCAGCTCGCTCATCGTGGTGGATGCGATCCCCCGTCTTCCGAACAGGTCGAGGCTGGCGGCAAGCACGCGCCGCCGCAATTCGGCTCTTCGGACCGCGATTCGTCCACCTTCGAGACCGGTGCTTCTCGTTGCCGTCCGAGCGCCCATTCCGGCGAACGTACTTGACGAGGCGGACAAGAACAAGAAGACTCGTTCTCGTTTAGGCGTTCCGGGGGTACAGGAGGTCGACCGTTGGGGGCTCAGTTCGATTGTGAAGTCGTCGTTGTCGGCGCCGGTCCCACCGGACTGTCCCTGGCTGCCATACTCGGTCAGGCCGGGGTCGACACCATGGTTCTCGAACGACGGACCGAGCCGTTCACGGTCCCCCGGGCCATCGCCTACGACGCCGAAACCCTGCGATTCCTGCAGAAAATCGGGGCCTACGACGAACTGGCGCCCAACCTGATGCTCGACACACCGGTTCTTTACCTGGGGCGCACCGGTCAGCAGATCGGCAAGATCATCGGTGCCACCTATCGTTTCGGCCACAGCCAGCTCGGCACGTTCCACCAGCCAGAATTGGAGGCGGTGATCGCCAACGCCGTCGCCCGGATGCCCAGTGTTACGATGCGACGCGGTATCGAGGTCGGCGACGTCATGGGTCACGAGGGCTACGTGGACGTGGTCACCACCACCACCGACGACGGCCGGCGGGAAACCCTGAAGGCCCGCTACGTCGTTGCCTGTGACGGCGGGTCGAGCCGCATCCGTGAACGTCTCGGCATCAAATTCGCCGGGTTCACGTTCCACGAACGATGGGTCGTCGTCGACCTGCGAAACGACTTCGACCCCGACCAGACCGTGCGTTTCTACTGCGACCCGCAACGCCCGGCGGTCTGCCTGCCGGTGTCCCACAACCGACGCCGCTGGGAGTTCCTCGTGATGCCCGGGGACGATCCCGAGGAGATCGCCTCCGAACCCAGCGTCCGAGCTCTCATGGAAGGATACGGAACCAGTCCCGACGTGGTGATCGAACGAAGCGTCGTGTATTCCTTCCACTCCCGGTTCGCCCAATCCTTCCAACGAGGCCGCGTCTTCCTGGCCGGCGACTCAGCCCACGTGATGCCCCCCTTCGCCGGCCAGGGCCTCAACAGCGGCGTCCGCGACGCCGCCAACCTGGGGTGGAAGCTGGCGGCGGTCTGCAACGATCAGGCCCATCCGGCTCTCCTTGACAGCTACGAGGTGGAGCGACGCAAGAGCGTCGAGGCGCTCACCCGTCTGGCGGTCCGCCTGGGACGAGCCATCATGCCGACCAGCGACCGGAAGGCCAAGGTCCGGGACCGCATCATGACGACCCTCTGGCGACTCGGCCCCTGGCGCACGTTCATGGAGGCGGGACGCCTGGTACCCGACCCGATGATCGACCCGTCCAACCTCCTTCCCGACGACAAGCAGGGCGCAGCCGGCGTCAAGGTCGCCGGGAAGATGCTGGTGCAACCCAAGCTCGAGACCAGCAGGGGCGAGAGGCTGCTCGATGACCTGCTCGGCCCGGGTTTCGCCGCCCTCGGCGTGGGTTGCGATCCGCGGGCCGCGCTGCATCCCGACGACCTCGCCCTGCTCCGGTGGCTCGACGCCTCCCTGCTCGCGGTAGGAACGCCCGCCTGGCCGAAGGACTCCGACGGCGTCCTCGCCTCGTTTGTCGGCGAGACAACCTGCGTGCTGATCGTGCGCCCCGACCGTTTCGTCGCCCAGGCGGTGGCGGTGGCTCCCAGCAAGGTTCAACTCGGCGGGTTCGCCGAACTCCATTACCTCGGCGCCACGCCAGCGCTCCAGACCAAGAACTCACGAAAGGTCCACAGCCCGTGACTCTCCTCGACGCAGAACACCTCTTACCACGAGCGCAAACTCCGCTGGTCAAGGCCGTCGACATCGCCCACGTGCGCTTCAGCCGGCCCGACCTGGCGAAAGCGGCCGACTTCTACGCCGACTTCGGGCTGCACAACACGAAGCGCAGCGACGACAAGCTCTTCCTCTACGCCGAGGGGGGCGCGCAACCGTGCGTCATCGTCACCAGGAGCGCAACAGCAAGCTTCGACGGTCTCGGGCTGATGGTCGAATCCGACGCCGATCTCGAGAAGCTGGCAGCACTACCCGGCGCGTCGGACGTGGAAGCCGCCGAAGGCACCGACGGTGTAGGTCAGGTCCGCCTGACCAGCCCGGCGGGGCTCGAGGTCAGGGCCGTGACCGGCACCTCGGGTCAACCCGCTGCGGTGAGAGAGGCCATGGCCATGAACCTCACCGACCACCGGTCTCGGGTCAACGAAACCCAGCGGCCGCCCCTGCGGGCGTCCTCGGT
>JAHEJM010000076.1:0-7717 GCA_024638815.1 Acidimicrobiales bacterium | reverse complement strand
GGTGAACTCGGTTGGGGCCTCGTCGACGGCAACGAGGTACACGTTCTAGCTCGGAGCGGCGACACCCTGGCCGAGGTGCTGGACGCAGCAAGAGAGGGTCGCACCAGCCCCGGGCGGCTGGACCTGGACGGTCTGGAACTGCTGAGTCCCGTCACCCGAGACGGCGACTTCGTCTGTCAGGCCACCAACTATCGGAGCCATCTGGCCGAGATCGGCCGTGATCCGGACCACGTGGCCTTCAACGTGTTCTTTCACAAGGCGTCGTCGTCGATCTGCGGGCCGACCGATGACATCGTCAAACCGGCCCACGTGAGACTGCTCGACTACGAAGTCGAGTTGGCACTGGTCGTCGGGCAGTACATCACCGGACCCATCGATGCGACGGAGGAGAACCTGGGCCAATGGATCTGCGGTCTTGTGATCACCAACGATATCAGCGCACGCGATGTCCAGATCAGTCACGAGCAGTTCAACAAGTCCAAGTCCTACCGCACATTCGGCCCGACCGGCCCGTGGCTCTGGCTGGCCGACGGTGACGAACTGGCCCGGTGGCGGGAGCTCCGCCTCACCCTGAAGGTCAACGGCGAAGAACGCCAGAACTCGCTGGCTTCGGACATGGTGTTCGGACCGATCGAGACACTGAACGAACTGTCGCACATTCGCGATCTGAAACCGGGCGACATGATCGCCACCGGAACGCCGTCCGGTGTTGCCCTCACCCTTCCGTCGAAGGAAGTGATGGCAGCGAGCCGCACGGCGAGTCCGGCCGAGAGATACGCCATGTTCCTCGAGAGTCAGAAAACCGTGTCGGAGTATCTCAACGCCGGCGATCTGGTCGAGGCGACCATCCGAACCGATGACGGAACGATCGATCTGGGTATCCAACGAAACCGGGTAGTCGACGCCTGACGTCCCGCTTCGCCTCCGGATGACTCGTCGACGGCAAGCGGATCTCGGTCGTTGAACGTCATGCCGGGCTCGAACTCGGGTCCTTGATCTACGGGTCGCCGGGAGTGATGGTGTGGGCCTGTTCCAGAAGTTGGCGCAAGACGTCGAGGTCCACATCGGCCAGTTTGCGGAAGCCGATGTTGGCCGCACCGAGTTTCACCTTACCCAATCGGTCGGCGTAGGCGTGAGCCAGATATTGGCCGTCGAGCACGGCATTCAGGTAGATGCTGTACGTCTGTTTCTGTTTGGCCAGCCCGACCAAGAACCAGTCGACATCGTCGCCCCTGGGCCGAGGCTGTCGGATGTGACCGTAGCCGATGATGCTCTGATCGGTGCCTCCCCAGAACACGCCCTCCCAAAGGTCACGACATCGGCCGGGAAGGGCGTCGACGATGAGACGGTCGAGTGTTGTCATCGCCTCTCGAATCTCGGCGTCGTCAAAGGCCGCGATGTGGTCATCGGGGTTGGTGTCCACAATCTCCATGAGTTGAGACTAACTGGCCCGGCGGGCCGGCGCCGCCGCTCCGCTCCCTACTGGAGGGGCTTGATGTGGTGACGACCGGGGGGAGTCACCGAGAATCCGGCCGACGATTCGACGATGACGACATACTCGCCTTTGCCCAGAGGAGGGATCATCGTCCCGGTCAGCCCGAGAACCGCGGCCTCGTTGGTGGGGCTGTGGCCAACGGCGAGAGCCCGCCCCCCGTCCGGCAGCATGGCCAGCAGTGAGCGCAGCCCCTCGGCCAACCTCATTGAGTCGGTGGCAACCAGATCAGGGTCGGCCGAGCGTAGCGATGCAAGATCGCCGGAGCCGGCCGTGCCATAGGCGGCCCGCCAACGATCCTCGACCGCCGACCGTAGCGCCTCGATCACGACGACTCCGCCCGGGACGGCCGCTCCGAGCCCACCCAGCAGGCAGCCCACCGTCTGGGTGGCCCGCTGCGCTCCGGAAGACGCCGCAATGTCGAAGCCGCCATCGAGGGTCTGTCCGATAGCCACGGCGTCGGCCACGCCTTGTGGAGTCAGCACATCGCCGTCATTGTCGGTATGGCGTACCAGGACGATCGCCTTCGAGTCGGTCACAGCTTGTACCCGATCCGGCGGAGAAGGCTCTTGCGCTCTGCGATGTCATCGTCGGTCTCCACGCCGAGGGGGGAGCCGCCGTCGACGACCCCGATGATGCCGCGGCCGGCGTCGGTGGCAGCCACCAGAACCTCCAGAGGATTGGCCGTTGCGCAGAAGATGCTGCATACCTCGGGGACCTGCTTGATGGCGTTGAGCACGGACACCGGGAAGCCGTTGCGCAGGAAGATGATGAAGGAGTGGCCGGCCCCGATGCTCCGGGCATTGTCGACGGCGAGGGCCTCGAGGTCGGCTGCGTTGCCGGAGCGGCGAATCAACCGTGGTCCGGATGCTTCGCAGAAGGCGATCCCGAACTCGAGGGTGGGAGAGGCCTGGGCGAGGACCTCGTGGACGTCTTCGACCGTCTTGATGAAGTGACTCTGACCGAGGATCAGGTTGAGCTCTTCCGGGTTGTGGACGGGAACACTTTCCAGCTGCATCTTTTGACCTCCTGGCGCCCAGCCTACGGCGGCAACGGTCCTGCGGCCTCTCTGTTTCGTCGACAGCACCTCTGCGTACGCCGCCATACGACCGCTCCGCCAGTCTCGTCGACCTCATACATGCCGGACTTCGAGTTCCGGGTCGACAACACGACCTCGACGGTGATACCGCCACGTACGCTTTGAGTGACGGTGATCGACCATGCCGAGGAGACAACGATGCTCAGGACACCGCAGCGACCGACCAAACTGGCGGTGCTCACCAGTGGTGGGGACGCCGCCGGAATGAATGCCGCGGTTCGGGCCACGGTGCGGTCCGCACTTGCCGCCGGTCTCGAGGTGTTCGGCGTCTACGAAGGTATGCAGGGACTTGTCGACGGGGGCGACCGGATCAAGCAGCTGTCGTCGACCGATGTCGGCGGGATCCTCCACCAGGGCGGAACGGTCCTCGGCACGGCCCGCTGTGCCGAGTTCTTCTCCCGGGACGGACGCCGTCAGGCGGCCCGCAATCTCGTGGAGCGCGGAATCGACGCCCTGGTGGTGATCGGGGGAGACGGGAGCCTCACCGGGGCGAACCTGTTCCGCGAGGAATGGCCGTCCCTGCTCGACGAACTGGTGGCCGAGGGCGATCTCGAGCCCGACCTCGCCGCCGCCCACCGCCGCCTCACCCTCGTCGGCATGGTCGGGTCGATCGACAACGACATGTTCGGCACCGACATGACGATCGGGGCCGACACCGCGCTCCACCGCATCACCGAGGCGATCGATGCCATCCACAGCACGGCGTCGAGTCATCAGCGTTCGTTCGTGATCGAGGTGATGGGCCGCCATTGCGGCTACCTGGCGCTGATGAGCGCGGTGGCGGCCGGAGCGAACTGGGTGCTGATTCCGGAGAGTCCGCCCGACACCGATGATTGGGAGGAGTCGATGTGCCGGGCCATGGAGGCGGGCCGGGCCATCGGACGTCGCCGCAACCTGGCCATCGTGGCCGAAGGTGCGCAGGACCGTCACGGCAATCCCATCACCGCCCAGCATGTGAAGGAGGTTCTGGAGGAGCGGCTGGGCGAGGACACCCGGGTCACCAGCCTGGGCCACGTGCAACGGGGTGGTGCGCCCAGCGCCTTCGACCGCTACATCAGCACCGTGCTCGGCTATGCCGCGGTGGAGCAGATCCTGATGTCACCGGGCGGCGAGCCCCAGTTGATCGGAATCCGAGGCCACGAGATCATCAGTTCCCCGTTGATGGACTGCGTCAACAAGACCAAGGCGGTGGCCGACGTCATCGCCCGGCAGGACTATGAGACGGCGATGGACATGCGGGGCGGCAGCTTCAAGGATTCGTTCCGCATGATCCGCACCATGGTCCGGGCCCAACCCCATGGGCCGGAGCCCGGTCAGCGACGGCTCCGCCTCGCCGTGCTCCATGCCGGAGGCCCGGCCCCGGGCATGAACACCGCGGTCCGGGTCGCCGTCCGGGTCGGGGTCGACCACGGGCACACCATGCTCGGCGTCCACAACGGCTTCAAGGGCCTGGCCGCCGGCAAGCTCGAAGAGATGGATTGGATGAGCGTCACCGGCTGGGTCTCACAAGGCGGCGCCGAACTCGGAACGAGCCGCAAGGTGCCGGCCCCGGAACTACTGGAACGGATCGCTCACCAGCTGGACAAACACCGGATCGACGGCTTGCTCATGATCGGCGGGTGGACGGCCTACCAGACAGCGAACCTCATGCACGAGTTGCGGGATATTCACCCGTCGTTCGCCCTCCCGATCGTCTGCCTGCCGGCTTCGATCAACAACGATCTGCCCGGCAGCGAGCTGAGCGTGGGGGCCGACACGGCGTTGAACAGCATCGTTCAAGATGTCGACAAGATCAAGCAGTCGGCCGTCGCCGCCCAACGAAGCTTTGTGGTCGAGGTAATGGGGCGGGACTGCGGCTACCTGGCGCTGATGAGCGGTCTGGCCACCGGTGCCGAACGGGTCTACCTCCCGGAAGAAGGGATCTCGCTGCTCGATCTGGAAAAGGATGTCAACGAGCTGAAGGACGGCTTCGCCCACGGCAAACGGCTCGGCCTCGTCATCCGAAGTGAGCAGGCCGATCCGGTGTTCACCACGAGCTTCATCCGGTCGCTGTTCGAACACGAAGGCATCGGCCTGTTCGACGTGCGCACCGCCATCCTGGGTCATGTCCAGCAGGGCGGTGATCCCTCCCCGTTCGACCGGATCCAGGCCACCCGTCTCGCCTCGAAGTGTGTCGAGCACCTGATCGAACAGGCGCTGTCGGAGGAGCCCGCGAGCTCGTTCGTCGGCCTCCAGAAGGGCAAGGTCCGGTTCACGCCCATCTCCGAGTTCCCGGATCTCGTCGTGCCCGGGGTGCATCGGCCGATGGACCAGGGCTGGATGGCACTTCGACCGCTGGCCCGGGTCATGGCCCAACCGGTTCCGCCGGAGACTACTCCACAGGTGTAGGTCCTGGCTCCGACGTCGGTCGCGTCGATTGAGTTGCGTTCACAACCCGACTGCCCGACCTGTGGTGTCAGAGAACTATGAGGGCACGAGCAGCTGTGGCAGCCGCACGGAGTGGGACCTGTGGCCCTGGTGAGACACTCGGCGTTCGAACACGATGGTGTTGTGGAACGTAGCGAGAAGCACGACACGAAGGTCCGAGCCAAGAAGGCCCCAAGAGGGATGCGACGGATAGCTCGTCGCCAGTTGCTCCGGGAGCTTGGTCTTGATCGCAGCGGGCAGGTTCTGACTGCAGCCGACGAAAGCTATCCAGCGATAGCAGCACGTCTCCCTCCGAGCGGTTTCGGGGCTGGGCACCTACTGCGCATCGGAGCCTACGCCATTGCCCTCCGCCATGCCCTGGACCAGATCGGACACGACGAGAGCAAGGCCAATGCACTCATCTCGGACATCGTGTTCGCATCGGTTATGCCGGCTCGCACTGCGCTGCATCGGCTGGGTCGACTACGTCACCGCAACGCCATGGACGCGGCCAGCTGGAGTTCTCGACTTGCCCGACGCGTCTACTACACCGAACCCGACTGGGAGATGCAGGATGTGCCGGTGGCGAGCGGGTTCGGCATGGACGTGAACCGCTGTGTGATCGCCGAGTTCTTCCAGTCGTTTGACATGAGCGATCTCTGCCAGGCCGCAATCTGCGATCAGGACATCCGATCCGCAGCCCACCATGGCCTCGTGCTCACTCGGTCAGGAACACTGGCCGGTGGCTCAGACCGCTGCGACTTCCGATATCACAGCGGATCCCCTGCCGGACAGCCGGGACAATCCAGCGGCGGCATGTCATGATTCGGGCCCTGGACGATTCGGTCGTCGTTGACGCACCACCGGAGAAGGTCTGGTCGTGGTTGCTCGATCTTGCCGGCCACTACACCGAGTGGCACCCGAGCCACGTCAGCGCCGAGTGGACCCGCGGCGAGCCGAACGAGATCGGATCGCAGCTCACAACAATCGAGGAGCTCGCAGGACATCGCGAGAAGCTCGTGTTCGAAGTGACCGACCTCGAGCCTCCATGGCGAATGAAGTACCGCATCAAGGGCCTGCACTCGATCATCCTGCCTGGCGGTTCGTTCCAGGTCTCGGCTGCGGACAACAGGCGGTCGACCTTCACCGCCACCATCGGCTACCGGTTCGGGCGACTGACCAGAACGCTCTTCCGGCATCGGATGGAAGCGCTACGGGAACACATGCGCGAGGAAGGCGAGAGCCTGAGACAGCTGGTCGAAGGCACACCCTGAAGGGCTGCGTCTGCCGCGGTTCCCGACGCAGATCAAAGTGGCACGTTGTGAATTGCCCGAGCGTCCCCGGCCATGTTAACCGCCTGGTCGGCCAAGCGATCATTGATGCGCGGAGCCGGCTTCAACAAGGGACCTCCCGGCAACGCGTCCGCAAACAGGGCGCACCGGGGGCGAGGGGGCTGTCACCTCGAGTGGCGCGGCACCCGGGACGCTGAAGGTTATTGCGGTTGGAGCCGGCAGATCTCGGCTGCGACTCGATCGGTGAACCGGCGGAAGAACTCGTCGCCGAACAAGGCCACATGGACGAGGGCGGTGTGCAGCCAGTAGAAGAGGCGGCGCCGCTCATAGCCGGGACGCAAGGTGTGGTGGGCGGCGTAGGCGGCGAAGAACGCCTCACGCGAGGTGTCGAACACCTCGAGGTAGGCCAGCTCGAACTCGACGTCGGCGAACTCGAGGGAAGGGTCGAGCAGGCCGGTCAGACGCCAATGCCCGTCCTCGACACGGACCATCATGTTGCCATCCCAGACGTCTCCATGGACGAGCGTGGGTCTGCCCGAGTCCCGGAGTACGGGTCGAGCGAGGTCAATGGCCCGGTCCACCTGCGCCAGCACATCGGGCGTCAGTCGCTCGACCACCGTCGCCTGGGCCCGGGCGGCCCTGAGCCGTGCCTCGAAGAGCTCGGCCCATGACCTCGAGTCATCATCGGCGTCGACGGCACCCCAGGTCGCACGTGTGTGGTTGTGCAGCTCGGCCAGCACGTCTGCCAATTGGGCATCGACCTCGGCCCGCTCGGTCGGCTCGAGATCCAGATCCTTGAGACACACACCGGGGACGAGCTCGAGGAGCAGGAAGGCATAGTGGATGACGCGGGCCGAGCCGTCGTGCCAATAGACCCGGGGAACCGGGCATGCCGTCTCAGCAGCGAGATACTCGAGGGCGCGGGCTTCGGCGGCGAAGCTATCCGAGTCACTTTGGTGGAGCTTGACGACCGCCCGGTGCGGCGGTCGGTCAAACTCCAGCCGGTACGCGGTGTTCACCATCCCGCCCTCCAGCTGGACGACACCCGTGCAGACCACCGGGCCGTCCAACCAGGCTCCGAGTAGTTGCTCGGCCTGGCCGGCCGTCAGCTCGAGATTCGGCTGCAGGTCGATCACAGTTACCCTTGTCGGTCGCGGGAGGGTGCCAAGGCTAGTCTGATCGCCGTTCGCGCCCTCCGGCGTCGGGCGCAGTTGGAGCGACGCCGCAACGGCAAACACAAGCGCACCGGGGCGAGGACGCTGTAGCCTTGAAGACTGCGCCAGCCACGCTCAGCAGGCTGCGCACCGACCTTGGGGCTGTAGCTCAGTTGGCTAGAGCACCTGCTTTGCAAGCAGGGGGTCAGGGGTTCGATTCCCCTCAGCTCCACCAGTGTTTCAGCGAGTTTCGGGTGACAGCCGAGCTGGTGGA
>JAHEJM010000194.1 GCA_024638815.1 Acidimicrobiales bacterium | reverse complement strand
GCGGCCAGGCCGGCCTCTGGCAGTCCGAGTAC
The DNA here is from genome assembly GCA_024638815.1 of Acidimicrobiales bacterium. Lineage (GTDB taxonomy): Bacteria > Actinomycetota > Acidimicrobiia > Acidimicrobiales > SZUA-35 > JAHELU01. The sequence goes on along the minus strand of JAHEJM010000194.1, from coordinate 5,364 downwards.
CACGACGGCATGGTCGAACACGACAAGCGGATCGGGCAGATGCTCGACCACCTCGACGAACTGGGCATCGCCGACGACACGATCGTCGTCTACAGCACCGACAACGGCGTACACATGAACACCTGGCCCGACGGTGGCATGACGCCGTTCCGCAACGAGAAGAACTCGGGCTGGGAGGGCGCGTTCCGGGTGCCGGCCATGGTCCGCTGGCCGGGCCACTTCGAGGCGGGCCAGGTGCTCAACGGTCTGATCAGCCACGGAGACTGGTTCACCACCTTCCTCGCCGCAGCCGGCGAGCCCGACATCGCCGAGAAGCTCCGGGAGGGCGATGAGCTGGACGGGCGCCACTACCGGGTGCACCTCGACGGCTTCAACCAACTGCCGTACCTCAGCGGCGAGGTCGACGAGAGCCCCCGCAACTACTTCTTCTACGCCACCGACGACGGTGACCTGACCGCGCTACGCCTGTACCACTGGAAGTTCGTTTTTCTGGAGCAGCGCAGCCCCGGCACCTTGGCGGTCTGGCAGGAACCATTCGTCGAGTTGCGGATGCCGAAGATCTTCAACCTCCGCACCGACCCCTACGAGCGGGCCGACGTCACATCGAACACCTACTACGACTGGATGCTCGACCACGCCTTCATGCTCGTGCCGGCACAGGCGTTCGTTGCCGAGCACCTGCAGACACTCATTGACTTCCCGCCACGCCAGGAGCCGGCCAGCTTCAGCATCGACCAGCTACTGGCAAAGCTCCAGGAGGGCGTTACCAGTTCGTGAAGCCCGTCGGCGGCCGGAGCACCGAAGCGGTGGGCGACGCCGAACCGGCCTGGATCCCGGGCGGCACATTCGCCATGGGATCGGCTTCGCACTACCCCGAGGAAGCGCCCGTCCACAGCGTGGCCGTCGATGGCTTCTGGATCCGTCCGGCTGCGGTCACGAACGCCCGGTTCACCGAGTTCGTCGAGGCGACGGGCTACGTGACCGTGGCCGAACGGCCGTTGGACCCCAAGGACTTCCCCGGCGCCCCTGAGGCGAATCTCGTGCCGGGTTCCCTGGTGTTCACCATGACCTCGGGACCCGTGAATCTCACCCACCTCAGTCTATGGTGGACCTGGACATCGGGGGCCTGCTGGCGTCATCCGGAGGGGCCGCTGAGCAACATCGGCGACCGGCTCGATCATCCGGCGGTCCATATCGCCCACGAGGATGCGGCGGCATTTGCCCGGTGGGCCGGCGAATCGCTGCCGACCGAGGCGGAGTGGGAATTCGCCGCCCGCGGTGGACACGAGGGCCGATCCTTCATCTGGGGGGAGGACCCGGTTCCCGAAGGTGAGTATCTGGCCAATTTCTGGCAGGGTGACTTCCCCTATCGCAACAGCCAGGCCGACGGTTTCGCCGGCACCGCGCCCGTTGGCTCGTTCCCGGCCAACGGCTTCGGGTTGTACGACATGGCGGGTAACGTCTGGGAGTGGACGGACGACTGGTACGAGGATCATCACTCCGCCGATGCCGACAAGCCGTGCTGCGTTCCGACCAACCCCCGGGGCCCGAGCATCGAAGCGAGCTACGATCCGGCCCAGCCGCAGTACGCCATTCCCCGAAAGGTCGTGAAGGGTGGCTCGTTCCTCTGTGCCGACAACTACTGCCAGCGCTACCGCCCTGCCGCCCGACGGCCACAGATGATCGACACCGGGATGAGCCACGTCGGATTCCGAACGGTGAGGCGCACCGAACCCGCCGGCGGGTGAGGCTCGATGACCCTCGACGGCGATGAGATCGCCCGATTCTATGAGCGCCATCCGTACCCCCCGCCCGTCGAGAACCTCGACGACGATGTCGCCGCCTGGAGCGACGGCCGACGTCGGCGGGTGGAACACGCCCGACTGTGGCCGTCCATCCCCTACCGCGACACTCACGCCATTCTGATCGCCGGTTGCGGCACGTCGCAGGCGGCGCGCTACGCACTCCGCTACCCGAACGCACGCGTGGTCGGCGTCGATGTCAGTCCCACCAGCGTCAGCGCCACGAAGCGGCTCGTCGAACGCTACGGGATCACGAACCTGGAGCTCCGCCAGATGCCGATCGAGGACGTCGGTGAGCTCGACACATCGTTCGACCACATCGTGTGTACCGGCGTCCTGCACCACCTGGCCGACCCGGACATCGGCCTTCGAACGCTCCGCGATGCGCTCGCTCCGGCCGGTGCGATCCACCTCATGGTGTATGCGACGTATGGCCGTTTCGGTGTCTACCTCATGCAGGACTACTGTCGGCGACTCGGCGTGAAGCCCGATCAGCGCGACATCAGCGACCTGGTGTCGACCCTGAGGGAGCTACCGACCGGACATCCGCTGAGTCACCTGCTGCGCAACACACCGGATTTCGCCGACGATGACGCCCTGGCCGATGCCCTACTCAACCCCCGGGATCGCTCCTACACCGTCCCCGAGGTCTTACGACTGATCGATGGTGCCGGCTTGCGGTTCGGTCGCTGGGTCCGTCAGGCACCGTATCGACCGCAGTGTGGCGCGTTGACCGAGGTGCCGCACGGCCGGCGCATCGCAGCACTGCCCGAGCCCGAGCAGTTCGCCACCGTCGAGCTCTTCCGGGGCACGATGGTCCGTCACAGTGTGATCGCTCATCGTGCCGACTCGCCCCTTCCGGCCGTTCCGGTCCGATGGGACGATGAGACCTGGCGAAGCTATGTGGGCATCCGGCCGACCACCGTGAGCATGATCGACGAACGACTCCCCCCGGGGGTCGCCGCAGTCCTCATCAATCAGGCCCACACCGATCGGGATCTTGTCTTCTTCCTCCACGCCGAGGCCCGGCGGATCGTCGAGCTGCTCGACGATCGACGGCGACTGGGCGACCTCAGCGGTGCTTCGGCCCAACTGTTGGAACGGCTGTGGTGGCATGACCTGATCATGGTCGACGCTTCTGACGCCGCCTCCTGACCCGGTGAAACTCAGGGCACCGGTTCCGAGAGCTGTTCGTCGATCTCGGAGCCGTCCGGTGGCGGTTGGCTTCGGTCCACGGTGTCGGCCGGGATGGCCGCCTCCGACCGGCGGGCGATTTCGGCCAGGATTCGGACAACGCCCATCACCACGAGGGTGAGCACCACGATCAACAGGACGACGAGGCCGGTCGGTCGAGTCCAGACGACCAGCACCAGGGCGCCCAGGATCGCCGCTCCGGTGAGCAACCCCCGTTCGTGGGCTGCGGCCGCCTTGGCCATCGGACCTGCCTGGCCATCGGATGCCGTTGCACTGGCCCGACCCAACAGCGTGTCCCAGGCCGAGCGGACCCGTGCCGCACCCTCGGTTGGCCCGACGACCCACGCCCCGAACATGACCAGCAAACCGACGACGAGAACCAGGCGAAGAGCACGAAGCAGGTAGTTCGTCAAGATATCGAAGATGGCAGCGGCAGCGGCGGGATTGTGGACCTCGTTTGGGAGTTCGGACAGATACCGATTACGGATCCAGGCATACGTCAGAAGCGTCAGCACCATCGGTACCGCCAGGGCCAGACCCAGTCGACGAAAACCCGTCCGCCGCCGGTCGGCCAGCAGGACGGCGCCGGTCAGGAGACCCAGAGTCAGAAGAAGCCAGAGCCACGAGATCGCATCGAACCAACGAATCATGGTCTGTATGTTGGCCAGATCCTCGGATTCGACCAGCACCAGCTCGGCGTCGAGTTCCTCGGCCGGAATCTGGGCCGCGAGTTCCGTACCCAGCTCCTGATCGACCCCCTCGATCGCCTCAGCGGCCAGGGACCCGAGCAGCAGGGAGACCCGTCCATCGCTGGTGGAGACGATGTCGCTCGACTCGCCGGTCAGCAGCGGAACAAGACCCCGGTGAGCGGTGCGGTTGCTCTCCTCCCAGAAATCGGCGAACACATCGGTGGCCACGATCCTGCCGACGACGTCGGCCACGACCGTTTTGGCCCCGGCCTCGATCGGGCCGGCCAGGATCTGGGCGTTCTCGGGAAGAGCCTCTTCTGCGATGGCCCGGAAGTCGGCGGCCTCGCTCACGCTCTCCGTCACCCGGAAGCTGACGGCCTCCTGGATGTTTTCGTCCTCCACCAGCGGGGCGACGGTGGCCACATACTGGTCGGTGTCCAGCATCGTGTCCCTGGCCCAAACGGTGATGACGGCCACCGGTAGCAGGATGGCCCCGATGACGGCACAGGTGATCGACATCCAGGGGCGGCGCCAATCACCATCGTTCGGTGACTCTGCGGCCGATCGCTTGGCCAGTTCGGCTCGAAGAAGCTCGTTTTGTTTTCTCAGGCGCTCCAATTCGGAACGATCATCGTTCGAACTCATGGTGTCCGAAACCTCTGTGTTGTCCGTCATGACATACCTTCAGCAAGGTCGCCGCCCGGAACCTAATCCTTTCGGCGAAGGTCTGTCGACCGAAACGGACTCATCGAAACCTAACCGGCCGTACGTCCGGCCGCAAACCATGCAAACAGCGTCCCATCGGGAACCCGGCCACGTCGCCTCAGCCGTTTGGCGAATCGGCCGCGGCTCGTTGCCAGGGCCAGCGGCTTTCGAGCTCGAGCACGAGGCTCCAGGCCAGGAAGGTCCGAACCACGATAAGCAGCCCGAGGGCTGCCACGTTCTCCAGGGTCGGCTCCAGCGTCACGGTACGGATCACGTCAGCGGCGATCAGCAGGTCCAGGCCGAGGAGCAACCAGCGGGCGAAGAACTGCCTGAACGACTCGTGTGCATCCCCGGCACCGTCGCCCTCCGGTTCGGCCCGTGCCGAACCGAACACGACGGCCGCCCGCACGATCGCTCCGAGCACGCCGACGACAATGACGACGATGGCCAGGACCTCTATCCACTCGGAGATGTCCCGGGCCAGCTCCCAATCGCCGATGGTCACGTTCAACACACCACATCCCCTCTTGCCCCTCGCTGGGCGATTGTAGCCCGAATGCCGCGCCCGGACGCCCGGCCGTGGTTCCTACAGCCCGAGGATCTGGCGCTTCTTGGCCTCGAACTCCTCGGCGGTCAGTACCCCGGCGGCCTGCAACGACGCCAACTGCTCCAGCTCGGCCACGTAGCTCGGCGCTTCCGCTGCCGGAGCCGCTGCCGGAGCGGGAGCCGGGGCCGGAGCGGGAGCCGGGGCCGGTTGCGGGGGTGGTGCGGCATACACCGGCTGGGGAGGCGGCGCAGCGGCCTGAGCTGCGTTCATCCTCCGGTTCATCCTCCGGGACGTCCGGCGGGAGGACCGGCGGGCGGTCCGGCGCATCGATCGTCTGGCTGGTGGCATCATGAACTCCCTTTTGCCGCCTGGTTGGTTTGCTGTTGATCGGCTTCGAGCACGGCACCCATCGCATCGGCCAGATCAC
>JAHEJM010000193.1 GCA_024638815.1 Acidimicrobiales bacterium | reverse complement strand
CGGGTGATAATACGGAGATGACGGTTGAGTTGATCAATCCGATTGCCATGGATGAGGGTTTGCGGTTCGCCATTCGTGAGGGTGGTCGTACCGTGGGCGCCGGCCGAGTCACCAAGATCCTGAAGTAGCGTCAGTCGGCACCCGTGTTGACGAAGATTCTGAAGTAGCGTCAGTCGGCACCCGTGTTGACCAAGCTCCTCGAGTAGCGTCACCCGGCACCCCGGGTCGACAGCATCGGATCGAACCCCCACTCCCGATCACAGGGAGCGGGGGTTCGTGGTTTTGCACTACTCTCGGTGGGCGTGATCATCGAGGAGACCGAACTTCCCGGCCTGTTTGTCATCGATCTCGAGCCGCATCGGGATGAACGAGGTTTCTTTGCCCGGACGTGGTGCGCCAACGAGTTCGCCGACGCCGGTCTGGCCGCCGAGTTCGTTCAGGCATCGGTCTCGTACAATGCCAGGGCCGGCACCGTTCGGGGTATGCATTTCCAGCGGGAGCCCTACGGCGAGACCAAGCTGATCCGGTGTGAGGCCGGGGTCGTCCACGATGTGATCATCGACCTGCGGCCTGACTCCGACACCTACACCCGGTGGCTCGGCTTCGAACTCACCGCCGCCAACGGACGACAGCTCTATGTCCCCGCCGGCATGGCCCACGGATTCCAGAGCCTGGTTGACAACACCGTGGTCAGCTACAACATCGACACCTTCTATCAGCCCGGCCACGGCGACGGTGTCCGTTGGGACGACCCGATCTTCGCCATCGACTGGCCTGATTCCGACTTGCGGATCATGTCCGACAAAGACCGCAGCTGGCCCGATTTCCAGCCCTGACGATCGGCCGTGGACGTGCTGGTGGGTGCCGATCTCGGCTCACTGCTGGAGACCACACCATGAATGCGCTCGGGCACATCTACCGGATCAGGCGGTGATGCCAACAACTCGGCGTGGAAGATCCTGGGGCCCAAACGGGTGAGGACCGTCGAATGCTGTCGGCCGACCAGACGTGCGACCTACTGGGCGGGGCCTACGCCGCCGCCTACCGACGTCACCCAACGCCCCCCCCGAGCGGCCTGGCTATGCCCCGCCGGACGATAGATGCCGGCCGCTCGGGGTGGCTGTTGGCCCGATCGAGTGACCGACATCGGGGCCAGCAGGTCGGCCCCGACCAGAGCGTCGGCCGCCGACTGCAGGGACTCGACCTCGATTCCCGACATGGCGGCGATGTCGGGCAGAGCATGCTCACCGTCGGAGTAGGCCAGCATCCACAGCACCGCCATCTCGTCCGATTTGGTGGTGATGGCTCCGCCCACCGCACCGTACAGGCCTCGGCGGCCGAGTTGTGGTTCTCCGTGGGGGGCGAGGCTGCGGTAGCGGGGTTCGGATCCGAACCGGGTGACGGCCTCCACGATCAACGACACGGTGTCCTCCAGTGTGGTGTCGTCGACGAAATCCAGGTTGTCGGCCGACGTATGGTACTCGGGGTAGGTGCCGTGGATGGATCGGCTCAGCCGTCCCACGGGAAGGTTGAAGCCGGGGGAGCAGAACTGACGTTCGTCGTAGCCGTAGGGGTAGTAGTCGATCACCGATCCCCCTCGTTCGGTCATCAGGCGGCTCATCAACAGATCGATGCCGGTGTTGGCCCGACGGGATCGCTTGTAGGTCGCCGGAGCCGGGTCGCCGGCACCGGCCACCACCAGGCCGGCTCGGATCGCCCCGACCCGGGCTCGGTTGCGTTCCAGCCAGGTGATGGATCCGATGGCTCCCGGAAGGAACAGCAGTCGAAGGCGGTGCCGTCGGGGCTCGACCCGGGCTGACAGGCGACGGGCGGCCTCGGTCACCGCCGCGATTCCCGACAGGTTGTCGTTGGCCATCGACGGGTGGCAGATGTGGGTGGTGAGCAGGATCTCGTCGGCGTCGCCGTCCGTGGCCGGTAATACCGCCTCGCCGTAGCTGAGATGCCCGGGGGCGAGTGTGGTGTCGATCTTCACCTGATAGGTGCCGTCCGGCAGTGATTCCAGCGTGTTGTGGCTGAGGCACAGCCCCCACGCCTCCCGGTAGTACGAGGTTCGGTAGGGAACGGCGTCTGGCTGGTCGGGCACGGTGAACAGGTGTGGTCGCAGCTCGTCCAGAGTCAATTCGAGATCCACCGGCGTGCTGTAGGACAACACATGCAGGTTGCAGTCGTCGCTGTCCAGTACCCGTCCATCAGGCCCGTCCAGGGTTGCCCGGCGGAGGTTCCATTCCTTGGGCACGGTCCAGTCCAACACCGGGCTGCCGGTGGGAACCTCGTGGCGCTCCAGCTCGGCTACCCCTTTCAGCTCTTCGGCGATCAGATCCAGCGTGGCCCTGACTCCGTCACCGGTGATGGAGCGGCACAGCGGAAAGGCCTCCTCCATGAACCGTCTCATGGCATGTGCAGTCATCTTGGCGTCCTTTTCGTTTTCGGTGCCCCGGTCATCGAACTGCCCTCATGATCGTTGACACCGGCACCGCTCAATTCTCCAGGTACCAGTCATAGGTCATCTTCAGCCCCTCGGCCATGGTCGTGGTCGGGGCCCAGCCCAACTGGTCCCGGGTGAGGGCGATGTCGGCCGATCGGACCACCTCGTTGCTGCGGTCGGCCATCGACCCGAACTGCAGTTCGACCTCAGCCCCGGAAATGGCAACCAAGGCCTCCACCACTTGGCGAATCGCGGTCAGGATACCCGTACCAAGCGGCACTGGCCGTGTTGGCACCCGGTCGATGAGACAACACCGAACGATGCCCCCGGCCACATCATCGACGTAGACCCAGTCCACCTCCCGGCTGCCCGACGACAGCTCCGGGACCCTGCCGGCCTGCAGACAGCGGATCACGTACGGCACCAGCTTGTGCTCGTCGACCTGGGCCGGCCCGTACACCATGAAGATCTGGAGATTGATGACCTCCACGTCGGTGGCGGCCCGATAGTAGTCGCCATACAGGTGAGCCGCCGCCTTGCTCAGAGCGTACGGCGACGAGGGAGTCTGGCCCGGTCGTTCCGGCTCCTCCAGCGAACCCGCCAGTTGTACTCGGCGGACCCCATGGCGTCGGGCCGCTTCCAGCAGGTGTACGGTGCCGGCACAGTTGGCGGCGAACATCGGCAGCAGCAGATCGGGGTCTCGAGCCCCCTTGACCAGACCGGCAAGGTGAATGACGTGTTCCGGCGTGACCTCGCCCACCAGGTCATCGGTGGCGGCCAGGTCGGTAAGGTCGACCCGGTGCCAGGTCACGGGCGTGGCCGGCGACGTGGACGGGTTGTCGTTGCGGGCCGTGGCATGGACGTCGGCTCCGGCCTGATCCAGCATCTCGACCACGTGGCCACCGATGAAACCGGTGGCTCCGGTCACCAGGACCCGACAACCGGCAAGGTCGGCTCGAGGAGTGGAGGTCGACGGTGAGGTGCCGGTTGGTGAGTGCAGCGACGACAGAGCCATTAGGCCGACACTTTAACAAGCAGGCATACGACCCTTATGGATATCGGCCATGAGCATTCCTCCTTCCAACCCCTCGTATTACGGATTTGTGTCGGGGCCTCCTAGGATGGGAGGAGGGCAGGGAGAGCCGGCCTCGGCAACTCTGTTATCCGAACATGTAGTCCGAACAGGTAACCCGAACGGCGGTTGTGGGGTCAAACAGATGGATTCGAAAAGAACTGACGAACTCATCGCCGAGGCGAAGGAAGGCGACCATCGTGCCTTCGAGGAACTCGTGCATGAGACCTACGCCGACACCTACACGCTGGCCTACCGGCTCGTCGGTGACGAGGAGGACGCTCGGGACGTGGTGCAGGAAACATATCTCCGGGCCCACAAGGGCCTCAAAAAGTTTCGAGGTGACGCCCAGCTTTCAACCTGGCTGCACCGAATCACCGCCAACTGTGCCAGCACCTACCTGGGACGGCGGGGCAAGCATCGCCATGACAGCCTCGACGACGAGATCGAGATCGCCGACGAGACACCCCGTCTCGATCCCGTCCATCAGGCCGACATCGGGGACCTGCGGAACCATCTCGTCGAGGCGCTGATGCAGCTTCCCCCCAAACTTCGGGCCGTGGTCGTCCTGCGTGACATCTACGACCTATCACACGAGTCGATCGCCGAACAGCTCGACATCTCCGAGTCGGCGGCCAAGGTCCGGCTCCACCGGGCCCGCAAGCGGCTTCGGGAGCGGTTGTATCCGTTGGGGGAGGAGCGAGCTCATGCGGTGTGATCACCAAGGCTCCCGGCCCGGGAGGGTGGCGCCATGACTTGCGAGATCTTCAGCCTCGAATTGGTCGAGGTGGCCGACGGGCAGGAATGCCTGAACCCGGTCGCCGCCCAACACTTCGAGACCTGCCTGCGGTGCCAGGCCGAACTGGCGCAGTACAAGAAGCTGTTGCGGGCTCTGGCATCGCTGCGGGGTCAGTTGCTCCCGGCCGATCAGCGGTTGGTCGAGGACATCATCGAGGCGTTGCGGCCCCCGGGCACCGTGCACCGCCTCCATCGCATGGCGGGTGGCAATCGCAAAGCCGCCTACATCGGCGGAATCGCAGCGGCGGCAACCGCCGGAGCGGCCGGCGCCATCGTGCTGGCCACCCGCCTGGCCTCCCGCCACCGCCTGGCCAGCTGACCTCCGCGACCGACGTTCCGACAAAGCGAGGCGTTTCCCGGCCCCGCGGCTGCTAGCCTCAGTATGTCCCCGTGCAACCTAGGGCAGTAGCTCAATTGGCAGAGCAACGGTCTCCAAAACCGTAGGTTGGGGGTTCAAGTCCCTCCTGCCCTGCGTACCAGTTGCCTCCGGACCCGCCCCCGTTGGTGGGACGTGCAACCGAAAACCCGTGTCAAGGATCGAACCATCATGGCGATGAATCGCGAACAACGCCGCTACCTGCAGCGCCAGGGTCAAATGGACAGCGAGGGCAACCCCATTGCCACTCGTCGTGAGAACCGCCCGGCCAAGACCGAGCGCGTGACTCCTCGCGAGTACGTCTCCGAGGTCCGCTCCGAGATGAATCGGGTGATCTGGCCGACCCGCAGTGAGCTGATCAACTACACCATCGTCGTCGTCATCACCTTTGCCTTCGTCACCGGGCTGGTCGCCGTGCTCGACTACCTTTTCGCCGAGGGATTCATCGCCCTGCTCCAGGCCGGCACCGAAGGATCGAATTGACCATGAGTGATATCACCGACACGACGACAGCCCCGGCCGACACCACCAAGACGGCAGATGTCACCGACGCCGCCGATGTCACGGAAACCGCGGCTGCGACCGACGCTGCTGATGGCACTGACACCGCAGATGCGACCGATACCGCTGATGCGACCGATACCGCTGATGCGACCGATACCGCTGATGCGACCGATACCGCTGATGCGACCGATACCGCTGATGCGACCGATACCGCTGATGCGA
>JAHEJM010000192.1 GCA_024638815.1 Acidimicrobiales bacterium | reverse complement strand
CGTTGGTGATTCGCCGGCCCGATGGTCGGCTCTGGGTCACCACTCCGCCACCAAGTCGCCGGCAACCCCGGCGGACCGGCCGGGATGCGGCGGGGCGGAACGCCGCCCCGGCCGGTGCAGGGCCGGGAGGTGATCCGCCGTGATGGTGGCCGAGCAGCAAGCGGCGCATGCCATCGATGCGCCCCTGGGCGGCGGCGGCTAGTTTCGCTTGGTGGCTTGGATGTTCACGATTGAGTCAAGTTTCGGCGACGTCTGGCCGCAGGCCAAACTGGCGGCAACACCGATTAGGCCGTCGACCTTGTCCAGCATCGAGTCCAGATCCCACCACGGTCAACCGCATGAGTGGCGCTGGGTGGCGTCCTGCCACCGAGCCCGGTGGCCCCACGTGGGTGGCACAGGCGCCGCCTCGGCCATGGCCTCGACCCGTTCCTGGGCCCGCCGATCGCTGATCACCGCACTTGACTTCCTCGGCTCCTCGTCCCTCTCCACCCATCGTTGTGCAGCTCGTCGTCCCCTTGATGTGACGCCCACCTGCAGAAGGTCCGGCAGGGGAGTTGGCAGGAGCAGGTGGGGAGACAGTAGCGTCAAGGGGCTATGAGCGATTCGTTGGAGCGGTACCAGGAATTCACCGGACTGAGCATCGATCGTCCCGACGAGGGTCTGCTCCGGATTGTGATCGACACTCCGGGCAAGCTCAACGCCGTCGACGCCACCAAGCACGCCAACCTGGCTGATGTCTGGCCGGTGGTGAGCCGGGATCCCGACACCAATGTGGTGTTGGTACACGGCGCCGGAGGTGCCTTCTCGGCCGGTGGTGACATGGCCATGATCGACGACATCATGGCCGACCCCCGGTATCGGGCCGAGGTCTTTCGGGAGGCCCGCGACCTGGTCTACAACATGATCAACTGCTCCAAGCCCATCGTTTCCGCCATCGAGAAGGTGGCGGTGGGGGCCGGTCTGGCCACTGCGCTCATGGCCGACATCTCGGTCTGCGGCCGGTCGGCCCGCATCATCGACGGTCACACCAAGTTGGGGGTGGCCGCCGGTGATCACGCCGCCATCATCTGGCCGCTTCTGTGTGGCATGGCCAAGGCCAAGTACTACCTGATGACCTGTGAATCGCTGACCGGCGAGGAGGCGGAGCGGATCGGGCTGGTGTCGATGGCGGTCGACGACGACGCCGTCATCGATACCGCCATGGAGGTGGCGGCCCGCCTGAACGCCGGCTCGGCCCAGGCCATCCAGTGGACCAAGCTGACTCTCAACAACTGGCTACGCATGGCCGGCCCGGCCTTCGACGCCTCCGTGGCGCTGGAAATGCTGGGCTTTGCCGGTCCCGACCCGGTCGAGGGTGTGGCCGCCATCCGGGAGAAGCGGGCGCCCCGTTTCTGAGGCCGTGAGACACTGGTCGACGGCCATCGGGTCAAGCCGTGGACAAGAGCCATATATGCCGACGGCGAGCCGGTGGGTTTCGTCTTGATGGCCGAGCCTGCTCCGATCCCTCCCGAGCCCTACCTCTGGCGCTTCCTCGTCGATCGCCGTCACCAGGGCCGGGGAATCGGCGCTGCTGCGATGGCCGAACTCGTGAAGCAGTGCCGGCGGTGGGGGCATGATTCCCTCACGCTGACCTGGATGCCGGGTCCCGGATCACCCGAACCGTTCTATCGTGGCCTTGGATTCGAACCCACCGAAGCCGTCAAGGACGGCGAAGTCGAGGCCCGGTTGCGTTTCTGATCGGGCACATCGCCCGGCCGGGAGGCGGCTTGTGTTCCAGATCCTGGGCGGTGTTGTGAACCCCTCAAACCGGCCGTAGCCTAGCTATCTGGCGCTGTATTGCACTCTAGGTGCCACGCGCACGTGCCTCAGAGCTTCGCAACCGTCGCTCCTCGGCCTCCCAGTGAGGCTGCGAGCCGTTCGGGGCCGTCGAGAAGTACACCGCTCACCAGTTCTCACTGTTCGATCTACCGTTTCGATTTCCGCCGATCCGGACCGTGTCGGTTCGAATCGCCACAACCTGCTGAACAAGCACTCGGCCAAAGCCAACGAGGTATCAGGTGCCCACAATTCAACAACTGGTCCGCAAGGGTCGTCAAGACAAGTTCAAGAAGGGTGCGACCCCGGGTCTGAAGGGTTCGCCTCAACGGCGCGGCGTGTGTACCCGTGTTTACACCGCCACGCCCAAGAAGCCGAACTCGGCTCTGCGCAAGGTGGCCCGTGTCCGGCTGACCAGTGGTGTCGAGGTCACGGCCTACATCCCCGGTGAGGGTCACAACCTCCAGGAGCACTCGATGGTGTTGGTCCGCGGTGGTCGTGTCAAGGACCTCCCTGGTGTGCGTTACAAGATCGTCCGCGGCACCCTCGACACCGCCGGTGTCCGGGACCGCAAACAAGCCCGCAGCCGCTACGGCGCCAAGAAGGATTAGCGAGAAGGAACCGAACAATGCCTCGCAAGGGACCCGCCCCACGTCGTGAACTCGCCCCCGATCCCGTCTACCGATCGGTGCTGGTGACCCAGCTCATCAATAAGGTCTTGCTCTCGGGCAAGAAGACCACTGCCGAGCGCATCGTCTACGGCGCCTTCGACATCGTGGCCGACAAGACCGGTGGTGACCCGGTCGCCGCCTTCAAGCGGGCGGTGGACAATGTTCGCCCCCAACTCGAGGTTCGCAGTCGTCGCGTCGGTGGCGCCACCTACCAGGTTCCGGTCGAGGTTCGGCCCCGCCGGGCCACCACCCTGGCCGTCCGCTGGCTGGTCAACTACGCCCGCGACCGTCGGGAGCGGACCATGGCCGAGCGTCTGGCCAACGAGATTCTCGACGCCTCGAACGGCATCGGAGCCTCGGTCAAGCGCCGTGAGGACCTGCACAAGATGGCCGAGTCCAACAAGGCCTTCGCCCACTACCGCTGGTAGCGGCCGTTGGGTCCGGGCTTTGGCCGTCGCTGCACTACGCAAGTTTCGGCGGAGCCGAAACTCGCAGCACCAAGGACATCGAGGCTCCAAGAGGACGACCAGTCCTGTAGTGGCTGACAAGAACTCCAAGATCGCAACTCCCCCCAAACAATCAAGAAGCTCGCAATGAGGACCCCCTGTAATGGCTGATCGACCATCCCAACTCGACCGGTATCGCAATATCGGCATCATGGCCCACATCGATGCCGGCAAAACCACGACAACCGAACGCATCCTCTTCTACACCGGCAAGAACTACAAGATCGGTGAGGTCCACGAGGGTGGCGCCACCATGGACTGGATGGAGCAGGAGCAGGAGCGCGGTATCACCATTACCTCGGCCGCCACCACCTGCTTCTGGAAGGATCACCGCATCAACATCATCGACACGCCGGGTCACGTCGACTTCACCGTCGAAGTCGAGCGCTCGCTGCGGGTACTCGACGGCGCAGTCGCCGTCTTCGACGGTGTCGCCGGCGTGGAGCCCCAGTCCGAGACCGTGTGGCGCCAGGCCGATCGTTACGGCGTGCCTCGCATGTGTTTCGTCAACAAGCTGGACCGCACCGGTGCCGACTTCTTCTTCTGTGTCGACACCATCAAGGACCGGCTGACCGCCGACATCGCCATCACCCAGCTTCCCATCGGTATCGAAGCCGACTTCGTCGGCGTGGTCGATCTGATCTCCATGAAGGCCAAGGTGTGGCCCAAGGCGACCGACGAGAAGGACCTGGGCGCCACGTTCGACGAGGTCGCGATTCCGGCCGACATGCAAGATCAGGCCGACGAGTATCGAGCCATGCTGCTCGAGGCCGTGGCCGCGGTCGACGAAGAGGCGATGGAGTCCTACCTGGAGAACGAGGACCTCTCCGCGGAGGATCTCCGGGCCGCTCTCCGGCGAGCCACAATCGCCAACGATCTGGTCCCGATCCTGTGCGGCAGCGCCTTCAAGAACAAGGGTGTACAGCCTCTGTTGGATGCCGTCATCGAGTTCCTGCCCTCTCCGCTGGACCTTCCGCCTGTCGAGGGTCGCGAACTCAAGGGCGGGGCCGAGGCCAACCGCAAGCCGTCCGATGACGAGCCGTTCTCGGCCCTGGCGTTCAAGATCATGACCGCTCCCCAGGTCGGCAGGCTCACCTACTTCCGGGTCTACTCCGGCAAGCTGGGAAAGGGCAGCCAGGTGTTGAACACCCGCACCGGCAACAAGGAACGTATGGGTCGCCTGCTGGAGATGCACGCCAACAAGCAGGAAGACCGGGACTTCGCCCTGACCGGCGACATCATGGCCGCCATCGGCATCAAGGATGTTCGCACCGGCGACACCCTGACCGACATGACCAACCCGATCGTGCTGGAGTCGCTCGACTTCCCCGATCCGGTGATCCATGTGGCCGTTGAGCCCAAGACCAAGGCCGACCAGGACAAGCTGGCCAAGGCCCTCACCACCCTGGCCTCCGAAGACCCGACGTTCACCGTGCGGACCGATGAGGAGACCGGTCAAACCATCATTGCCGGCATGGGTGAGCTCCACCTCGAAGTGCTGGTCGACCGCATGATGCGCGAGTTCAAGGTCGATGCCACGGTGGGTAAGCCGCAGGTCGCGTACCGGGAGACCATCACCGGCACGGTGGAGAAGGACACCTATACCCACAAAAAGCAGACCGGTGGTTCCGGCCAGTTCGCCGAGGTCACCATCAACATGGAGCCGAACGAACCTGGTGGGGGTTACGAGTTCGTCGACAAGATCACCGGTGGCCGCATTCCCAAGGAATACATCCCGTCGGTCAGTGCCGGTATCGCAGAAGCGATGACCACCGGTGTGTTGGCCGGCTTCCCCACCGTCGACGTCCGGGTGACCCTGATCGACGGCAAGTTCCACGACGTCGACTCTTCGGAGATGGCGTTCAAGATCGCCGGTACCATGGCGTTCAAGCAGGCGGCCCGGAAGGCCAAGCCGGTACTGCTCGAGCCCATCATGGCCGTCGAGGTGGTAACCCCCGAGGACTACATGGGTGACGTCATCGGTGACCTCAACTCCCGCCGGGGCAAGGTGGGTCAGATGGAGGCCCGAGGTCTGAACCAGGTGGTGACGGCCGAGGTTCCGCTGTCGGAGATGTTCGCCTACTCGAATGATCTCCGATCCAAGACCCAGGGTCGGGCCACCTACACCATGCAGTTCCTCAACTACCAGCAAACCCCTGGCAGCGTCCAGGAGGAGATCGTCCAGCGAATCCGGGGCGAATAGTACGGCGGCAACCGTCCGCCACGTCCACACGAATCAACCAGAGGTAAACCGAGAACAACTCGTTCCGGACACGAAAGGAATTGTGCCGTCATGGCAAAGGCCAAGTTTGAGAGGACCAAGCCTCACGTCAACGTGGGCACGATGGGTCATATCGATCATGGTAAGACCACGTTGACTGCTGCCATCACCAAGGTCCTTGGTGATCGGGTTGCCGGTAATACGGCTACGG
>JAHEJM010000191.1 GCA_024638815.1 Acidimicrobiales bacterium | reverse complement strand
CGTGCTCGAGTTCGTGTAGGGAGATGACTGACAGGAACATCAGTGTGGCGGGCACGCTGTTTGCCCAGTCCGTCACGCCGGTGTTGGCGCGTCCGGAGGCTGCTTTTCGGAGTTCGGAGACCACGTTGGTGTCGAGCACGAACATCAGTTGAAGTCGGCAGGCGTGGCGGTGTCGGTGGATGTGGGGGCGTCGAAATCGATGTCTTCGATTCCGGGTGGTTGGGCGAGGAGTTCGATGATGGTCGGTCGGTTGGCAGCGAGGCGTTGGTAGTCAGCAAAGGTGAGTAGTACGTGCGACGGTTGGCCTCTGTCGGTGATGTAGACGGGGCCGTCCTTGGCTGCGTTCTTGGCGCCGCCGGTGTCTTGGTTGAATTCTCGACTGGTGAGCTTCTTCGTCGTCATCGTATCTCCTCTAGTTTGTAGAAACGTTACTACAAACCATCGAGATTGGCTATGACTGGCGATTCAAGGGTGTCGCGTTGCTGGGATGTGAATCACTGATCCGCGGTGACCGGTCAGCGGGGGGATGCCCAATCAGTCTGCGCTGCCTGGTTCCACGACCCATTGGTTTGGCTGGCCGGTGATGTTGGAGACGAGTTCGAAGTCGGCGTCGTAGTGCAAGATGGTGAGGTTGCGGGTCTCTGCCACGGCGGCCACGAGTGCGTCGACGAGTGAAAGGGCTCTGTGGTGACCCTGGTGGGCGAGGAGTCGTTGCAGGTCGAGGGCTCGTTGGTGATCGCCCTCGGTGGTAGGTGCGGACTCGAAGGCGTCGATGCGGCTCATGATGGCGTCGTGGTCGGCGCCGCTGCGGGCGCTGAAGCCGAGTTCGAATGCGACCGGCGCGCAGAGCGTGATGCTGCCTTCTGCGATCAAGGGTCCGATCGCGGCGGCGACGTGAGGCTTGTCGAGTCGGGTGAATGCGCTGGTGTCGGCGAGGTAGGCGGCGCGGGCCACTTCAGTCGTCACCGCCCCAGGCATCGTCGGGCGCGTCGAGGTTGTAGCGGTCTGTGTCTCGAAGCAAGGCAATGAGTTCGAGGCGGCGCTTGGCGTTGACGATCTCGCGGAGGGACGCGTCGATGGTGTCGCGCAGTGTCGTCGTGCCCAGGATCTCAGCAGCCTGGCTTGCGATATCTCTATCGATCTCTACAGATGTCTTACCCATGCTTGGATGATATTGAAGCCGGAGCCGACTCGCCAGGGGTGTCGCTCTGCTAGTGGTTGACCAGCGCCTCCCCGTCGTCGGATATCAGGGCCATCGCAGTCGCCTCCTCGGCGCGGCTGGCTTCCTCCTCGGCGAGCGACGTGCGGCGGAGTGCCTCGACGCCGACGACCACGAGGCCGAGAACGATCAGAACCGTGAGCCAGTTGCCGGATGCGCTGAACGGTGACCACACCAAGACGGCCAGGACCAGGACGTAGAGGCCGATCCACATCGCGACCGCGTGGCGCCGAAAGCCCCTGGCGACGTGGCGCCGAACCCACGTTGCGAGCTCAAGCAGAGCCCCGAAGGGCCATGGGATCCGCCAGTAGCGCCGCCAAGGACCCACGGACTGTTGATGGCGATCGATGTTCGCCAGCGCGAGGAGCCCCGGGCCCGCTCTCTGCGAGGTGGGTCGGCGACGGCTACTGCCGGGCCATGGCGATGCGGTATCGCTCCTCGGGTGTGACCAGGTGGTCGAAGTCCTGGGCGGCGTCGCCGAGGTCGATTTGTACCCACTTCACCGTCCCGTTGAAGGTGACGGTGGTGCGGTCGAGGTCGTCGGTGACCACGGTCGCAGTGTCGGTCCCGATGTCGGTCGTCTCGTCTGCGGAGAAGACTCCCGGAACGGTCGCCGCGACACCGCCGCTGGCGACCTCGCTGCCATCGACGTAGAGGGTCGCGGTGCCCCCCTTCCCGGCGCCGCCTCCCTCGTAGTCGAACTCCATGCGGACTTGGTGCTCGCCTTCGGGCACGGGCTTTGAGCCGATCATCTTGAAGCGTTCGAGGCCGAAGAGGTTGTAGCAGTAGGCGGGCAGCCCGTCGGTCGTGAGGTACACCGTCCAGCCCCCGTAGCGTCCCCCTTGTGCGATCAACGTGCCGGAGCCGCCGCCAACTGGGACGACGACTTGGCAGGTCACCGCGTGGGTCTTGTTCTTGATGTTGACAACGCTGCTCTCGCTCAGTCGTCGCATACCGCCGAACAGCAACTGGGTTCGGCCGCGTATCAGTTGCGGACGGCCGGCACGGTCGGGGTCGAACCGTTCCGCCCTTCGGTCGTCGAGAGGCAGCACGTTGTGGCGCGCGGCCTCGATCAGGAACAGCTCCTGGAGGCGCCGCAACTGGTCGGGGTTCTCCGCCGAGATGTCGTTCGACTGGGTCCAGTCGCCCGGCGCGTAGAGCTCCCACACGTCGTCGTGGACATCGGGGTTCGGGGCCGACATGTCCCAAGGGGTGCTGTGTCGGGTGACCGCGGTCCATCCCTTCTGGTAGATGCCACGGTTGACGAACATCTCGAAGTACTGGGTCTCGTGGATCTCGGCGCACTCGGCATCGTCGAACGTGTCGTTGAGCGCGTACCCCTCGTATGGATGCTGGTCGAAACCGTTGACCGTGACCGGTTCGGGGATGCCTGCGGCCCGCAGGACCGTCGGGGCGATGTCGATGACGTGACCGAACTGGTGCCGGATCTCGTTCGATGCGTCGATGCCGTTGGGCCAGTGGACGATGGTGCCGTTGCGGGTTCCGCCCCAGTGCGAAGCGACCTGCTTGGTCCACTGGTAGGGCGTGCACATGGCGTGCGCCCACCCCACCGCGTAGTGGTTGAAGGCGTCGGGGGTGCCGAACCGGTCGATCCGTTCGCGCATGAACTCGGACGTCTCGAGCTCAGGAACGCCGTTGAGCACCAACATCTCGTTGAACGTGCCGCGCAGCGTTCCCTCGGCCGAGGCGCCGTTGTCACCGACCACGTAGAACACCAAGGTGTCGTCGAGCACCTCCAGCTCCTCGAGCGCGTCGACGAGCCGACCGAGATGATGGTCGGTGTGCTCGAGGAACCCGGCGTACACCTCCATCTGGCGAGCCAGGATCGGCTTGAGATCATCGTCCATGTCGTCCCAAGCCGGAATCGCATCAGGTCGCTCGGTCAGCACTGCGTCGGGCCCGACGACCCCCAGCTCCTGCTGGCGGGCGAAGATCGCCTCACGGGTCGCGTCCCACCCCTGGTCGAACATGCCTGCGTACTTGGCCGACCACTCGGGCGGTACGTGGTGGGGGGCGTGCGTCGCTCCCGGCGCCCAGTACATGAAAAACGGCTTGTCGGGCATCAGGGACTTCTGCTGGCGGAGCCAGTCGATCGACTTGTCCGTCATGTCCTCGGTGAAGTGGTAGCCCTCCTCGGGAGTCTTCTCCGGTTCGACCGGCACCGTGTCGTGATAGATCGCCGGCTCGTACTGGTTCGTCTCCCCACCGATGAACCCGTAGAAGTGTTCGAATCCCGAGCCGGTCGGCCACCGGTCGTGCGGTCCCATCGGCGAGCTCTCCCACGGCGGCACCTCGTGACATTTGCCGAACTGAGCCGTCGAGTACCCGTTGAGGCGCAGCGTCTCGGCCAGCGGGGCACAGTCCTGCGGGCGCACCGAGGTCTGGCCTGGTGCGCTGGTTGCGAGCTCGGTGATCGCACCCATGTTGACCGTGTGGTGATTTCGACCCGTCAACAGCGCCGCCCGCGTCGGCGCGCACAATGCCGTCGTGTGGAAGCGGGTGTAGCGAAGTCCCGACCCGGCCAGGCGATCGGCAGTCGGGGTGTCGATCAGACCCCCGAACGGCTGAGCGGCCCCGAACCCCACATCGTCGAGGAGCACGATCAACACGTTCGGAGCGTCCGCCGGTGGACGAACCGGCTCGATGGGGGGGAATTGCGAGTCGGGATCTTGCGCATCGAGCATCGCGGTCGCTCGGCGCTCACGCTCCGGAATCGGAAGGACAACCCGGCGATCTTCGCGCGATCGAGACCTGTCCACGTCACCCTTGCCGCTGGACTCCTTCGACATCTCGGATCTCCTCGCACTCAAACGGCCTGCGACCACGTACTTGCAGCCGATCGCAACGTGACCACCATAGGCGGATACGCACCTCCCCCAGGAGGGGTGAGGACATCAGGATCATCCGGCGTCCGTTCTGGAGTTCGACGACGCAGTCCGGTCCGTTCCGGCGCCGACGACGGACCGGGGTGAGCGCGGCCTCAGTCGACGCCGACGAGCTCGACGAGGAGCCACAGGCCAACGCAATAGAGCGCATATGTGGCGGCGATGCCGATCGTCATCCACCGAGCGAGTGACTTCTTGTCCATGCCGAGGGCGAGACCGAGCACGACCGAGGCGGTCACTCCGGGGAACAGTGGGCCGACGAGGCCCAGTCCCTTCTCGCCGTAGCGGTTGGCGACTTCGCGTACCCGGGAATCCTCATCGGGTTCCTTCGGCGGTCGATTGCGAGTGAGTCGCGTCCGGAGCTTGTCGCCGGCGAACATGAACGTGACCAGCCCGGCCATTGCGCCCGCGGACGCGGAGAGGTACACCTCGATGGACGACAGGCCGAGCGCGTAGCCGATCGGAATGGCGAAGCCGCCCGTGATGAATCCGATCAGGGCGACGACGATCCAGGCGACCAACCTCATCTGGGAGGGTTACTGCGGGATGCAGCCGATTCCGCCGGCTGTTCGTGGGGGTACAGGAGCACCTTGCCGCATTGCTGGGTGGCGGCGACCTTGAGAGCCTCTTCGACCTGAGTCATCGGGAACTCGTGCGTGACGACGGTGTCCCACATTCGCTGCACCTCGGGGTGGCGGAGCATCCGGGCGATTCGGGGTCGGTCCTTGCGGCGCGAGTCGATGGTCCCCATGATCCGGAGGTTCTTCTCCGCGATCGACCCGTAGGGGTCGACCCGTAGGACGCGGTCGTTGTTCCGGAGGTTCTCCTGGATGTAGAGCACGCCGTCGTGGTGGACGAGGTCGATCTCGGTGTTGAGGATCTCCTCGCGGCTGGTGAAGTCCGCCACCTTGTCCGGTCCGATGCCGTCGGTGAGGTCGAAGACCCGATCGGTCCAGTCTGCGTCGCGCATGTCGACGATGTGCAGGTCCGGCGTGCCACCCCGGGCCTCGCCGATCCTGTGCACGGTCTCACGCTGGTAGTCGTCGTCGACGGCTGCGATCACGCTGGCGCCTCGGAACAACCCGACGATGACGTGGGAGAGCGAGAATTGTCGCTGACCGCTGCCGACGAGCAGGACTCGGTCTCCTGCTGCGACTTCCATGAACTCCTGGGCGCAGTGCGCCATGCCGATGGAGCACTCGCCGGCGATCGCGTAACGGAAGTCGAGGTCGTCGGGGAGCAGGGTACAGATGCCCTCGTCGGCCAGCCGGTACTGCCCGAACGCAGCCCACCCCGATGCGGACTCGTTCTTGCGTTCGACGGG
>JAHEJM010000190.1 GCA_024638815.1 Acidimicrobiales bacterium | reverse complement strand
CACGCCATGAAGGAGCTGGCCGACTCCATGGGTCTGGCCGTCACGTTCATGGCCAAGCCCGAGACCGAGGAGGCCGGCAGTAGTTGTCACATCCACCTCAGCCTGTGGAACGACGCCGATGACGGAGCCAACGCCTTCGCCCCAGCCGGGGTCGACGGCCATGGCGACGGTGAGCCCACCGACGTCTTCCGCTGGTTTCTCGGCGGGTGGATGGCCACGGTCATGGAGTTCATGCCGTTCTACGCCCCCACCGTGAACTCCTACAAGCGCTATGCCGACGGATCGTGGGCCCCGACCCGGATCGCCTGGTCACAGGACAACCGCACCGCCGGGTTCCGGGTCGTGGGTTCGGGCGCCGGCCTGCGCATCGAGTGCCGGATTCCCGGGGCCGACTGCAATCCCTACCTCGCCTATGCCGCTGCGGTGGCCGGCGGTCTGCACGGCATCGAGAACCGGATCGAGCCACCTCCGATGTTCGAGGGCGACGTGTACCAGGCGGCCGACCTGCCCCGGGTGCCTCAGACGCTGGAACAGGCGGTGGCCGGCCTTCGCTCCGGTGAGGTGGCGCAGGCCGCCTTCGGCCCCGAGGTCGTGGAGCATTACGCCCACTTCTTCGAGGTGGAGGTGGCGGCGTTCAATCAGTCGGTCACCGACTGGGAGCGGCGACGCTACTTCGAGCGGATCTGATCGACATCGAACCGCGACACGGGAGACGGGAACGACCATGAGCACGGGCAGTCTGTCGGGGGACGGGATGTGGGATGGCACGTTGTTGGACGGCCGGGTGGCCGTCATCACCGGAGCCGGAGGCGGTATCGGTCGGGCCACCGCCGAGTTGTTCGCCCGACACGGAGCGGCGGTGGTGGCCGCCGATCGGGCCGAGGACGCCAATCGGGAGACGGTCGATGCCATCGCCGCCACCGGTGGCCGGGCGCTGGCCGTCACCGTTGACGTGTCCCGACCGGCCGAGGTGGAGCACATGATCTCGTTGGCCGAGGCCGAGTTCGGTCGTCTCGACGTGGTGTTCAACAACGCCGGGGTCATGCTGTCCGACGACGGCGACGCCGTCGACACCGACGATGCCACCATCGACGCCACCCTCGACATCAACGTCAAGGGGGTGCTCTACGGGTGTCGCTACGGCATCCCGGCGTTGCGCCGCAGCGGGGGAGGGTCGATCATCAACACCGCCTCGTTCGTGGCCTCGGTGGGGGCGGCCACCCCTCAGATCGCCTACACCGCGTCCAAAGGTGCGGTGCTGTCGTTGACCCGTGAGCTGGCCGTCATCCACGCCAGGGAGAACATCCGGGTCAACGCCCTGTCACCCGGACCGCTGAGAACCGACTTGCTGATGAGCTTCCTCGACACCGAGCCGAAGCGGCAGCGCCGTCTGGTCCATGTTCCCATGGGTCGGTTCGGCGAAGCGGCCGAGATGGCGCGGGCCGCCCTTTTCCTGGCCTCCGACATGTCGTCCTACATGACCGGGGGCAACCTGCTGATCGACGGTGGCCTCACCGCGGCCTACGTCACCCCGGAGTGAAGCCGACGCCGATCGGCTCCCTCTCACCGGTCGAGCGACACGGAGGTTGGAGCTGATTGGCTGGTTGGCCCAACAGTGTGCCATCCTCGGGCAGGGCCCCTACGCGACGCGGACGGACCCACATCTTTGGGGGTGATGGACGATGCGCGAGCTGGAAGCCAAACTTGATGTCGACAGCGACTACGAGCTGCCCGACCTCGAGTTCGCATTGACCGAACTGCGAGCCGAGATGACGGCCCCGGTCGAGCACACGAACGTCGACGTGTACCACGACACCGCCGACCTGCGGTTGCTGCGGTGGGGTTGCACGCTACGTCACCGGAAGGGTCATGGTTGGACGGTCAAGCTGCCGGCGATCGGCAAGCGGGCCGATGTCGGTTCGAAGGAGGGCTTGGAACGCCACGAGGTTCAACTGGGGGGTCGAGCCGGCAATCCGCCTCCCCGGGCTCGTCGCCTGGTGGCGTCGTTCTCCCGTCGTGAGCCGTTGGAGGTGGTGGCCACGGTGACCACCCGCCGCACGACGCATCCGGTGCATGCGGCCGACGGCGAACCGTTGCTGGAGATCTCCGATGACATGGTCTCGGCCGAGTTGGGCAACGGCGACACCGTGACCTTCCGTCAAGTGGAAGTGGAACTGGCGCCGGAGGCCGACCCGTCGGTACTCGATCCGGTGGTTCACGCCCTGACGTTGGCCGGAGCCCGACCGGACGCCGGTGACATCAAACTGGCGGTGGCCGTCGGTCGGCCCGAGTTGGAGCCGGACGTCACCGTTCCCCCGCTTCCCAAGGGGCCGACGTCGCGGCAGGTGATCCATCGGGCCATCGCCCGGTCGGTACGGCAGTTGATTCTGGAGCTGCCCCGGGCCCGCCTGGGCCGGGACCCTGAGGGCATCCACCAGGCCCGGGTCGCCACTCGGCGGTTGCGCTCCGACTTGCGGACGTTCAGACCGCTGTTGGATGAGGACTGGGTGGCCAAGATCACCCCGCGGTTGCGGGAGTTGGCCGCCGACCTCGGCGGCGTGCGGGATGCCGATGTGTTGCATGAGCTGCTCCGGCACACCATCTACGAACATCCCGAGGTCGATCCCGAGGCCGGCGCGGAGGTACTGGGACTGGTGCTGGCCCAGCGGGCCGAGGCCATCGATGCACTGGATCGCTATCTGAACCGGGTGGGTGCGGCCCAGCTGCTGGACGAGCTGGTGGCGGCGGCCGCCGATCCCCCGACCACGTCGGACGCCGATCAACCGGCCCGTTGGCAGCTGCCAATGCTGGTCATCAAGCGTTGGCGCCGACTGGAGAAGGCGGTGGGCGAGCTGGGCAAACGACCCGATGTCGAACATCGTCACCAGGTGCGAATTCTGGCCAAGCGAGCTCGCTATGCCGCCGATGCCATCAAGCCGGCGTTCGGGACCAGATCCCGCCGATTCGCCAGGTCATTGGCCCGCCTCCAGGACACGATGGGTGAACTCAACGACGCGGTGGTGGCCGAAGCATGGCTCAACCAGTACGGCCCCGGGTTGTCGCCCCAGGCCGCCTACGCCGCCGGTCGCCTGGCCGAGGTCTACAGCACCATGGCGGTGGCCGACGACGACTGGCGCCAGGTGTGGTCCAGGATCAAACGACGCCGGCCCCGCTGGCTTGTCGGGTGAGCCGGCGGCTCTAGACCACCCGGTAGACGAAGTACTGGACCTTGATCTCTTCGCCGTACTCGGGATGATTGGGAAGGTAGGGCATCGGTTCGGTGCCGAAGACCCGGGCCCAGGTCCCGTCGGCTTCCAACTCGTCGAGTTTGCGGTCGTAGTTGCCGTCCCGCATGATGTCGTCACGCTGGGAGAAAACGATGTGACCGCCGCTGCGCACGATGCGGCACAGCTCCCGCAGGATCTCGTTGGTCTCGAAATAGGTGAGTGCGCCGATGAAGTTGACGGCGTCGAACTCCCCGTCGTCGAACGGGAGCGGGAACTGCTGCATGTCGACCTGCTGGACCTTGCGGTAGGCCCCGGTCTTCCCGGCCAGCTCCAGCAGATGCGATGAGATGTCGATGCCCTCGATGTTGTCGTAGCCCAGATTCTTCAGTGCTGTTCCCGTGAGGCCCGAACCGCAGGCGGCGTCGAGAAGTCGGCTGTCCGTTGCCACATAGTTACCGGCAATGGCGGCTGCCGTTTGCGGACCAACATAACCCCACTCGTCGAACGTCTCGTCGTAGCTGCCGGTATCGGCGAAGGTGTCGTAGTCCCGCTCCACCGTGCTGCTGTCGGTGGAGTACTCCTTGCCCCAGATCTCGGGGGTCTCGTCGATGATGTCCTTGGCCACGGTGCCCTCACATGTCGTTGGTCGACCTACACCGTACCGGCTTCCGGCCCGGACAAGAGACGAGGGTTTGGTGGCCGGCTCTACCTCTGGTTACGATCCGACGAGGGAGCCTTGCGTTGTTGGCGGCGAACCTGTCGGGCGATCCTACGCCGAATCGTCCGGTAGGACGGTGGGCGTCCTCGCTGCAGCGGTCGGCCGTTCACAAAAACGGCATCGGCGTGACCGCAGTCGAGCA
This sequence comes from Acidimicrobiales bacterium, assembly GCA_024638815.1. GTDB lineage: Bacteria > Actinomycetota > Acidimicrobiia > Acidimicrobiales > SZUA-35 > JAHELU01. The sequence continues at coordinate 1,368 of JAHEJM010000190.1, read as the reverse complement.
TTTTGGCCCGTTCGGTCGTGTCGATCGTGGTGAAGTCAACCTCGGATCCAAACTCTTCGGACGCCCGCCTCGCCCGTTCGTACACGAGGTTGTTTGCCGGGCACCACCCGCTCAGGTAGGCCGTCACCTCGACCATGTCGGACCCGCCGATCTGCACGGGCTGTTCCTTGATCCATCGAGGCGCCTCGGCATCGGCCACGAACGGCTTCCATACCAGCTCCCGAGGACCGACTCGATCGACTCCCTGATACCCGTGCTTCTTGAACCACGAGGCCTTCATCCAGACCGGCATGTTCAGGCCCCACGCCGCCATGCCCTTGGCCCCGAGCCGTCGGGCGTCGGTTTCGGCCGCGGCCAACAGCGCCGTACCGATTCCCCGCCCCTGGGCGTCGCCCACGCCCTGGTCGTGGCCGTGCACCCAGATGCACAGGATCATGTAGAGGTCTTGGCCCTGGGCCGGCGATAGCTCGATCGGCACATACTGGATCATGCCCAGGGGCCGATCGCTCTCGTCGAGAGCCAGCTTCACCCGCAGACCTCGAAATCGGGCGTGCCGGAACCAGCGGGCCTTGTGATCGCCGGCCTCGGTCATTTCCGGCGACCAGTCCTCCAGGCACACGAAATACGACTCCAGGTGCCGCTCGGGCAGATCCTCCACACGAATCCGCTCGCTGGGCGGCTTCGGGAGTCGCCGTCGAGTCCTCATACGGTCATGATGGCGGCTCCCGCCGCAGTGCCGCCAGGGACGAACGTCACAACGGACCGGTTCTTGTCGCCCCTCGACCGTTGTTACGTGCATCACGCCGCGGTGGCGACCGGGCCGGGCGCGTCTGTTCACACTGTCAACCGGTATGGAGTTCGTGGGGATCAAGGCGGAGGAAGCGTCCGTGGTCGTCAACCACGCGGGCCCGCAGCCGCCGCCAGGCCCGCTCGCTGACGTCGATGAGGCGCTGGTCGGGAACCGTCCATGAGGCGTGCTCCCCGTCGCCCAGGCAATAGGCCACAAAACGAGGCTCCCACCCCTCGATGGCGGTGACCCGAACGGCCCCGTCGTCGCTGGTGGTGGCGAGCAGGGTGCTGTCGTGGTTGAAGGTGACACCCCGCACCCAGTTGGTGTGGTCGGTGAGGGTGTGGGTGCAGTCCCAGGTGGTGGTGTTGTAGATGCGGGTGGTGTTGTCGTCGCTGGTCCGAGCCGGTCAGGGTGGTGCCGGCCAGATTGGCCCCGGCCAGGTCCAGGATGCGTCCCGGCTCCCCCACGAACCCCCACGGCCTCCCGTACATGATCGAGATCGAGGGTGAGGTTTCACCCACCAGAACCGGCCCCGGCCCGGGTCTATTCGGTTGTCAAGGTTCAGGTGTGGAGAGGCG
>JAHEJM010000189.1 GCA_024638815.1 Acidimicrobiales bacterium | reverse complement strand
CGTCGACTTCCCTGAACCGGACGGACCCATGATGGCGGTCAGCTGTCGAGCAGTGAATCCGACGTCGATCTGATCGAGGGCCAGAACTTCGGTGTTTCCCTCCCCATATCTCTTGGTTATGCCGGTCGCCGTCGCCGCCATCGACCCGTCGCCCTCCTTCGATGGGGAGATCGGATCTCTCGTTCGGTGGTCCTCAAGCGTTCCCATGACGCCTCCTCGATTCCTTGCCAACGTTCGAGTGCGTTCCTTCACACCTCGTCCCTCTCCCTCACCTCACCTTGCGCTCGAACCCCCAAAGAGAACAGAGTCCAAGGTCCCCACCCTCCGTGATGGGGCCTGGGAAGGCTCGGGACGTTCTCCTCAAGTTCTACTTGGCCGGTGAACCGCATGGTTCCACAGACGAGTGTGCTGGTGGCCGAACGCCCACTCGTGAACCGAGGCATCGTCCGACCATGCGATTCTGGTTGGTCCGACCACGATTCTGGTGCTCCTGGGAGCGCTGCTGATCGCATGCACGTCGGAGCCGGAGGTCACGGCACCCGCCGACACGCCGCCCGGCGTGAGGGTCGGGATTTATATTTCGCCGAGAGCGAATTACTGCCGAGCTGTACGCCCAGGTCCTCGAGTCGAACGGGCTCCCGGTCGTGCATCTCGGCATCGTCGGGCCTCGTGAGATCGTGGCCTCACAGCGCCCCAAGCAGCGGCTGCGGTCGAACCCACCACCACGTAGGGAATCTCAGCCCGCTCCAGGGCGTCGGCCACCGGCTCCGGGGCCGCTGAGAGATCAATTAGTGTCCGACCCGCCCGCCAAATGACTCCTCGGGAGTCTGGCCAGATCTCACAGGCCAACTCGTCGCCATCACGACGTCGAACCAAGGTCAGGAAAACCTGGCGGTCGGTGGACTCGGGATGTTGCCGACGCACTCCGTTGGCTTCCATTTGCGCACCCTTCCGTTTCAGGGTTTCCCATTCCGCCAACCGCTCGGCGACACTGCGTCGTCCGATGGCCGCCGTCCGCACCCGCCATGCCTCGAGCGAGGTATCGGCCGGGATCGGCGGCGGGCTTCGAGCCAGTGTCACATCCTACCCAGACCCAAGGACAGCGGCCGAAGACGCGTGTCCGGGCTCTGCGGATCGATCTTTGCCAACCGGACGATGGACGACCTAGATTGGCCGGATGGGCCGACGGCGTGTCACCGACCAGGACCGTACCGAGGCGAAACGGCTGCTGCTGTCGTAGTTGTCGGGAGGCGATGGCGACCTGGACCAGTTGAGCTTCGCTGCGTTCGGCCTGCACATCCGATACAACACCTTCCCCGGTGAAGAGTTCATGTGGCTCGCCGCCGACGCGCTCGACGTCGCCAGTATCGACCGTATTGACCCCATCGCCTACGAGACCCTCCAGGCCCACCATCTCCCCGAAGTCGCGTTCCGAGGAAAGCAGTACCGCAAGATCCGCTTCGCCGTGATGTGCAGCGCCGCCCTCCGAGGAGGGCTCGATCCCAATTTGCTCGACGAAGTCGCCTACTGGAACAGACGGATCGCACAAACAAGCCGAAACAAACCGATTCGCTGCTCTGCGTGATCTAGTTTCACCGTGAGGCATTCATGCCGAAGGATCGGGGTCGACCGAACACGAGCGGACGTGCGGCTGGACCGCTCGACGGGGCTCCCGCCCTCGATCGGTCTTGTGGCTCTCCCCATTTCAGTGGGGAGAGCCACGTTTCGATAGGGCGGATCGGGGTGGTGTTGTGGGACCAGTCACAGGCCGCGGCATGTCTGTAGTGGTCGGAGGATCTGAACCCCTGGCCGATCATCCGGCCATCGGGGTGTAGTCAAGATGGTCGGCCGTAGGCGGCGTTTCAATCAACAGTGTTGAGGTGGTGTTGGAGAGAGTCGACGACATGTCGGGGGCGGATGGCGTCGTCATCCCGTTCCGCTTTGCAGGCAGGGGTCAGGGGTTCGATTCACCTCAGCTCCACGAATGCCCCCAGCTCCACGAGATTATCCCCTCAATAAGCGAGCTGGTTAGGTCAGCGACCAGCAGGCCTCGCAGGCCCTGGGCGATGCCACCTGTGCGGCCAGAGCCTCCTCAACGCCCGAAAAACGCGAACCAGGAAAGGGTGAGGCCGAGGCATCCGAGAAGAGCGATCGTCGCATAGGTGGCGGGCCCCGGTCCGAGTTGGGTAGCCGTCGGGGCGAACATCCGGTAGAGCCCGGCGGGTATCAGAAGCCAGCCCGACAGGGTTATCAGGCCACGCCGGTCCCTCACCCAGACGTTGTGTGTGGTGGCGATGACGAGACCACCGATCAGGAGCAGCAGGCCGTTGAGGTAGACCACGGTCGGGTGCACGTCTTCCCAGATGTCGAGATTGACGGTTTCCGACAGGGTGACGGCCACGAGCGTGGGGCCGAGCACGGCGGCGATTCGTTGGGAGGTGTTGTTCATGCTTCCGGGCTCTCCTCGTGTCATGCGGTGGTTGGGGTTTCGTGTCGAGACAGCGTTCGGGCTCCCCAAACGGTTGCGACGAAGAGGGCCACGGCGGCGACGACCAGTCCCGCTATCTGTGGGTCGAAGTGGGATCCATTGTTGGGGAAAAGCTGCCAGCTCAAATTGGCCATAGCGTGTAACAGCGCCACGGCGAACACGCTGCCGCCGGTGTTGTTGTAGATCCAGGTGTAGAGCAGGCGCGACGCCACGGCGTACAGACTCCACCAGGCGATCCATCCCGCCGACCTTCCAACCTGAACCAGTGGAATGAAATGCCACACCGCCCAGGCCCCTCCCAGGAGGACGCTGGCTTGCAGCGCACCCCAGCGCCGCTGCATCGGCTCAAGGATGTATCCCGACCAGCCCAACTCTTCGGCCAGGGCGCTGATGAAGAAAACCGCCAGCAAAACGGGCGCCGACAACCACTGGATCTCCGGATCCGGCATGGGCCGGCCCAGGAGCCGCATGAGCCCGTAGGTGGCCAGCATCGAAGCCGGGAGCACCAGGATGGTGGGTGCCAGCCAACGCCTCGACCCGATCCGCCGGCAATCGAAGGCTCTGCCCAGGAGGGCGGCGACCCCCGCTGAGCCGTGTTCTCGGTGAACGAGAACGACGGCTGCTGCCACCGGGGCGACAACCATGAGAGCACTCACGGGGAGGCCGGGCAGGATCTCGACGTCTGCGAACCCGCCGATCGCCCAGAAGGGGATCGAGAAGAGCAGGACCCACCCGAAGAAGGGCAGGATTGGGTCGGCGACCGACGTTGCCGCCGGCGACCCTTCCTCAGCCCTCGGTGTCGGATTCCTTCGTGTCATCACTTCACCCATGCCAATTTGTCGGGGTTGACGACGCTGCGGATGGCTTGGATTCGGTCTTCGACCACATCGAAGGCCATGACTCCGTAGGTCTCGTCTCCGATGTCGAGGCGCACACCCGGGTCCCCGCCGATCGTGACCGGGGTGGCGGAGAGCTGCATGCCGACACTCTGGCGGGCGATGCCGATGAGGAAACGGGCGACCCGGGCGCTGCCGATCACAGGATGGCGGGCGGCACGCCGGTTCGGCCCACCGTCGGACCAGGCAATGATGTCCTGGGCCAGGACGTCGATGAGCCCGTCGACGTCAGCGGTCTGAATGGCTTGCAGCGCTGCGGTGACCACGATGCGCTCCCGCTCGAGGTCACCGTGGCGACGTCGCGGCGGCTCGGCGACGCGGCCTCGAGCCCTGGAGGCGATCTGTCGGCAGTTGTCCGGACTCTTGTTGACGATGTCGGCGATCTCGGCGTAGTCGAAGTCGAACGCCTCCCTCAGGAGCAGGACGGCTCGCTCGACCGGGCCGAGATTCTCCAAGGCGTGGAGGAAGGCCAGGGAGAAGTGTTCAGCTTCGGCCACGATGTCGGCCGGGTCTTCGGCCCGTTCGACGATCGGTTCGGGCAGCCACGGCCCGACGTAGGACTCGCGTCGACGCTGGGCCGAGCGGAGCCGGTCGATCGACATCCGGGTCACCATGGTGGTCAGGAACGCCAGCGGCGATCGGATGCTGTTGTGATCGGTTCTCTGCCAGCGGATCCAGGCGTCCTGGACGACGTCCTCGGCGTCGGCCATGGATCCCAACATGCCGTAGGCGACCCCAATGAGGCGGGGGCGTTGGGCGGTGAATACGTCGGTCATGTGCCCACCAGTTGAGCCGTCCCCGTCCCCGTCCGCGTCGACTCGGGACGGAGAGTCCGGACCAACATGAAGGCGAGGAGCGCCTGAGTTGCGATCAGAGAGATGAAGGTGCCAACGCCGATCCAGACCGGGTCGGTTGCCGTGAGGTCGACGAGGTGGTTGAGGGCGTGAGTGCCGTTCTGGATCATGACGATGATGAATACCGGAACCCGCCACGAGCGACGGTCGGCTGCGATCCACAACCCGATGACCAGTGGCAGTGTGAATGTGGCCACGTCACGGAACAAGTGATCATTCAGTTCCCCGAACGGAGCCACCGTGCCGTGAAAGGTAGCCGGGGACACCGCCATCCACACCGCGGTGAACAAGAGGACGGCGGCGGTGAGCATCTGGCCCAGGGGCAGCACTTCGGGTCCTCCCAGATCGGCGGCGCGTCCTGTTGGGCCGGCCTCAACCAGATCGGCCAGCCGGTCCGCCACGACGTCGACGTCAATTGATTGCAGCTTCACCCCTGGTGGAACCGGGACGATCCCGACCGCCGGCGCTTGTCCAAGAAGAGCGGCACCAGGCTATGGAACTGTGTTGCCCGCAGAATGGTCCACGGCACCGCACCGTTCTCGACGATCCCCTCCATCTCCACCTTGGCCCGGTAGTAGGGACTGGGATGGTCGTCGATTCCCACGATCGACATCGCCACCAGATGGCCCACACCAGCAGCGGCGGCCGCCTGAACCAGGCGTTGCGTACCCTCGACATCGACCTGCCGCTTACCGAACGGGTCGCTGGCGAGGTGCACGACCGTGTCATGCCCCGACACCGCCTCCAGACCCTCGCCGGTTTCCAGGTCGATCTGGACCGCGGCGACGCCCCTCGTCGGGCGCGCCGACCGTGACCCCACGGTCACCTCATGGCCCCGTCTGACCAACGCCCGGCTGAGCCGACCACCCAACTCGCCGGTTCCGCCTGTGATGAATACTCGCATGGGAAGCTCCTACAAATCTCGTCGTTCACCCCTATGACGAGACAGCGGTCGAACGCCGTGACAAGTCCACCGGGAGATGGGCCGGCACGAAGACCCGAGGATCCTCCAACAGCGCCTCACGCTCATCGGCATCGGGCAGGATCACGATCGAGTGCGGATGCTGGATCCACTGTCCCATCGGCCTTGAGTGACCCGCCGTAGTAGCAGAACACCTTCTTGGTGTAGAACGCCGGCCGTCCATGCGACACCCTCTCTGCCGCCTGCGGCAGTCCATGGCCGAGTTCCAGGACCCGGGCGAGGAACGGATCGTCTTGGTCGAACATCTTGGCGTGGGCCATGGATCGAGAGACTAGACGCGGTCGGTGATTGCAATCCCGAGCCGGGCGTGTCGGGTGAATGCCTCGAACCAGACCATGCCCATGAGCGCCCAGAGAACAGCTGCCAGGAGCCACGGCGTAGGCCGGATCGCAGC
>JAHEJM010000075.1 GCA_024638815.1 Acidimicrobiales bacterium | reverse complement strand
GGTCTCGGAAGCCTCGACCATGGCCTCGAGCAGATCCCGCAGACCACCCAACTTGAGCTGCTTCATGATCTCCCCGGGCGTCGTTTCACCCCGCTCCCACTCCATCCAGTGGGACAACAACTTGGCCGGGTCTGCTGCAGGTCGATCCATGACGGTAAGGGTACCTACTCGTAGGTACGGAGCTCGATACGATGACCGTCGGGGTCCCGCAGGTAGACACCGTCGCCCTGACCTTGGGCCCCGCTCAGCGACTTGGGGCCCATCTCGATCAACTCGGAGTGCTCGGCCACGAACCGGTCGAAACCGGCCCGATCGGCGACCAGGGCGAGATGGTCGACGTTGACGCCATCGATCTCACCGGCGATGACATCGATGATCGTCGACGGGCTGACTCGTAGGCTGGCGAACGGTCGGGTTCCCGCCCGCCACTCATCCAGGCTCTCGACCGCAAGCCCGAACAGCTCGTGATACCAGCGGAGCGAACGCTCGACATCGCTGACCTTGAGCACGACATGATCGAGAGCCGAGATCTCCATGCCATCGTTGTAGCACATCAGGGGCGCGTCCCACCGCTGGATCCGGCACCCTGGAGACATGGTGGCCCGGTTCCTGCGATCGCTGTTCCCGTCCCAACCGGAGCGGATCAGTGGTCTTCCGCCGTCGGCCAACGGCGCCTCGTCGTTTCATCTGCTGTGGCAGGTCCCGCCCCGACCGCTTCGTGAGGTGCGGGCCGACTTCGAGGTGGTGGACCCGCCAACCGTCGACCGCCTCTACTTCTGGGCCCTCCAGGTGAACTTCATCGACACCGTCCACTCCGCGGGCCCGGCAGGGGCCCACTTCGGGTTGCAGCACCATCCGGCCTACCCGGGGTCGGGGGCCGTCAATTGGGGTGGCTACCACTCCGGCGGCGGCGAGCTCACCGGCACCGAATCGGCCCTGCCGTCGACCCTGGACAACGTCAACACCAGGGACTACTCCTGGTCGCCGGGCCGAACCTACCGATTCCGCGTCGGGCCGGGTTCAGGGCCAGGGCGGTGGCAGGGCTCCGTCATCGATCTCCACACCGGTCAGGCGACGGTGGTCAGGGAGCTGTTGGTGGAGGCCGACGCGCTGATCTCGCCCATGGTGTGGAGCGAGGTGTTCGCCCGGTGTGACGATCCCCCGGTCACCGTGCGGTGGGCCAACTTCGAGGCCGATCCGGCCGATGGGGCGGGCACGATTCGGGCCAAGACCGTTCGTCTCAACTACCAGACCCACGGCGGCGGCGGTTGTGCCAACACCAATACCTTCATCGACGCATCGGGAAGCGGCTTCGTGCAGCGCACAGCCACCGAGCGCCTGAATCCAACGGGAACCCTGCTCGCCCTGCGATGACCGGACCAAAGGCTCTACCGCCACCGCCACCGTCGGCTCATAATGGAAGCGGAGAAAGGTGAGCCGGCACCTGCTCCTGCCCGAAAACGCAGCCGGACACAGAGGCGCAGCATGTTCAAGACTATCGTTGTCGGAACCGACGGATCGGCCAACGCCGAAAAGGCGGTGACGGCGGCCGCACAACTGGCTCGCACTCTCCCTGATGCTCGGCTTCACATCGTCACGGCCTATCGCCCGCTCACGCTCGAAGAGTTGACCAGAGCTCGAGCCGGACTGCCCGATGAGTTCCGCGAGGTGTTGAACGCCCACACCGGGGCTGATTCCACCTTGGCCAGCGCCAAGAGCATCGCCGAGGCCTACGGCGTCTCGGTCGAAACCCACGAGCTCAATGAACGAGCAGCCGAAGCCCTTCTCGACCTGGCCGAGGAAGTCGAGGCCGACCTGCTGGTGGTCGGATCAAGGGGAGAAGGACTGGCCGGCCGTGCCCTTCACGGCAGCGTGTCGACCAAGGTCCAGCACCACGCATCGTGCTCGGTACTGACCATCCACGACTGATCAATCCGGATCGAACCGCCCGCCCGCCCGCCAGTAATTGCCCTCGGCCCGATCGAGCATTCCTGCGTCGACCAGATAGCGGCGCAACGTGGCGGTGTCGTCGAACAGGGCCGACAACGAGGCGTTGACCTGGCGTTCGGTGTAGTGGCGTCCCGGTTCGAACCGCTGGGCCACCTCGTCGAGCACGATCAGCCGGTGCGACCATTTCGACGGGATCCTGGTGAGTCGACCGTTGTGGAAGGCATTGTCCAGGATCCTGCGCTCCCAACCCGGCCGTTCGGGGAACTGCGACGGGGGCAGCGGGTCGGCCTCGCTTCGGGCCGCCCGCTGGAAGGCCTGAGCCAACAACAGGTAGGACGATGTGTCGGGGTCGAACTCGACCAGTCCGGCCTTGGTCAAGCGGCCGAGAGCCTTCATGGTCGTGCGCTCGTCCAACTCGGCGACCGTCATCACCGAGTCGAGCGATTCGGCACCGAGCACCAGGGCGGCCACCACCCGCCGACGGTCGTCGTCGGCCAGCAGTCCGACCAGGCGGGTGCTGGTCAAGTGGTCGGTCGTTGACGAATCCATGGGTTCCAGTTAACTCCGATCCACTAGTTCATGACAGGCGGCGCGGTCGAGAGTGAATCCCGCCAGGCCGAGCCGGCGAGATGGATGTGATTGACCGTGCAATGGCGTTCCCGGAATCCGGCTTCACAATAGGCCAGATAGAACCGCCAGAGCCGGGTGAACCGCTCGTCCAGACCGAGATCTCGGATGGCGTCCAGGCGGGAGTCGAAGGCGGCCCGCCACCGCCGAAGGGTCTCGGCGTAGTGGGCCGAGAAGTCGTTGAAGCCGATGAGTTGCAGCCCGGTGCCGTTGGCCACCGAGCGGCCGATGGCACCCATGGAGGGCAGGAAGCCTCCGGGGAAAATGAACCGGCGGATGTAGTCCTCGGTGTTCTTGGTTCGCTCATAGCGACGATCGGGCACGCAGATGGCCTGGAGCGAGGCCCGTCCGTCGGGGGTCAGACACCGCTCGATGGTGGCGAAGTAGTGGTCGTAGTCGCGCCAATCGACCGCCTCGATCATCTCCACCGACACCACCCGATCGAACTCGCCGTCGAGGTCCCTCCAGTCGGAGTTCAACAAGGTCACCTGGTCGTCGAGCCCGGCGGCCTCCACCCGCTCGGTGGCCACCTCGAGCTGAGCCTCGGAAATGGTGGTGGTCGTGACCCGGCAGCCGGTTCGTTCCGCCGCCCTGATGGCCATGCCTCCCCAGCCGGTGCCGATCTCGAGCAGATGGTGTTCGGAGGTCAAACCCAAGGAGTCGATGAGGGTGTCGTACTTGGTGAGGCTGGCCTGCTCCATTGTGGCTTCGGGGTGGGGGAAGATGCCGGAGGAGTAGGTCATGGTGGGATCGAGGAACAGGTGGAAGAAGTCGTTGCCCAGGTCGTAGTGGCTGGAGATGTCCTCCCGGTTTCGGTGACGGTCGGCTCGGGGCAGGATGCGGCGGATGCGGTCGGTGATGACATGAGTCCGCTCACCGATACGGTTCCGGAGCTCGTCCACCGGCCGGATGTTGCGGATGATGATACGCACAACGTCGACGGGGTTGTCGCTGTGCCACCAGCCCTCGACATAACCCCGACCGAGACCGATCGAACCCTCCCGGACCAACGAAACCCAGGCCCTCGGGTCACGGATCTCGATGGTGGCCGACAGGTCGTCGGGTCGACCGTAGGTCGTCGTGGTCGAACCCGACGATCCCGCCGCCTCGGCCGATTCGATCACGGTCAGGGTGTCGCGGGTCATGCGCCGCAGCAGGGCCACGACCACCCCTCGGCTGGCCCGGGCCAACATGCTGGACTCCGGCGATGACGGCGTCTTCTCCGCCAACCCGGAATGGGCCCGGCTCAGCAGGCTCTCGGGCCGGACCGGGGTGGCCGGTTCAGGAATGTCGGGGCGTCGAAGATGGAGGGTCATAATCGGGACTTCAGGTTCGTGAGCGGGGATGGGCAATGAAAGGAACCCGTTTCGCCGCCAGCTTCAGGGCCTGGTGATGGATACCGAAGCTGGTGCGGTGGGTGGGTAGACGGTCATGCAGAAGCGAACGGCCGAGGGTCCGGGACGTCACCTTTTGCGGGTTGAGCCGCAGCAGTGTCTCCACCACCGCCGTGCCGGAGCCGTCGACCACGTCGAGGCCCAGCTCCAACCGGGTTCCGTCGGGTGACGGGGCCGACAACGTAGGCCAGCCGTCGACCGTCAGCCGCATGTCGTAGTGATAGTCCTCGTGCAGGAAGGGCGAGACGTGCAGGACTTTGTCGAATCGGGCGTTGAAGGTGCGGGCACCGGTTCTCGAGGCCTCACCGTCGGGGCCGTCGCCTTCGAGAAGAAGGGCGTAGTGATGGCGTTCCTTCCACGGCGTATTGGTCACCTCGACGACCGCTCCGGCCGGCTCGTCGGCAGCATCACCCCAGATAACGTAGACGGTGATGGGGTTGAACAACCATCCCCAACGTCGAGGCTGGCTGATCATTCGTACCGGACCGTCGAGGTCGAGGCCGGTCGAGCGGTGGAGTACGGACCTGGCCTGCCACCCCAGGGGAAGACCGACGAGATCGGCCAGCTCGGCGTCGACCCCGCCTCGCTCGGGGTCGAGGCCGTAGTCGGCGGTTCGGAACCGAACCGGGGCCAGAGCCGAGTGTGACGACCAGGCCCAGTGGGCGTGACTCACATCCTCGGGACGATCCGGATCCAGCCACAGATAGCTCACCGGATAGCTGAACTGGTGAAGGCGGGGCTCATTCCGGCGGTGGAACACCGTTCCCGGGCACACCATGGGCGATGCCGGAATCATCGCCAGTCAATCCCCATTCCGGAGCAGACACGCAAGGCCGAGACGAACCCGTCCTCGTGGAAGCCGTATCCCATCCAGGCTCCACAGAACCAGGTGTTGTCGGTGCCGTTGGCGGCGGCGATCTCGGCCTGAGCGGCGACGGCGGCGTGATCGAAAACCGGGTGGGCGTAGTCGAAGTCGGCCAGCACCAGCGCCGGGTCGACTCTCTCGTCGGCGTTGAGGCTGACCAGGTAGCGGCGGGATCCCGGCAACCGCATCAGGCAGGTGAGATCGTAGGTGATGCTGGCCGACCCGTCGTGACCCGGGACCTGCTCATAGTTCCAGGCGGCCCAGGCCCGGCGATTCGGCGGCATGACCGAGGTGTCCAGGTGGAGCAGGGCCCGGTTGGGCTGGTATCGCACCGCAGCAAGGCGACGCTTCTCGTCGGGGCCGGCATCGGACAGGATCCGTAGCGCCTGATCGCTGTGGGCGGCGAAAACGACGTGATCGAAACGTTCGGAGCGCTGGGCCCCCGGTCGCCCGCTGATGACGGTCACGCCGGTCCGCCCGTCTCCCCCGTCGCGAGTTCGATGCCGAACCACGTCGGTGACCGGGCATCCCAGCCTGATCTCGTTGCCGTACTCGGACTGGAATCGTCGGGCGATGGCCGAGACGTAGCGACGGCTGCCCCCGGCCACGGTCCGCCATTGGGGCCGGTCACCGATCGACAGCAGCCCGTGGTTGTCCAGGAATCGGAGCAGACTGACGGCGGGGAATTCGAGGAAGTCGTCGGGATCGGCCGACCAGACGGCGGCGCCCATGGGCACCAGATGATGTTGAACGAACGACTCGGAGTAGCCGCCGTCGGCCAACAGTCGGCCCACGGTGGGCGAGCCGGCCGGGTCCATGTCGGGCCCGACCTCGGCCAGCAGCCGCCGGCCCTGCCGATAGAAGCGGGCGATGTCGTACAGCATCCGCCACATGGCGGGATCGAGAATCCGCCATCGATCGGCAAAAAGCGTGTTGGGGTTGGTGGCCCGGTAGCAGAGGTTGGTGGCCCGATCGGTGACGGCGAAGCTCATCTCGCTCTCGACGGTCATGATGCCCAGTTCGTCGAACAGCCGAATGAGATTGGGATAGTTCCGGTCGTTGTGCACGATGAAGCCGGTGTCCACACCGAGCGGACCGGCCATGGGGTCCTCCACCTCGACGGTGTTGGAGTGGCCACCAAGGCGATCGTCGGCCTCGAACAGCACGACATCGTGGTGAGAGCCGAGAACGTGAGCACATCCCAGCCCGCTGATCCCCGATCCGATGACCGCTATCCGCACGTTTCGCTGCCTCGATCCTGACGTCCACTCACATGACCTGCAAGGTCATGTTCGCCATTGTCGCTCGTCCGGATGCGTTCAGGGCAATCGGCTACCAGGTATTGCGAACGTAGCGTTCGAGCTGTTCGGCCTCGTGCTCGAGCTGGCGAACCCGGACCTTGACCACATCACCGATGGAGATGAGACCGACCAGCTTGCCGTCCTCGGTCACGGGGAGATGACGGAAACGGTGTTCGGTCATGATGGTCATGAGTCGATCGACCGAATCGTTCTCGTTGCAGGTGCGAACAGTGCGGGTCATGATGGCGGAAACCGGCTGGTCGAGCAGGCCGCCACCGTGGACGGCGATGGTGCGAACGATGTCGCGCTCGGAGACGATGCCGGCGATCGACTCACCGTCCTCCGACACCACCAGGGCACCGAAGCCGCGCTCGGCCAGTATGGCGGCGACGGCGGCCACCGTGTCGTCGGGCCTGATTGTGGCCACCTCACGCCCCTTCATCGACAACAGCTGGCTGACGTTCATGCAAGCACCCCTTCTCGGCTCGTACCGGTCATGTCCTTCCCGCCCCCTACGCTAGGCCAGCACCGCCCACCAGTCCATCGTTCCACCACGCCCACGACGAAGCCGGGGTCCGAAGACCCCGGCTTGTCCGTCCATGAAGGATGGCGTGAAGGATTTGGCGGAAATCAGTAGCCGATGGCTACATCATTCCCCCCATGCCTCCCATGCCGTCCATGCCGCCCGGCATTGGGGGCTCCTCTTCCGGCTTGTCGGCCACGAGGGCCTCGGTCGTCAACAGCAGGGCAGCAATCGAGGCTGCGTTCTGCAGGGCGGCCCGGGTCACCTTGGCCGGATCGACGATACCGGCGTCCATCAGATCCACGATCTCACCGGTGGCAGCATTGAGACCAGTGGTTCCGGTGGATTCCTCCACCTTCTTGACCCAGATTGCGCCTTCCATGCCGGCGTTGGCGGCGATGAGGCGGGTCGGGGCTTCGAGGGCACGAAGCACCGAGCGGGCTCCGGTCTCCTCGTCACCGGACAACTCGCCGAGCAGGGCGTCGACGGAGGGGCGGGCCCGCAGCAGGGCGGTTCCACCACCGGCGACGACACCTTCCTCCAGCGCGGCCCGGGTGGCCGAGAGGGCGTCCTCGATCCGGTGCTTCTTCTCCTTGAGCTCCACCTCGGTGGCGGCACCGACACGAACCACGGCAACACCGCCGGCCAGCTTGGCCAGACGCTCCTGCAGCTTCTCCCGATCCCAGTCCGAGTCGGTGTTCTCGATCTCGGCCTTGATCTGCGACACGCGGCCGGCCACATCTTCCTTATGGCCCTCGCCTTCGACGATGGTGGTGTTGTCCTTGGTCACGATGATCTTGCGGGCGGTGCCCAGCATGTCGACGGTGACGGCATCCAGCTTGAGACCGACCTCCTCGGAGACGACCTGACCACCGGTGAGGATGGCCATGTCCTGGAGCATCGCCTTGCGGCGTTCGCCGAACCCCGGTGCCTTGACCGCAACCGATGAGAAGGTGCCGCGGATCTTGTTGACCACCAGGGTGGCCAGGGCCTCGCCCTCGATGTCCTCGGCGATGATGACGAGCTGCTTGCCCGACTGCATCACCTTTTCCAGCACCGGCAGGAGATCCTGGACCGAGGTGATCTTGCCCTGGTTGAACAGGATGTAGGGATCCTCGAGCACGGCCTCCTGGCGCTCGGCGTCGGTCACGAAGTAGGGGGAGATGAAGCCCTTGTCGAACTGCATACCCTCGGTGAACTCGAGGTCGAGTCCGAAGGTGTTCGACTCCTCGATGGTGACGACACCATCCTTGCCCACCTTGTCGATGGCCTCGGCCAGCACCTCGCCGATACCGTTGTCGGCGGCGGAGATGGCGGCCACATGGGCGATCTCGTCCTTGGTGTCGATCTCCTTGGCCTGCTTGTGGATCTCGGCCACGGCAACTTCGACCGCAGCCTCGATGCCCCGCTTGAGGCCCATGGGGTTGGCACCGGCGGCCACGTTGCGCAGACCGTCCTTGATGAGGGCCTGGGCCAGCACGGTGGCGGTGGTGGTTCCGTCGCCGGCCACGTCATTGGTCTTGGTGGCCACTTCCTTGACCAGCTGGGCCCCCATGTTCTCGTAGGGATCCTCCAGCTCGATCTCACGGGCGATGGACACACCGTCATTGGTGATCGTGGGGGCGCCGAACTTCTTGTCCAGCACCACATTGCGGCCCTTGGGGCCGAGGGTCACCTTGACGGCGTCGGCCAGCTTGTTGACGCCGACCTCGAGGGCGCGGCGGGCTTCTTCGTCGAATTTCAGAATCTTTGGCATCAGTATCTATCACTCAGCAATCTTGTAGACGTTCTTGCGGACTCGACCGGTGAGGGCGAAGTGCTCGGCCCCCGTTCGGGTCCTACTTGACGATGGCAAGCACGTCGCGGGCGGACAGGATCAGCAGGTCGTCACCGTCGATGGTGATCTCGGTCCCGCCGTACTTGGAGTACACGACGGTGTCATCGACAGAGACGTCCATGGGGATGAGTTCGCCGTTGTCGGCACGGCGGCCGGATCCGACGGCCAGCACCTCGCCCTGCTGGGGCTTCTCCTTGGCGGTGTCGGGGATGACAAGGCCGCTGGCCGTGGTGGCCTCGGCGTCCTTCGGTTTGACGACGATTCGGTCCTCAAGTGGTTGCAGTTTCATGCAGGTAGCTCCGTTTGGACGTAGCACTCTTGTTGGATAGGGCTGGAACGGCCGGCGCTGCCTGTATCCTGCACGGCGCCGAACGCTCACTGTGTACCCGAGCTGGAGTGCGTTAGCACTCTCACCGGACGAGTGCTAATATAAGCCGACAGTCGCCGCTCGCCAACCCTTTCCCCGTGGTTTTCTCCACCTGATCGTCATGTTCGATCTCGGTTGGTGCCGGGCCGTCCCCACCCACCAGCCTGCCATCTACCCAAAGATCCGGCGGCGCTTGCTCCATCCGTTTCTCCGATAACGCGCACGCGGCCTTTACCAGTTGGTAAACAAGCGGTAACGTTGTGAACCCTTGCTGTTGGCGCGGCAGTCAACGACATGGAGGAACCTCGTGTTACGCAAGATACTTCTGGCCCTGGCCCTGCTCAGTGCCACCGTCGTCGGTACCGCTCCGGCGGCATCGGCGGGACCGGCCGCCTGTGATACCCGGGTCAACAACAACATCAACAAACTCTTGGAGTGTGTAACCGTCGAGGGAGTGCGATCCCACCAGGCCGCCTTCCAGAGCTTCGCCGACGCCAACGGCGGCAACCGTGAGGCCAGCACCCAGGGCTACCGGGACTCGGTCGATTACGTCATTGAGGAAATGAGCAACGCCGGCTACGACGTCAGCATCCAGGAGTTCGAGTACCCGTTCTTCGAGGAACTGGAGCCGGCGATTCTCGACCAGGTGGCTCCGGTACCCACCTCGTACCCCTACTTCGACGGTGCCGGCTTCGCCACCATGAGCTACTCGGGCTCGGGCGACGTCACCGCCGCCACCGAGGGGGTCGACATCATCGATCCCACCGGGACCGATCCCAACACCTCGACCTCGGGCTGTGAGGCGTCAGACTTCGCCGGCTTCACCCCCGGCAACATCGCCGTCATCCAGCGGGGCTCCTGCAGCTTCGCTCAGAAGGCGCTGAACGCCGAAGCGGCCGGTGCTGTCGGTGTGGTCATCTTCAACGAGGGTCAGCCGGGACGCACCGCCGCCTTCCTCGGCACCCTCGGGGGCCCAGGCGTCACCATCCCTGCGGTCGGCGCCGCCTACGACGTCGGGATCGAGCTGGCCCAGCCCGGCGTGACCGCCCGGCTGTTCGTGAACGCCACCAGCGAGATCCGCACCAGCTCCAACGTGCTGGCCGAATCGACCAAGGGAGACCCCGACAATGTCGTCATGGTCGGCGCCCACCTCGACTCGGTACCGGAGGGCCCCGGCATCCAGGACAACGGCTCGGGCTCGGCCGCCATCTTGGAGGTCGCACTGCAGATGGCCAAGGTCAAGCCGGTCAACCAGGTGCGTTTTGCCTGGTGGGGGGCCGAGGAATCCGGTCTCATCGGTTCGGAGTTCTACGTGGGAACCCTGCCCGAGGAGGAGCTGAACAAGATCGCCCTCTACCTCAACTTCGACATGATCGGATCACCCAACTACTTCTTCGGCATCTACGACGGTGACGACTCCGACGGGGTCGGCGCCGGTCCCGGGCCCGACGGTTCGGATGACATCGAGAAGACGTTCGAGGCCTACTACGAGTCAATCGGCGAGCCCTTCCAGGGCACCGACTTCTCCGGTCGCTCCGACTACGGTCCGTTCATCGCCGTCGGCATCCCCGCCGGTGGCCTGTTCACCGGAGCCGAGGGCATCAAGTCCCCCGAGGAGGTCGAACTCTACGGTGGCACCGCCGGCGAGCAGTACGATCCGTGCTACCACCTGGCGTGTGACACCTTCGACAACATCAGCCTGAAGGCCCTGGACGTGAACAGCGACGCCGTCGGTTACGCCACCTTGAACTACGCCATGAGCACCGAGCTCATCAACGGCGGCAAGAGCAAAGGCAACTTCAAGCCGGGCAAGAACCGGGGTCCCGACCGTCCCGGTTGGGACAACGAGGACGCCTGATCGCCGGCGGACAGGCGCACTACAACAGCACCAGCCTTTGAACCGGCCGGGGCCCGGTCCACCAACCAGGTGGGCGGGGCCTCGGCCCTTTTTCCGGGTTTCACCCCGAGGAGGCCGTTCCCGGTTACATCCAGGAGCGGGGCGATGTCTCGACGTAGTACAGCACGAGGTCACGAAGGGCACACGCCTCGTCGAGTGGAATCATCGGCACCTCGAGTGTGCCCTCGGCCGACTTGACACTGACCGAAGCCAGGCTCCGGCGGCGCTGGAAGAGGCTCTGACGAACCGACACCGACTGGGCCTTGACCAGCTCCATCTCTTCGGTGTTCCTGGTCAAGAACTGCGTGAACTGGCTGATGCGGCCATCCGTGACCCCCCAGCGATGCAGCTGCCAGCGCCGGTAGGCCTCGAAAGTTTGAACCGGGACCATGACCAGGGCCAGTAGCCCCCACCAACCCAAAGGGGTGAGGAATCCCAGCACGGCCGACGACACCACGGCGACCACCACACTGCTTCGAGCGGCCAGGAACACCGAGGCTCGTGAGATCCGGCGATCGAGCACCGGATCGGGCCCGTCGAACACCAACTCCCGGATTCTGGCCAACTCGTCCTCGGTCGCGCCCGGCACCACGAGGTCGGACTCGCCCACCGTGTGCAGGACCATTCGACGAATGCCGAACCGCTTCTGCATTGGTAGCTGGGAGGTATCCACCGCCTGAATCCGATCGAGGCTGGTGGCAATGCTGACCCGGCTGAACAGGCCAGAATCCCGCCGCAAACCCTTCGGCGTGCGAGAAAGCCGTAGATCCCAGTTGGTCAGCACCTCTCTGCCGGTCTGGAGGAGGAGGCCGAACAGGGCTCCAAGGACCAGCAGTAACAAGAACAAGAACAGCAGTGACACCAGCCCAACCGATACATCACGGTTGACGGCGTTCTCTACGTCGTCCAGTATCTCGACCCCGAGAAACTCACGAAGGTCATCGAGCACCGCGAACAGCGGGACCAGGAACACCAGCCCGGCCCATGGCCACTGGGTCAGACCGATTCGTACCAGGTCGCGGAGAGTACGTTGAGCCAGCACCTCGACAGCATCACGGTCATTGAGCAGCTCACTCGGGATCGGGGCGATGCCCGGCCCGGGCGGAACGACCGAACTTGGGGCACCGGTTGGAGGTGGCGCCATGGCAAGATCGAATTCGGGCGACATCGTCCCCAGGGAGGTGGAGATTTCGGCCTCGCGGCGATAATCGGCGGTCAGCCGCTGCAGGGCTCGAGCCTTGTGTTGCTCCAGGGCGTCGATCTCGAATTCCACCGCCGACGAGCCGGCAGTGTCAATGGCGACCCTCGTCAGCCCGTTGAGACGGTGCAGGGGGCTTTGCCCCAGCGAGACGCTTTGCACCCGGCTGAGAGGGATCACGAGCCGTTCCTGAGCGAGAACTCCTTTGGAGACCATGAGGTCGTCACCCTCGATCTGGAAGACGAAGCGCCACCAGCTGAGGATTCCCAGGGTGATCACGACACCGAGGGCCAGGGCGAGAATAGGGAAGATGGCAACGGGAAGCCGACGCGATGACAGCAAGGCGAAGATGATGAACAGGTTGACGAATCGGATCTCCCGGACAACCCGCCAAGCCAGAAACACCACGGCCATCGGCGGCTGGCGCAACGGCTGACTGAGCAGGGCTCGATCCGATTGCGAGGCCTCGGCTACCAAGGCCGGTTCTCGTCGCCGACGTCGACACCGGCCTCGGCGTTCGCCCGGTGCGTGATTGCTCCCTCGGTGCCGGCCCGGGCCACCACCAGCTCCTTCAAGCGGTTGGCATCGTCGACCGCCAGCCCCTCGATACCGATCACTCCACCGGCGGACCGGAGGCGGAGGGTGGCCAGCCCGTAGATACGCTCAACCGGACCTCGATCGATCCCGACGTGCTGGACCCGGTTGTAAGGAATGGTCTGGGTGACCCGGGAGATCACGCCCTGACGAAAGGTCAGGTCGTGCTCACGCACCAGATAGCCGAGGTGGTTGACGGCCACCGTCTGCAACACGGCCGCCACGACGACCAGAAGGAAAAGGACGGCCCCGACCGCCGTCGGCAACCAGACCGGACCCCCGGTTTGAGACAACCCGGCGGCCACCATTGCCGTGCCCGCCACCACGAACACGGCAAGGATCCCGTCACCGACAAGTTTGGATCGCAGGAAGTTGGCATCGAGGGGCACGAACTGCTCGTCCTCGATTCGAGGTAGGCCGTGTACGTCGATGGGTGGGTTGGTGAAGTCCGTGTTCATTGTCGCTCAGTCTACCCACGGTCGGAGTCGGGCTCGGGGCGGGGTTTCCATCACCGCCAGATGGCCGGCCGGTATCGGGTCGGGTGCGGGTCGGGTGCGGGCCGCCGGGCGGCGAGCGTCACCGAACGGCCGTAGGATCAAACCATGACCTTCGATCCCGAATCGGTCCGAGCCGCCGTGTTCGACATCGGCGGCGTCTTCAGCTATCCCGGCTACCGGCCGGTGATGGACCAGATCACGGCGTTCGGCCTCACCCCTCCCGATGACATCGAGTGGTACCGGCGGGCTCATCACACCGGGGTGCGGGCCCTGGCCGATCGGGCGGCCGCCCCTCAGGAGCACGACGAGGACTACTGGGCGGTCTACGACGGCGCCTACGGACGCACGCTCGGGGTTTCCGACGACCTCCTCGACGATCTCCGGGTCGCCATTCGTATCGATTGGGACTGGGTCCATGACGAGAACGTCAAGGCATTCCACCGCCTTGCCGCCTCCGGCCTGCCGTTGGCCATTGTCAGCAACAACGACGGCACGGCCGAACAGCAGATGCTGGACTTCGGTGTCTGCCAGGTCGGGCCCGGACCGCTGCCATCGGTGGCCGCCGTCGTCGACTCGACCGTGGTCGGTGTGGCCAAACCCAACCCTCGCATCTTCGACCCGGCCATCGCCGCCCTCGGGGTCGAGGCGTCCGAGATGCTCTATGTCGGTGACACGGTGCACGCCGATGTGGCCGGAGCCCTGGCCGCCGGTATGCAGGTGGTGCAGCTCGACCCGTTCGACGACCACAGCGACTTCGAACACACCCGGGCCGCCACCGTCGACGACGTGGTGGGTGCCCTGGTTTCGCTCGGCGCACACGATGTTCACGAATGAGTCAAGTCTGCACCTTGGGCTCAAGCGGATCCAAGGAGCGAAACTTGAGGCGCCGCTTGCGGCGCACCTGGTTCGCTGATAGCCGGCCGACAGCTGGGTCGTCGCAGCCGGAGTCGGGTTGGTCGTCGATCTTGCCACTGTCGACAACCATCGTCATACTCGTGGCATGACTCCCCGCCATCGTCTGTTCGCCCTCCTGGCCCGCCGCACCCTCGTGGCCGCCATCGCTCTGGTGACACTGCTCGGGGTGGCCCCGGCTGCAGCCGGGGCCGATACCGCCGATACTGGAGCCATGACCGACCGTGATCCCCGGCCCGGGGGTGAGAAGTCCGTCGATGCCGGAACGGTCCGCTTCGCCACCTTCAACGCGTCGCTCAACCGTTCCGCTGCCGGAGAGCTGATCGACAATCTGTCGGCACCCTACGATGGCGCCGACCCCGCCTCCTCGCTGGAGGCCCGCCGCCGATGGCAGGCGGCCAATGTGGCCGAGGTCATCCAACGGCTTCGTCCCGACGTGCTCTTGATCAACGAGTTCGACTTCGACCCGGGCGGCGCCGCCCTGGCCGGGTTTCAGGCCAACTACCTCGCTGTCGGCCAGAACGGGGCCGAACCCATCGAGTATCCCTACACCTTTTTGGCCGAATCCAATACCGGAATCCCCTCCGGATTGGATCTCGACAACTCCGGGACCGTGGGCGGGCCCAACGACGCGTTCGGGTTCGGGTTCTATCCGGGTCAGTTCGCCATGGTGGTGTTGTCCAAGTATCCGATCGACCACGACAACGCCCGCACCTTCCAGAAGTTCCTGTGGCGGGACATGCCCGACAACCTGGTTCCCCCCGGCTA
Source organism: Acidimicrobiales bacterium (assembly GCA_024638815.1). Taxonomy (GTDB): domain Bacteria; phylum Actinomycetota; class Acidimicrobiia; order Acidimicrobiales; family SZUA-35; genus JAHELU01. The sequence goes on along the minus strand of JAHEJM010000075.1, from coordinate 5,738 downwards.
CTACTCCGACGAGGAACTCGACATCTTCCGACTGTCGTCCAAGTCCCATTGGGACGTACCCATCGTCGTCGGCGGCAAGGGCAAGGCCCGAGAGACCATCCACTTTCTGGTCAGCCACCCCACTCCCCCGGTTTTTGATGGACCCGAGGATCGCAACGGACGGCGCAACCATGACGAGATCCGGTTCTGGGCCGACTACGTGCACCCCGGCCGCGGCCGGTACATCTACGATGATCAGGGTCGCACCGGCGGGCTCGAGGCCTCGGCCCGGTTCGTGATCGCCGGTGACCAGAACGCCGACCCGTTCGACGGCGACTCAACGGCCAACGCCATCGATCAATTGCTGCGGCATCCCAAGATCCGCAACGTGGCGCCCACCAGTACCGGTGCGGTTGAGGCGTCACTGCTCCAGGGCGGCGCCAACACCGATCACATCGGTGACCCGGCCCAGGACACCGCCGATTTTGCCGACGGTGCGCCCGGCAATCTCCGGGCCGACTATGTGCTGCCGGCGAAGCGGCTGCGGGTGGCGGGAACCGGGGTCTTCTGGCCAACGCTGGACGACGAACTGTCCCGCCTGACCGGCACGTTCGACTTCGCCCAGTTCCTCCAGGACGGCATCGGCTTTCCCACCTCGGACCACCGTCTGGTCTGGCTCGATGTGATCCGGTAGCTCCCGACCGAGCTCCCGGAGCTGCCAACACGAATCGGTACCGGATCCGGGAGCGATCCCGGTACCGGTATCGAGAGCTACCGCTTGTTGGGTGGCTTCCCATCACCACGAAGGGAAGCCTCATGCAGCATCATGTCATGGACCAGCCGATCGCCATCAACACCTCTTCGGCGGCCGGCCCACTCGCCGTCTTCTGGCGACAACTGCCGCCGCTCGATGCCACTCTGGTGGTGGCCTGGCGGCAATGGGCCGACGGACCGCACGGGCGACGACACCGTCGCCGCTGGGCCGAGCGGGCGCCGATGTCGGCCCGGTGGTCGGCCCACGACCTGGCCCACCCCCGGTCGGGACCGGCCACCAATGAACTGCAGCACGTTCTGGTGGTCGAGGCCCAGCAGAGCCGGGTGGCGGCGGCCCTTACCCTTCTCGTCCAGCTCCGACCGGGGCTGGTACGCCTGGCCCGGTCGGCCGCCGGCTGGGACTGGTACCACGGATTCGACGCCGCCGAGGAAACGCAGGCCACCTTCTTCGAGGTGCTGTACAACCTCAACCTCGAGCGGCGGGGTCGGGCCGTGGCCGCCAACCTGGTGCTGGACACCCGGCAGCGGCTGTGGCGCCACTGCCCGGCCGGCCGGTACCGGACCGATGGACCACCGGCGGGCCAACCGTCGCCGGGCCTCGGCCCCGGTCCCGGAGAATCGACCGGACGGGACTCGACCGCCGATCCGGTGGTGGCCGCGGTCGACCTACAACGCCACCTGGCCGCCCTGCCCGGGTCCCCGGCCTCCCGGCAGCTGTCGACCGATATCGCCCATCGGGCCTGGTTCCAGGATCAGCCCAGCAGGCTGATCGCGGCCGAACTGGGGCTGCAGCGCCATACCGTCGACTCCCGCCTCTACCGGATCCGGGAGTCGATGCGGGAGTCGATGCGGGATGCGGTGTCGCAGTGACAACCGGATCCGATACGGTCTCAGCCCGATCCTATGGGGTGGGTGTAGTGCCGCAGCAGGGCCACCAGGCCGTCGGCGTAGACCTGAGCCAGAACGTCCGGGCGGGGATCGAATCGGTGACGCACCACCAGCCCCTCCCCCAGCGTGGTGATGGCCATGGCCAGGGCGTCGAGGTGGTAGTCGGGCCGAGGCTCGAGTCCGAAACCGTCGAGGGTGGCAGCCAGCTGGCCGACCAGTTCGTCGACGGCGCGGCGGTGGGTGCCACGGATCGTGTCGACCTGCTCCGGATTCAGCTCACCGACCGACCACAGATGGAGGATCAGGTGGAACTCGGGGTGGGCCACCAGCGCGGCGAAGTGGGCTGCGGCCGCCGAGTACAGGGCATCGTCAACGGCCTTTCCCGTGGTCGCCGCCCGCTCCAGTTCGGCCCCGATCCCGGGCAGCGACCAGTCGAGGGTGTTGATGATGTGATGGGTCAGCTCGGTCTGATAGTGGCCCTGGCTCCGCCAGATCTGATACGCGGCCCCGCTGGTGACCCCTAGCCGGTCACAGGCATCGGCCATCTTGATGTTGATGGCCTCGGGCAGTCCGTTGGCCAGCAACAATTCGACGCCGGCCTCCAGGAGGCAGCGCCTGGTTTCTTCTTTGGATCGACGCATGACTCCACGAGGTTCCGAGTCAACCCGACCAACGGGCCGGGCGCTGCTTCAAGCATGCTTCAACTGTATGGTCACCCTCCTTTGTAGGGAAGGCGGAGCTTGAAGGCAAGTCGAGACACCGAAACGGGCCGATTGCGCTAGCGAATCGGGCACTCCTGGGAAGGTCGACCCAGTGGGACGGCTCAACGAACCAGTTCGAGGCGAAGCGAGGGATCGGCGCCGGAATCGAGCGAACCGGGACCGTCGTTGGCCAGTCGCCACAGGGCGGCCGAGCCGATCATGGCCGCATTGTCGGTGCAGTACGCCCGGTCGGGCACCAGCACGTCGTAGCCGGCGGCGGCGGCCTCGGCCCCGAAACGATCCCGTAGCCGGGAGTTGGCGGCCACCCCACCCCCGAGGCAGAGGGTCCGGGCCCCCACCTTCGCACCGGCCCGCAAGGTCTTGGCCACCAGCACGTCGACGACGGCCTCCTGGAAGCCGGCGGCCACGTCAGCGTCCGATACGTGGGGATGGCGTCGCACGAAGTTGACCACCGCCGTCTTCATGCCGCTGAACGAGAAGTCGAGCCCCTCGTTTATCATGCCACGGGGGAACCTGATGGCGTGGGGGTCGCCCTCGGTGGCCAGCCGGTCGATGATGGGGCCCCCCGGGTAGCCGAGCCCCAGGTAGCGGGCCACCTTGTCGAAGGCCTCACCGGCGGCGTCGTCGATGGTGGAGCCGAGCAGACGATACCGTCCCGGGCGCCGAACCTCGACCAGCATGGTGTGACCGCCCGAAACGAGGAGCACCACAAGCGGCAGCTCCAGATCGGGCCGCTCCAGGAAGGTGGCGAAAAGGTGCCCCTCCATGTGGTTGACCCCGACATAGGGAACGCCCCATGCCAGGGCCAGGGACTTGGCCGCGCTGACACCGATGAGCAGGGCGCCGATCAGGCCCGGGCCACAGGTGGCGGCAACGGCGTCGAGGTGGCGCTCGGGCTCGTCGTCGATGCCGGCGTCGGCCAAGGCCCGGGCCACCACCGATTCCAGCATCTCCAGGTGAGCCCGGCTGGCCACCTCGGGCACCACACCACCGAAGGCGGCGTGAAGATCGATCTGACTCGACACCACATTGGACAGCACTTCGGTCGGAGCGAATCGATCAAGATCGGCCGCCGCCGGGTCGGCGGCCGGACCCCGAACGACGGCAACCGAGGTCTCGTCACAGCTGGTCTCAATGGCAAGCAGAGTCGTGGTCGTGCCGGTGGCGGTGGCTTGACGGGTAGTGCTCACGGTTGGTCACCGTCCGGCGAGTCGGCGGCGTGCAATGCCAACAGTCGGCGAACATCAGGCCGATACAGTCTGGGGCCGGTCAGGATCAGCGCGTCGGAGCCGTCGCCGTAGTAGCCGGGCCGGCGACCTCGGGGGGAGAAGTCGAACCGCCGATACAGGGCAAGGGCGGCCCGATTGGTGGGATGGACCTCGAGGGTGGCCGTGACCGCCCCTCGATCACCGACATCCAGCAGCAGCCGGGCCAACAGGCGCCGGGCCACACCCTGCCGCTGGTGCCGAGGGTCGACGGCGATGTTCATGACGTGAGCCTCATCGGCCACCAACATCGCTCCGGCGAAACCGATGATCTCCTCGCCGTCGACTCGGCCCGAGCCGGAGCCGATTCCGCCCAGGGCCGCCACCAGCCAGTGTCGGGCGGTGGCGTCAATCGTGAACTCGTCGGCGAACAGATGCCGCGACCACGGTTGGGGTGCCACCTGCTGTTCGACGACCGCCACCGCTTCGACATCGTCGAGGGTCATGGGCCGGATGGCCAGGGGCCGTAGCCGGACACCTATCGTCGCCCAGGGTCCATCGGTGGCGGTCATCGCGTCGCCCCCACCCGGGGTCGGAGTTTGACGTTGGGGTTCACGTCGGGATCGCGAAGGTAGAGGGGCTCGATCTCGATGCCGGCACGAGCCGGTCGGGAGGGGGCCAGAGCCAGCATCACCACCGCATCGGGGTTGTGGCCGGCCAGCACCGGCCGACCATGAGCGCGGTACACGTCGCAGTAGTGATCGGCACCGTCGCCCACCATCGTGCCAGCAGCCTCGGCCACAACATCGTCGGCCCGACCGACCACCGGTTCGCCTCGGGGCGACACGTCGGGGCGTGAACCGGGCTCAACCAGGAAGACCTGCTGGAACACCTCCCCCCGGCGGGCGTCGACCACAGCGGTCACCAACGATCGCTGCCGGCTCCAGCCCTGCTTGGCGGCAGCCTCGTCACCGCATTTGGCTTCGATGTCTCCGGGCCATCCAGCGGCCAGAATCTCCAGGGTCGTGAGCCCGACCACGGGAATCCTTAGGGCGAAGGCCAGCGAGCGAACCGTGGCCAGCCCGACCCGCAGGCCGGTGAACCGACCGGGGCCGACGTCGACCACCAGCGTTCCGAGTTCGGCCAGTGTCACCCCGGCGTCGGCCGTCACCTCCTGAATTCGCGGAATCAGCTCCTCGGCGTGCCGACGATCGGTTTCGAGTTGCACCGCGGCCAGCGCCCGACCACCGACAGGACCGACGGCAACGCCGACCACACCGGTGGCCGTTGTCACGGCCAGTCCGAGACCGGACACGGTCGAACCGGTCATCGAGCCCACCCCTGTATCGCGTCGGTCAACGCCGGCCACAGCTCCCGCCAGCGACGACCATGTCCGATCAGCTCGATGATGCGCCCGGTTTCCTCGAAGCCTGCGCTATCGAATCCCCCGGTATCGAAGCCTGCGGTATCGAGGCCTGCTGCCGGCTGGGGGAACCGCAGGGCCACCAGCAGATACTGGTCGGGCAGCACGGAGAGGATCTGGTCGCCCCATTCGATCACGGTGACCCCCGACTCCAGCAGATCGGGCAGGTCCAGATCCATGGTCTCGGCCACCGAATCGAGCCGGTACACATCGAGATGGTGAAGGGTGAGCCGGCCGTGATAACGGGCGGCCAGCGTGAAGGTAGGGCTGGTGATGCGGTCGTCGATGTCCAACCCACGACCCAACCCCTGAGTGAAGCAGGTCTTGCCCGCCCCGAGGTCGCCGGTCAATACCAGCAGGTCCCCCGGAGCCAGCAGCGGAGCCATGACCGCGGCCAGGGCACGGGTTTGATCCGGGCCGTCAGTGCGCAACGTCAGCATCGGTGGCTGGTGGACAAGCGAGTCGGTCGGGGTATGTGGGTCGGTTTCGGCCACGATGATCCAGGCTATCGGTGGCCCGGGAGTCTCCTAGTGGGAGTCGACCGGTCCTGTCGTAGGTGAGAGGCTGGTTACGAGCCGCTGGCCGGTGAGCACTTCGGTCTCCTGGAACTCTTCGGGGGTTCCTAGTTTCGCTTGGTGGCTTGGATGTTCACGATCAAGTCAAGTTTCGGCGACGGATGGCCGGAGGCCAAGCTCGAAGCAACTCGAAGAGTTGCCTTGACACGCGACAGTCCGCGCCGAACTCTAG
>JAHEJM010000188.1 GCA_024638815.1 Acidimicrobiales bacterium | reverse complement strand
CGAACCTCGCCGGGCAGTCTTCCCGCGGCAGGCATCGATGCGTCGTCGAGCAGGACTGGGATGACGGTCTTGCCAAGTCGAAAGGACTCTGCGATCTCCAGGCGGACGTAGTCTTCGGGGTTCCCAAGGCGATCGACGGACCAGCTGGGCCCGATCAGGACAACGGTGGTGTCCACCTGTGACAGCGCGCCGAGGATCGAAGTCCGGAAGTCCTCCCCGTAGCCGATCGAATGGACATCGAAGAAGACGTCGTCCTCACCGAAGGCCTGGACGAGCCGATCCCGAAGTCGGCCGGCGACATGGGGTGCGTCATCCCGCCGGTACGAGATCAGCAAAGAAACCATGTATCGAGGCTAGTTGGCAGACGACTCCCTGTCTGTCGTCCCTGCCCCCGGCGCCGGCTCCGATCGATCGAGCCCCTGTTCGATGTCTGTTCGACCCTGACCGACCGATCGGCCCAATGACCCGATTGTGACGTGGACCGACTGCTCGTGCACCTCGACCGGATACCGCATGAGCGGGTCCTTCGCCGGTCGACGGGCCGGTTCGCCGGTGCGGATGTCGAACCGCCCGTTGTGCTTGGGACACTCGATCAGTTCACAGTCGATGACCACACCCCGGGCCAGGTCGGCCCGGCCGTGGGTGCACAGTCCGTCGGTGGCCCGGAATTCATTGGGCCCCAGCCGGTAGAGGGCAACGGTACGCTCACCCACGTCGATCCGACGCACGGTGCCGACCGCCATTTGACCAATCGGGACCACGACCGCCCCGTCGTGATGCGACACGGGCGACACGACGATCGGTGCTCGGTCGGCATGGTCCACCTCGGGGATCGAACGGTCGGGGATCTCCCACCCCGGGTCGCGGCGCTGGCGGGTCAGGGCGGTGAAGATCTCCCGGTAGGCGGCCACCGTGGTGGGCAGAGGCGGAGCCAGGTACGGTCGCAGCTCGTCGTGCAGAGCCGGCAGGGCGTAGTAGGGCACGGTGGGAAACAGATGATGCTCGACGTGATAGTTCATGTTGAGGTAGAGGAACCGGAACACCGGGTTCATGTACACGGTCCTGGTGTTGAGGCGATGATCGAGCACGTCCTCTCGAAGTCCGGCGTGCTGGGTGATGCCGAAGAAGACCATCAGCCATGACCCGTAGACCGTCGGCAAACCCACCAGCACCACCGGCAACGGAGTCCACCACACCACGGCGGCCGCGGCGGCAAGCGCCAACACGGCGACGAAGAACCGGGCCTCCCGGTGGACCCGGGGCCATTCGTCGGAGGGAACGAAGCTCTCGACCTCGGGGTCGCGGCCACCGGCGGCATGACGCAGCAGGCGGGGCAGCAGGAACCGAATCGGGTTGACGCCACCGAAGGCGGCCAATATTTCCGGAATCGGGGTGGGGCGCTTGAAGGCGATCTCGATATCACGACCCACCACCAGGGTGTCGGTGTGATGCCGGTAGTGGGACCAACGCCACACCGCCGGCTCCCGCCACAGCATGAACGACGCCAGGTAGTAGACCATGTCATTGAGCCATTGGGTCCTGAACGCGGTGTTGTGGCCCATCTCGTGCCACCGGGCGTCGGCCGAGCCGCCATACAGGGCGCCGTAGACCACAAGGGCGGGCACCGTCCACCAGCTCCACCAGGTGATGACCACCAAGGTGCCGAGCCCGACAAGCAGGACCAGCCACAGGGCCAGGTCGGCGAGAGCCCTGCCATCGGTCCGATGCTGGAGGGTCGCCAGCCGGTCGCCCTCGACCGGCGGAGTGAACCAGGCACCCTCGGCCAGTCCCGATTCCTCGGCCAGTCGGGATCGGGGGCCGATCAGCGAGTAACGCTGACCACGGTCGAGTGAGTCGGCGGTCGGACCGGCGGTCATGAGGCGGCTCCACCCCCGGGCTGGTCCACCGCCGATTCCGGCGTCGGGTATCGGGCCCCGCCGGCCATCCGGTTCCGTGGTCCTGACCTCATCGGCTACAGGTTCCCACGTTCTCGATATCGAGGCCATTTGTACACCGCTTCACCCTGCTCACTACTATCACCGGTGGTGACGTCGTGTTGGTGGCGTCATCGGAAGCCGGGGGACCTTGCCATGAACATGAGCGGACCGACGGTCGGGGTGGTGGCCAACCCGGCGTCGGGTCGCGACGTTCGCCGGCTGGTGGCCCACGGATCGGCCGTCACCGCCCACGACAAGGTCAACGTGCTCACCCGGTTGATGACCGGGCTGGCCCGGGCCGGCGTGACCGCTGTGATCTCCATGACCGACCGTTCCGGTGTGTCGGCCGGGCTGGCCCGAGCCTGTTCCCGACGCTCGGCCGACGGCTGGCCCACCGTGCACTTCCTCGACCATGCCCTGACCGGCACTCCGACCGACACGGTGGTCGCCGTCGAACTCATGATGGAAGCCGGTGTCGAAGTCATCATCGTGCTGGGCGGCGACGGCACCAACAATCTCGTGGCGCACACCTGTCGGGACATACCGGTGGTGGCCATCTCCACCGGGACCAACAACTCGTTCCCCCTGGCCCTGGAGCCCACCGTGGCCGGGCTGGCCGCCGGGCTGGTGGCCACCGGAGCCGTCGCCCACGACGCCGTGACCGAGCGGGCAAAGATGTTGGCCGTGAACCACGCCGGTCGGATTCGCCACGCCCTGGTCGACGTCGCCGTACTGGTCCAGGACAGAATCGGGTCGGGGGCGATCTGGGACGTCAGGTCGGTGCGGGAGTTGTTCCTGACCTTCGCCCGGGCCGACGCCATCGGACTGTCATCGGTGGGAGGTCACCTCTGTCCGGTCGGCCGATACGAACCGTATGGGTTGGCGGTTCGACTGGTCCCGGCCGAGCCGTCGACCTCGGCCCCGTCGGCCGACTCGTCCACCGGTATTCGACCGCCCATCGGCCCGGGCCTTTTCGCCGACCTGGAGGTGGAGGGGTGGGACAAACTGCAACCGGGAGAGGCCCGGACGGTTGCCGAGAGCGCCGGGGTACTGGCCATCGACGGTGAACGGATCATCGAATTCGACCAGGAACGGCAGGGTCCGGTGACCGTGGATCTGGTCACCACCGGACCTCCGGTCGTCGACGTGGCTCGGACCCTGGACCTTGCCGCCTCGGCCGGCCTCCTGGTCACCCACGATCGGCCCGCAACCACAACTTCGAGCAAAGAAAATAGACAAGAAGGGGAACACGCTTCATGAGCAGATTGGATATGTACCGAGAGATGGTGAGGATCCGCCACTACGAGGGCCGGATCCTCCAGGAGTACCACGCCGACAAGACGCCGGCGTGGGACATCGGGGCCGGACTGATACCGGGCGAGATGCACCTGTCGGCGGGCCAGGAGCCGGCCGCGGTCGGTGTGTGCGCCCACCTCCGCAAGGGCGACGCCATCACCGCCCCCCACCGACCCCACCACTTCGCCCTGGCCCACGGGGTGGATATGAAGGCCATGACGGCCGAGATCTACGGTCGCACCAGCGGGCTGTGTCAGGGAAAGGGCGGCCACATGCACCTGTTCGACCCGGAGAACCACTTCTCCTGTTCCGGCATCATCGGCCAGGGCTACCCGGTGGCCTGTGGCCAGGCCATGGCGTTCAAGCGCCGGGGCACCGACCATGTGGCGGTGGCGGTTGCCGGCGAGGGGGCGGCAAACCAGGGGGCGTTCCATGAGTCGCTCAACCTGGCCGCGGTGTGGAACCTGCCGGTGGTCTTCGTCATCGAGGACAACGACTGGGCCATTTCCGTACCCCGATCCCACTCCACCGCCAACACCTCGAACGCCGATCGGGCCGCCGGCTACGGCATGCCCGGTGTGCGGGTCGAGAACAACGACCCCGACGCCATCCACGAAGCGGCAGGAGCGGCCATCGAACGGGCCAGGGCCGGGGAAGGACCGAGCCTGCTGGAGATCCACACCGTGCGGTTGTGGGGCCACTTCGAGGGCGACGCCCAGGCCTATCGGGGCGCCGAGCTGGAGACCCTGGACGAGCGCGACCCCATTCCGGCGTATGCCGCCCGGCTGATCGAAGCCGGCGACCTGACCGATGACCAGGTTGAGCAGATCAAGGCCGAGGCCGACGCCGAGGTCGACGCCGCCGTCCAGTTCGCCCTGGGCAGTCCCATTCCCACCGCCGACGATGCCCTACTGCACGTGTTCGCCTGAGCCGGCCCGAGATCGAGGAGACAGAGAGATAATGACCACAACGGAAACACCTCAGACCGCCGACGGAACCCGGCGGATCACCACGGCCAAAGCCATGGCCGAGGCCATCGCCCTGGAGATGCGGGCCAACCCTGAAGTCTTCGTCATGGGCGAGGACGTCGGCGCCTACGGCGGCATCTTCGGCTCCACCACCGACCTGTTCGCCGAGTTCGGCGCCGACCGGGTCATCGACACCCCGATTTCCGAAACCGCCTTCATTGGAGCCGGCATCGGAGCCGCAGTCGAGGGTATGCGACCGGTGGTGGAACTGATGTTCATCGACTTCTACGGCGTGTGCATGGATCAGATCACCAACCACATGGCCAAGATCCACTACGAATCGGGTGGAGCGGTCAACGTGCCGATGGTGCTGATGTCGGCCACCGGCGCCGGCTACTCCGATGCGGCCCAGCACTCCCAGAGTCTGTGGGGCACCTTCGCCCATCTGCCCGGAATCAAGGTGGTGGCGCCGTCCAACCCCTATGACGCCAAGGGGCTGATGGCCTCCGCCATCCGGGACGACAACCCGGTGCTCTATCTGTTCCACAAGGGGGCCCAGGGCTTGGTGTGGATGGCCAAGAACCCCCGCTCCATCGCCCATGTACCCGAGGAGGCCTACACCGTACCCATCGGTGAGGCGGCGGTGGCCAGGGAGGGCAGCGACGTCAGTATCGTCACCCTTTCGCTTTCGGTCCAGCACAGCCTTGACGTGGCCGAAGAGCTGGAGGGCGAAGGCATCAGTGTGGAGGTGATCGATCTCCGGAGTCTGGTCCCGCTCGACACCGAGACCGTGCTCAGCTCGGTGGCCAAGACCGGCAAGCTACTGGTGGTCGACGAGGACTACAAGTCCTACGGTATGACCGGCGAGATCGCAGCCATCGTGGCCGAGACCGATCCGACCATGCTGTCCAAGCCCATGAAGCGGCTGGCCGTCCCCGATGTGCCCATCCCCTATGCCCGGACCATGGAGTACGGCATCCTTCCCACCAGGGACAAGATCGCGGCCGCGGTCAGGGAGCTCGCTTCGTGACCGCCGCTGCGTCGGTTGACATCCCGTTCCCCATGACGTCGTCCGACGCCCCCGACGCCGAGGGGGTGGTGGGTACCTGGTTCGTGCTCGACGGTGAGTCGGTGACCGAGGGTCAGCTCATCGCCGAGGTTCAGCTGGAGAAGGTCTCCCAGGACGTGGCGGCCCCTGCCACCGGTGTGCTTCGGCACCTGGTGGCCGAGGGCCAGGGCGTCGACCAGAGAGGTGTCATCGGCCGCATCGAGCCCTAACCTCCTGCTCCGAGGGTCCGAGCCGGATCGCTACTCGGGCAGGTGCTCCTGCCACTCGGCCCAGGCCTCGAGGCTGGCCTCGGCCATGTGGCGATGCTCCCGGGCCAGGGCCCGGGCTTCGGCCTGGGCGTCACCGTCGAGGGCGGCGG
>JAHEJM010000074.1 GCA_024638815.1 Acidimicrobiales bacterium | reverse complement strand
GCCTACCAGCCTTGCCAACGGGCAGATTCTCTGTGATCCGGACAACAAGTGGAAGCGCGACCACGTACAGGCCGTGGCCTGACCGGCAGACTTGCGCCGCTCTACACCTGAACCTTGAAAATCGAATAGAGCCGGGGCCCGGCGCCGGGGCAACGGCATGAACCTTGGCCTGGACACCCTCGCCGACCACACACCCTCATGCCACGACTGACCCGAAATCCGAACCAGCCGACCACCAGACCCGTGGAACCAACCGTCTAGTTCAGGCTGACGATGCCCATGCGCACGGCTTGGAGCACGGCCTGGGTGCGGTCCCGGGCGTCGAGCTTCTGATAGATCGAGGCCAGGTGGTTCTTGACCGTCTTCTGACTGATGAACAGTTGCTCGGCCACTTCGGGGGTGGAGCAGCCGTCGGCGATCAGCTGGAGAACCTCCTCCTCCCGGGGACTGATCACTCGCTCGGTCTGGCTGGAGGACTCCTGACGTCGAACCTCGGCCAGCATGGTGGCGGCCAGTCGCGGCGACAGGGCGGTCTCGCCCGTGACCACGGCGTCGATGGCCGAGGCGATCTCGTCGATGCTGCAGTCCTTGACCAGGTAGCCGCTGGCGCCGGCTCGGATGGCCTCGGTGAGGACCTGCTGGTCGGCGTGCATGGTGAGCATCACCACAAAGGTCCCGGGAAGCCGTTCCTTGAGCTGCAGTGTGGCCTCGATGCCTCCCAGCTCCGGCATCTCCACATCCATGAGGATCACATCAGGCTGAATGGCGGCGGCCAGATCGACCGCTTCGAGGCCGTTTCGGGCCTCGGCCACAACATCGAAACCAAGGTCCTGGAGGGTGCGGCGCAGGCCTTCCCGCAGCATCCGGTGGTCGTCGGCCAGCATGACCCGGATCGATCGCCGGGCTGAAGTGCCGTTGGCCTGCTCTGTTCCTGGGCGTGGTGTTCCATCCATAGGCCTTTTGCCATTCATGTCGGTGCGAGGAAGCACTGCAGCATTGTCCCTTCGTGATGTCGATCGGGGCGGTCGGACCGGTTTGTCCGGGTGTCCCGACCTACTGCAGAGATCGGCTCCGGGTCGGCGAATGTGAGGAATTGGACCCATGGTCACGACCGTGCTTCCGTCGATGTCCCTGGGTTCCGGTCCGACCGTCTGGTACCGTGCTCGACGTGATTCTGGTGGCGCTGACCGGGGGGATCGGTTCGGGCAAATCCTCGGTATCCCGGCGGCTGGCCGACCGGGGCGCCGTCATCGTCGATGCCGACGCCACGGTACGGGAACTGCAGAAGCCGGGGCGCCCGGTGTTCGACGCCATGGTCGAACGGTGGGGCGAACGTGTGGTGTCGGCCGACGGCGGTCTGGATCGGGCGGCAATGGCCGGAATCGTCTTCGGTGACAGCGGGGAGTCCAGGTCCGAGCTGAAGGCGTTGGAGGCCATCGTCCACCCGGCGGTCAGGGCCGACATGGCCGAGCAGATCTCGAAGGTGGCCACGGCCGACACCGTTGTGGTTCAGGATCTGCCGCTCATGGTGGAATGGGGAGGCGGACGGCGAGGTACCTCGGGGGTGATCGTCGTCGATGTTCCCGTTGAGCTGGCCATCGAACGGTTGGTAACCCACCGGGGCTTCTCCCGGGCCGATGTGGAGGCTCGGATCGCGTCCCAGGCCTCTCGGGAGGATCGGCTGGCCCTGGCCGATTTCGTGATCGACAACAGCGGCACTCTCCAGGATCTGGATGCCGAGGTGGAACGGTGTTGGCACTGGATACTGGATCTCGAACCGACACCGTGGCCGCCCCCCGACGGAGTCCCGGTCTAGATTCAGCCCGTCCGCCCATCGATCGCTTTGGCGGCGCCGGGAGCGGTGGGCCACGAGGCTGTCGGTGGTCCTGGATAGGGTGGAGTGGTGCCCCCGTTTCAAATGGTGTCGGAGTACCGTCCGGCCGGAGACCAACCGAAGGCCATCGAGGAGCTGACCCGGAGCATCAAGGCCGGTGACCGCATGCAGACCCTGCTCGGTATCACCGGATCGGGTAAATCGGCCACCATTGCCTGGACCATCGAGGCGGTGCAGAAACCAACCCTGGTCATCGCTCCGAACAAGTCGTTGGCCGCCCAGCTGGCCAACGAGTTCAAGGAGTTCTTCCCGTACAACCGGGTGGAGTATTTCGTCAGTTACTACGACTACTACCAGCCCGAAGCCTACATGCCGGCCAGCGACACCTATATCGAGAAGGACTCGTCGGTCAACGACGACATCGACCGGCTTCGCCACGCCGCCACCTCGGCCCTGCTGACTCGCCCCGACACGATCGTGGTGGCCTCGGTGTCGTGCATCTACGGCCTGGGATCGCCGGCCGAATACCGAAAGAAGCTGCTGGTGCTGCGGGCCGGGGAGGAGCACGATCAGCGGACCATCCTCACCCGGCTGGTCGACATGCAGTATGAACGCAACGACATGAATCTGGTGCGGGGCCGGTTCCGGGTTCGGGGCGACACCATCGAGATCCACCCCGCCTACGAGGAGTTCATCGTCCGGCTCGAGTTGTTCGGCGACGAGATCGAGACCATCACCACCGTCGACCCGGTCACCGGGGAGCGCCTCGACACCCTGGACGAACTCGTCATCTTCCCCGCCTCCCACTACGTGGCCTCCGATGAGCGCATGCAGCGCGCCGTACTGCGGATCGAGGCGGAACTCCAGGAGCGGCTGGCCCAGCTGGAGAAGGAGCAGAAGCTGCTGGAGGCCCAGCGACTGCGGATGCGCACCCAGTACGACCTGGAGATGATGCAGGAGATGGGGTTCTGCAACGGAATCGAGAACTACAGCCGCCACATCGACGGCCGTCAGCCCGGCGAGCGTCCGTTCACCCTGCTCGACTTCTTCCCCGACGATTATCTCATGGTCCTGGACGAGAGCCATGTGGCCATTCCCCAGCTTCACGGCCAGTACGAGGGTGACCGGAGCCGCAAGGACACCCTGATCGAGCACGGTTTCCGCCTGCCGTCGGCCGCCGACAACCGCCCGCTGCGCTTCGACGAGTGGCTGGAAATCGTCAATCAGGTGGTGTTCCTGTCGGCCACTCCGGGGCCGTTCGAGCTCGAGCACTCCACCACCGTGGTGGAACAGATCGTGCGCCCCACCGGGCTGGTCGACCCCGAGGTCATGGTCCGCCCCACCAAGGGCCAGATCGACGATCTCATGGACGAGATCGCCGGCGTGGTGGAGCGTGATGGCCGGGTGCTGGTCACAACCCTGACCAAGAAGATGGCCGAGGACCTGACCGACTACCTGGTCGAGCAGGGGATCCGGGTTCGCTACCTCCACTCCGAGATCGACACCTTGGAGCGCATCGAAACCCTGCGGGGGCTTCGCCTCGGTGAGTTCGACGTCCTGGTCGGCATCAACCTGCTCCGGGAGGGGCTCGATCTGCCTGAAGTGCAGTTGGTGTGCATTCTCGACGCCGACAAGGAGGGCTTCCTTCGGTCCGAGACCTCCCTGGTCCAGACCATCGGCCGGGCGGCGCGAAACGTCGATGGGCGGGTCATCATGTACGCCGATCAGATGACGCCGTCCATGCAGAGGGCCATCTCGGAGACCAACCGCCGTCGTGGTCTCCAGATGGCCTACAACGAGGCCAATGGCATCGACCCCAAGACAATCCGCAAGGCCGTGACCGACATTCTGTCGCTCATCCGACCCCAGCAGGTTGCAGCGCCGGTGCCGGGCCAGGGCACACGCAAGCGCCGACCCGACGAGGAGAAGCGTCTGAAGGAGCTGGCGGAACTCCCGGAGGACCAACTCCAGCGCCTCATCGACACGCTCGAGGATGAAATGATGGAGGCCTCGGCCGACCTTCGGTTCGAGTACGCGGCCCGGCTCCGTGACGAGATCAAGGAACTGAAGCGCGAGCTGCGCCAGATGGTGTAGGGCCCACGGCGGTGCCGTGGGATTCCGGCCCGGCCTCCGCGATGTCCGGCCCAGCGGTCTCGCTCACGGTTCGCTGCGCTGTAGCACGATCACGGCCCGCTCGATGGTGCCCGGCGCCGTGGCCTGCGCTCCCTCTTGGGCCGGATCGGGGAAGGCGAGGGCATCTGGTCCATAGTGGTCGGCGAGCCGGTCGACGTCGGTATCCGGTTCGAAACTGACCAGGACGAAGGACCGGATACCGAGGGCGGCCAGGCGGTCTCCGGCCTCGGCCAATTCGTCATTACCGACCAGCAGCCATCGACCGTGATCCACCTGCTGCCAGGCGACACGACCGGCCAGTGGCACGGTGGTGACAACCACGGGCCGGCCGCCGTCGCCCGGATCGGCTTGCACCGTCGCCGCCGCCACCCGATCGTTCAACCTCTCGGTGGCGTGCCGAACCGAACGCAGGCCGACCAGCCCCAGGGCGTTCAGCAGCAGTGCCGCCGCGGCCACGCTGACCACGATCGTACGGCGGGGAGCCGGCGACAGCCCAGCCAGTGTCGTGGCCGCAGCCGGAAGTGCGGCGGCGATGGCCAGCGGTAGTCCGACGGCGAAGTAGCGACCACCCCATTCCGAGACACCGCCGAACGGATACTGGGTGGCCAGCACGCCGCCGGCGAACACGGCGAAAGCGATCAGGGTGATCCGGACCGTCCGGTTTCGCATCACGGTGTCGGCCCGCAGGGTCAGAAGGGCGGCGAACAAGGATGGGAACGCCATGATCAAGCCCGTGACCAGGGGCGGTGAGCCCAGAAACCACCGCACGGCAACGGCGACCACGGCCAGCACCCCCAACACGGTGACGATCGAGGACTCGACTCGACGTCGGGCCAGCCAACCCAGGGCCAGGACGGCTGCGGCCGAAAGGGCGACCAAGACGTTCTCGAGGCCACGGCCCGGGGAAAACCAGGTCTGCTGCAGCCCGGCCCACCGAGCCGACCAGAAGTCCAACGACTCCGATCGCCACGCCGGGTTGGCTATCGCCACGAAGTCCACCGCGGCCCGGCGATCGGCGATGACGGCGCCGACCCCGATCAGTGCGATGGCGGCGCCGATCGCCCCCCGGCTCACGACCAGGCGGGACCGCCTACCGGGCGCGGTTCGCGTCGCACGGACCGAGAACCCGCCGTCGACGATGACGGCGACCGCCAGTGCCCCGACGGCGAAGGCCGCTTCGGTCCGAACCAGACACGCCAGCGCCACCAGACCCAGCGCGGTGGCCAGGCCGGGAACGCTCGCAGTCGGGCCGGCGCCGTCGTCGATGCCGTCCAGCACCGATAAGACGAGCACGGTGGCCCAGGCCACGGCGGCGCCGGCGATGGTGTGGGCATAGCCGACATAGCCGTCGAACAGCAGCGGGCTGGCCAGTCCGGTGAACCAGAGAGCGGCCGGGGCCAGATTCACGTCGACCCGACCAACCAGCCGGGCCGTGGCCACGGCGGCGGCCAGCGTGCCGAGGGTGGAGGTGGCGACGACGGCCCGAAGTCCTCCCAGATTCACCAACCCGGCCACCAGCCAGGTCAAGACCGGGTGCTTGGACAGCACCACGTAGCCCTCCCCGACGGTGTCGGGGTCGGCCAGCCACGAGAGATGGAGGGGAAACCATAGACCGTCGGGGTCGGCGGCGGGGAACGGGTGGTCGACCAACCAGCCTCGGCCCTCGGCCAGCCGGGAGCTCTGGTACAGCAGAGCGCCCACGTCGGCCGACCACACGGTGTCCTCCACCACCAGTGGGAACATCATGGCCAGCACCACGGCCAGAGCCATGGCGTGTAGCGACAGGGGATGACGATTGCGATCCGGTCGATCTCGAGATGGTCCGTGCAGCACCACGGGAAGCCATCGGCCGCCGCCCCGATGGGCTGAGTGCCAGAACCGCAACCTGGAGGCGGCGTGGGCGCCGTATCGGTGGATTCGATGTCGGACCGAGCGGGTAGCATGAAGCCACGTGACCAACAAGATCGTTATTCGAGGGGCCCGCGAGCACAATCTCCGTGGTGTCGACCTCGAACTGCCCCGCGAAAAACTCATCGTCTTCACCGGGCTCTCGGGTTCGGGGAAGTCCTCGTTGGCCTTCGACACCATCTACGCCGAGGGCCAGCGCCGCTATGTCGAATCATTGTCGGCCTACGCCCGCCAGTTCCTGGGCCAGATGGACAAGCCCGATGTCGACTTCATCGAAGGCCTGTCCCCGGCCATCTCCATCGATCAGAAGTCGGCGTCCCGCAACCCCCGGTCCACGGTGGGAACCATCACCGAGGTCTACGACTACCTCCGCCTGTTGTTCGCCCGGGTCGGCGTGCCCCACGATCCCGAGACCGGCGAACCGTTGGTCCGCCAGACCCCGCAGCAGATCGTGGACCGGGCCCTGTTGCTGCCGGATGGATCCCGGTTTCAGGTCTTGGCCCCTGTGGTCCGGGGCCGCAAAGGCACCTACGAGACCCTGCTGGCCGACATGGGCAAGCAGGGATTCGCTCGGGCTGTCGTCGACGGCGAACTGGTGGAGCTCGGCGGCGAGCTTCCCGAGCTGGCCCGGTACGAGACCCACGACATCAAGATCGTGGTCGACCGTCTGGTGCGCCGTGACGGTATCGAGCGGCGGCTCACCGATTCCATCGAGACCGCCCTGAAACTGGCCGACGGTGTGGCCGAGATCGAGATCGTGCCGGCCCGGGACAGCGACGACGAACCCGAGACCCTGGTGTTCAGCCAGCATCTGTCCCGTCCGAGCGACGGCATGAGCTTCGAAGAACTGGCCCCCCGCAACTTCTCGTTCAACTCGCCCTACGGTGCCTGTGAGGCCTGTGACGGTCTGGGCACCACGTTCGAGGTCGATCCCGAGCTGGTGGTCCCCAACCCCGAGTTGACGGTGGCCCAAGGCGCCATCCATCCCTGGTTCGCCCGCCGAAGCCAGTACTTCGAACGGCTGGCCCTGGCCGCCTGTGCCGAGTTCTCCATTCCCGATGACGTGCCGTGGGACCAGCTTCCGACCAAACAGCAGAACCTCCTGCTGTATGCCCGGAGTTCCGGTGCCCGCCGGGACGGTACCAAGCCTCGTGGCAACATCAAGGTCACGGTCACCTACCGAAACCGGTTCGGGCGAAGCCGCACCTACAACGCCAACTTCGAAGGTGTCATTCCCTATCTCCGCCGCCGTCACCGGGAGTCCGATTCCGATTCCCAGCGGGAACAGATCGAGGGCTACATGCGGGAGGTCCCGTGTCCGGTCTGTGGAGGCGCCCGGTTGAACCCGCTGTCGCTGGCGTCCCTCATCGACGGTCACAACATCCACGACATCTGCTCCATGTCCATCGGTGAGTCGGCCAAGGTGTTGGCCACGCTCGAGTTGTCGGAGCGGGACCACCTCATCGCCGACCGGGTGGTGAAGGAGATCAACGCCAGGCTCAGCTTCCTGCTCGATGTCGGTCTCGACTATCTGAGCCTCAGTCGCTCCGCCTCCACCCTGTCCGGCGGGGAGGCCCAGCGAATTCGCCTCGCCAGCCAGATCGGTTCCGGCCTGGTCGGCGTGCTGTATGTGCTGGACGAGCCGTCCATCGGCCTCCATCAGCGGGACAACGCCAAGCTCATCGCCACCCTGTGCCGACTGCGGGACATCGGCAACACGGTGCTGGTGGTTGAACACGACGAGGAAACCATCCGGGTCGCCGACCATGTTGTCGACATCGGCCCGGGAGCCGGTGAACACGGCGGCGACGTGGTCTACAGCGGTCCGGTCAAGGGACTGCTGCGGCGCCGAGGGTCGCTGACCGGGAAATACCTGTCGGGGAAGAAGTCCATTCCGGTGCCGGCCAAGCGTCGGGCTCCGGGCGACGCCGTGCTCTCCATCAAGGGGGCGCGGGAGAACAACCTGAGGAACATCGACGTCGAGATCCCGCTGGGCTGTTTCGTCGCCATCACCGGGGTGTCGGGATCGGGCAAGTCGACGCTGGTCAACTCCATTCTGCTCCGGTCGTTGATGCAGCAGATCTACGGTTCGAGGGTGCCGCCGGGCTTGCATCGCTCCATCTCCGGTCTGGAACATCTGGACAAGGTGATCGACATCGATCAGTCACCGATCGGTCGCACTCCTCGGTCCAACCCCGCCACCTACACCGGGGTGTTCGACCACATCCGCAAGCTGTTCGCCAAGACCAACGAGGCCAAGGTCCGCGGCTACCAACCCGGCCGGTTCAGCTTCAATGTGCCCGGCGGTCGCTGTGAGACCTGCTCGGGTGACGGCACGCTGAAGATCGAGATGCACTTCCTGCCCGACGTCTACGTGCCGTGTGAGGTGTGCAAGGGTGCCCGCTACAACCGGGACACCCTCGACATTCGATTCAAAGGCAAGTCCGTTGCCGATGTGCTCGACATGCCCATCGAGGATGCCCTCGAGTTCTTCTCCAACCAGCCCCCCATCGCCCGCCATCTTCAGACCCTGGTCGATGTCGGGCTCGGCTATGTTCGACTGGGGCAGCCGGCACCGACCCTGAGCGGGGGCGAGGCCCAGCGGGTCAAGTTGGCCTCCGAGCTGGCCAAGCGTTCCACCGGCCACACCATCTATCTGCTGGACGAACCGACCACCGGGCTGCACTTCGAGGACATCCGGCGACTGCTCACCGTGCTCAGCCGCCTGGTCGACCAGGGCAACACCGTTCTCGTCATCGAGCACAATCTCGACGTCATCAAGACGGCCGACTGGATCATCGACCTCGGCCCCAACGGCGGAGACGGCGGGGGGACCGTGGTGGCCACCGGTCCTCCGGAACAGGTGGCGGAGGCCAACAGCCACACCGGTCGGTTCGTGGCCAACGTGCTGAACACCGACTGACCCGAAGATCAGGCACCGGCCCAGGCCCGGGTGCCCCCGGTCGTCATGGTTAAATCGGTGCCGTAGTCGCCGATGGGACGGTCGTGAACGTCAGCTCGCAGGCGGTCGGCCGCCACAACCTGCCGTGAGGGTGCTCGCCGGTCCGGCCAACGGAGCGGGCACGCTGGCGCTGGTGGCGGCGGCGGCGCTCATGCACAGCCGGCTGTTCGCCCCGGTTCCCTACGACCTGTGGCAGGATCAGCGGGCCTTGTGGTGGGCGGTGTTGGCCGTCATCCTGTTGGCCGTGTCCTACGCCTATGGGCTGCCCGAGCTGGCCGGTTCCCGACAGGGCGCCGCCGGCCGGGGTGTAGCCGCCGCCGTCACCGCTTTTGTTGCCATCTCGGCCGCTCAAGCCGTCCTCGCCACCCCGTTGCTTCCCCGATCGTCCTCATTGGTGGTGGTGCTCACCATCCCCCTGTGGTCGGTGCTCAGTTGGAACCTGGCCCACGACGCCGACCAGTGGGGGGCGGCCCGGGACCGGGTCTTCGCCGTGGTGGCCAACACCGATGATGTCGCCGGCCTGTGTTGCGACCTGACAGCCAGTCCGGAGCGGCCGGCCACCGTGGTCGGTCACGTGCTGGTCGACGAGGTTCTGGCCCGACCATCACGGCCGGTGGTGGTGGAGCGGTTCGTCGAATCGGGGGCCAACCTGTTGGTGATGGATGCCGCTTCCCACGCCTTCACCCCGATCATCGAGCAGGCGGCCGAGATCCATCGACAAGGTTCCCGGGTCAGAACCCTGTCGTTGTTCTACGAGGAGTGGGTGGGGAAGCTACCTCATTCGGAGTTGGTGCGGGTGTCATTGTTGTTCGACGTCGGCGAACTGCACCGTTGGCGCTATGTCCGGGCCAAGCGACTGGTCGATCTGGCCTTCGCCGCCGCCGGTCTCGTCGCGCTGGTTCCGATCGCCGCGGTCGTGGCCGTGCTGAATCCGGTGTTCAACCCCGGCCCCCTCTTGTATCGCCAGGAGCGGGTGGGCAAGAACGGTCGACGGTTCACGATGGTCAAGCTCCGGACCATGACTCAACACGGTGGCGGCTCGGCCGACGATGCCGCAGCTCCCGCTCCGGTCGATGACGGGCATGATGACGCGGCCCACGAGGCGACGGGATCCGGCCACGGCACCTGGACGGCGAACAACGACAGCCGCATCACGCCGCTGGGGCGTTGGTTGCGCCGCAGCCACCTCGACGAGTTACCCCAGGTCGTCAACATCCTGAGCGGGGATCTGTCACTGGTCGGACCCCGCCCCGAGCAACCCCACTACGTGAGCCGGCTCACGGAGAAGATCGACTTCTTCGACACCAGACACATGGTGAGACCAGGACTGACCGGCTGGGCCCAGGTCAAACAAGGCTATGCGGGCGACGAAGCCGATGCCTTTGACAAGCTGCAGTACGACTTCTACTACCTTCGTCGCCAGGGCATTCGCCTCGACGCCCGAATCATCTGGCGAACCATTCGCGGGGTGGTGGCCGGGACGGGACGATAGTGAAGGTCGATCGGCCAGGACCCAACGACTCGCCACCCACCTCGGGCCGTGATGGGCAGCGGTATGTGCCCGGCACCACATACCGGATTGGCTCGACGTCCGAGAGTCGGCCACCGAGACCATCAAGCGTCCACGGAGCTCGCCGTGCTGGTGGTCGGGGCCGGCTCGGAGTTCATGCCGCTGGTGGCGCAGTCTGGATGATCCTGCGATTGCTGTCGCAGGCCTTCGAGTTCTTGGCGTGGGTTGCGATCGCCAGGCGATTCCCGGTCGCCGAGGTGGGTGTTCTGGCCTCGGGGTCACTGGTCGCCCGGTACCTGGGCCTCGTAGGCGATTGGGGTGCCCACCACGTCGGCGCCGGGCTTGTGGCGGGCGACCGCTGCGCTGAGCAGTGGAGGTTGGTGAAGACCCGAGCTGCGGTTTCGAGCATCGCCTCCCTGCTCTTCGGCATCGGCACGGCCGTCCTGGGGCTCTTCCACTTGGTGCCGTTCCTCGCTGTTGTCGCCGCCAGGGGAGCGAACCTGGACTGGATAAGCCATGGTCGAGGCAGATACTTCTCGGCAACAACTCCTGCGCTCGTCGGGTCGATGGTCATGGTGGTCGGCGCCATGGCTGCGCCCTCCGTCCCTGCGCTGGCCGTCGTTTTCGGCGGTTCGGCTTGTCTGTGGTTGACACTCAGCCTTGCCGTGAACCGGCGGCAAGCGCAGACACTCGCACGGGCCGGTGTCGACCGAAGCGTTCCGGGGGCGGGAGCGGGCTGGGTGATGGTATTGACAATGGCCGATCAGCTGATGGCAACCGCAGACGTTCTGATCGTGGGCTGGATCGTGTCCACATCGGCGGCCGGCGTCTACTCCACCATCTACCGGTTTCCGAATGCCATTCTGATGGTTGTAGGTTTGGCCTCGGCCGCCTCCGTACCTGTCGTCGTGAGGCTGTCGAACGCCGGTAGATCGGTGTACTCGGTTCGCACTCTGGCCGGTATCGGTGGCGCCACGGGTCTTGTCGTTGCGATGGCTGCCGTTCCACTAACCGTCTTGACACCGGGCATCCTCGGCGACGCGTATCGTGTCGGTCAGCCGGCACTCGTCCTACTGTTTCTTGCCGCCTGCATCATTTCCTTCACAGCCCCGTTTCGGGTGGTTCTTCTATCCGACCGCCCGGGCCGGCGTCTGGGTTCGGTCTTCGTTGGGGCCGCCGGGGCGAACCTCCTGCTCAATGGACTGCTGGTCCCATTGGCCGGTCTGTCGGGCGCCGCGATCGCAACAGTTCTCACCCAGATCGGCCTCGCCGTTGTCCTGGTGACGATGGTGGTTCGCCCCGGGTGGCGACCCCGGCCGAGCCGGTCCACTGATGTCGCTAGAGCGGTACTTGTGCCGGGAGGCCCTGACCGGGCCGGGCCAGGAACAGCAACTGCCGGACGCCGAACGGGCCGATGGCGTTGGCCACAGCTCTGACGACACGTGGTCTCGATGCGCCGACTCGGGTTTCACCCTCGGTCACGATCTCCAGGCCGGCGTGCTCCACCAACCGACGCCCGGATGAGCGGGTGAAGAACCGGAGGTGAGTGCGATCGAGCACGCCCGCGCTGCGGTAGTCGAACCGTCCGATCAACAGTGGTCCGACAACTTCCACACATTGGACATTCGGGATGGACACGGCAACAAGGCCCGTGGATCTCAGATGGGGGGCAAAGACAGCGAGCGTGGACCAGGGGTCCCGAAGATGTTCGAGAACATCGTTGAACATGATCGTGTCGTACAGCGTGTCGATGTGAGCGCTCAGGACATCACCGAGCCCTTCGGTGTCAAGGTCCAGTTGCCAGACCTTGCGATACCACCGTCTCGCGGTGTCCGCCGCTCGTCGATCGATTTCGATGCCGTCCACACAGTCCGCAGCACCGGCCTCGAGCAACCGCTGTCCGGTTCGACCCGACCCACAACCAACATCCAGCACCTTTCCCATGCTCGACGGCAGCAGGTCGATGACGTCGTCCCGAGTGTTGTCGAAGTACTCGTCGTTTGAAGTACCGAAGTTGCGCCGGAGCGAACGGACGAGTGCGGTCATGGTATTCATTCGGCAGAAAGGAGCGGAAACCAAGTCCGGTTCAGGCCGTCGCATCTGGAGCGCACGGCTTCCGTCCTTTCCTTGGCGATGTGCGCTAAGCCCCCAGTGGTTCGAGTCCGATAGACCATCATGACGCGGACCCAGAACACGACAGCAGATCCTCATCTCGACCCCCCGTCTCACGCGTCGGCGCGCCGAGTGGTGGTCATCGAGGTCAACGAGATTCCGCTCTCGCTGCTGAAGTGGCACGGCGAACGACACCCGTCGTCCTTCATCGCCGAGCTGTTGACGACGGGCGCTGCAGTGACCGAAACCCAGGTGTATCCGGAAGCCGATCGTGAGCTCTATCCATCCCAGACCTGGGCCACGCTGGCCACCGGGGTTCCCTACGAAAAGCACCAGGTGTACTGGTACGGGGATCCCAAGCCGCCTGAGTTCCCCCTGTACTGGCAGCACGCCGCCCGGCACCGCTCGGTCGGCATTGTCGGCTCCCTGCACAGTTCGCCCCTGCGCACTCAGGGGGACCAGCCGGGACTGCGGTTCGCTCTTCCCGACCCCTTCGCCTCCGACGCTGACGCCCGGCCCCGCTCGCTGAGTTCGCTCCAACGGTTCAATCTGGCCATGACCCGGGCCAACTCCCGGGCTGTGGCCAATCGGTTTCCGGCGGCCGACTACCTCCGCGGGCTGAGGGTCCTTCCCGGGGTCGGGGTTCGGGCGTCGACCGCGGCTCGTCTGGCCCGGCTGGCGGCATCGGTGGCCACCGGCCGCGTGCCCAGGGAGCGACTGCGAACCGGTCAGTTCCTGTTGCTGGCCGATGTCTTCGCTCGTCTCCTGGATGAGCACGACCCGGACCTGGCCGTGTTCTTCACCAATCACCTGGCCGCCGCAATGCATCGCTACTGGCCGGCCAGCTTCCCCCGGGACTGGGACAACCACCCCTACGGCCCGGACTGGATCGAACGGTTCTCGGACGAGATACCGGTGGCCCTGCACGCCCTCGATCGTTTCCTGGCCGAGACCTGGAACCGTTGCCGATCCACGGATCGTATCCTGGTGGTGGTGTCGTCCATGGGCCAGGAGGGTGGGGGAGAGGTGGACGAAGGTGGTCCGGTGGCCCTGGTTGTCGATGACGGTGAGCAACTGGCCCGACGGCTCGGGGTGGACGGTCGGTTCCGAATCCGGCAGGCCATGGCGCCCCACCTGACCATGCAGTTCGACACCGAGGAAGGCGCAGTGAAAGCCGAAGCGCGGCTGACGCCGATCCGCCTGAACCAACGACCCGTCATCGTGCACCGAGCGGGCGAGACGGTCACCCTGACCTACCATCTCGGTTCCCGTGCCGATGCCGTTGACATCAACGGTCGGGATCACGAGCCGGAAGAGCTCGGTTTCCGGTCGGTGGCGGTGGAAGAGCACAAGGCGGGGCGACACATGCCCTATGGCGTGTTGCTGTGGGCCGATCCCCGAGGAGTGCGGAGGCGGGTTCCGCAACGGCCGGTCGATCTCGTCGAGGTCGCTCCCGCCCTGCTTCAGGCCCTTGGGGTGCCGCCGCTACCGCACCACCGCGAGCCGTCGATCCGACTCACCGCCGACTAGGCCCTGCTGGGACGAGTAGGCGGCAGCGCCCCGTGGTCGGGCCGGGGCTCGAGCAGCCGACCCCATCGCGGGGCCACCGCCTCGACCGAGATCGTCTCGGCGAGATGTCGGCGTACGGCCGCCACCTGGGTTCGAACGGCGGCCGGGTGGTCGACAAGGCGCCGGAGCTCGGCCAGGAACCCGGGGCCGGTGTCGACGACCGGTAGCGGGATGTCGGGGTGGTAACCGGCCACGGCGGCCGACGTGACGACCTGGGGCAGCCCGGCCTGGGCTGCTTCCATGATCTTGTTTTGTATCCCACTGGTCGACTGCAGCGGCGCAATGGCCACCGCCGCCCGACGTGCCAGCTCCGGCACCGAGGGGAAGTCCGACTCCAGGGTCCAGCCATTGACCCGGCACAGTTCCCTCACTTCGGGGGATGGATTGCGACCCGCCACCAGCACCGATGGTGGCCGCCCGCCGTCCTCGGCGACCCATCGGTGCAGGGTGTTCAAGGCCTCGACGTTGGGTCGGTAGTCGAGGGTGCCGAAAAAGACGGCGTCGTGTCTGTTTGCGGGACCGAGCCGACCATCGTCGGGGATTGGGCCGAGACCTGGTGGGCTGGGGGCCGCCGATGGCGGGATGTTGGGAATCCAGGGAATGCCCAGATCCACTGCCTCCCGGTGTCCGGCGGCCACCATCGGGAGCCCGGTTCCACTTGGAGCCGACGCCACCAGGCGGAGTTCCGCCCGCTCATGGACGGTGGCAAGGAGACGAAAGGCCGGGTTGAGCATGGCCGTTCCGGCTCGGGCCCGCTGCCGGTAGCTGATGCTGAGTCGGTCGACCAGATCGACGATCTGCACCGGGGCCTCGACCTTGGATCGGCCGGTGTCCCCCATCGCTCCGGTCACCGCCGGATGGAGCGATCGGGTGGTCTGATACACCACGATGTCGGGAGCCAGTCGAACCAGCCCTCGGACCACCGGTTCCGGATTCCAGGCCAGAACCTCGGGAACGGCTCGCCCACTGATCAGGTCGGTGACGGCGGCCGCCGTTCCTCGACGGCCGGGCGACAGGGTGGGCTGAAACACTTCGACCTGACAGC
Organism: Acidimicrobiales bacterium; assembly: GCA_024638815.1. GTDB lineage: Bacteria > Actinomycetota > Acidimicrobiia > Acidimicrobiales > SZUA-35 > JAHELU01. Next base: position 5,444 of record JAHEJM010000074.1, on the reverse strand, counting down.
CGAGGTGTTCGCTCAGAGCCACGATCGACTCCAGCCGGCGCCGGGCGCCGCCACTGCGTTTCGGGTTGGCCACCACGGCCACGACCGGGCTCATGGCGAGGAGGATGAGGTGACGGCCCGGGTCGGGCTCGGATCGGTCAGCAGTGAGTCGAGTAGACGGTACGGCCACCACTGCCAACCGACCTGGCCGGCGCCATAGATCACGGCTGCCCGCCGCCGCACCCGCTCCACGGCCGAGGAGCCGGGGCCGGCCCCGGTGGCGCCGACGGTGTGACGACCGGGCGCTGTCGCCGCCACTCGGGCCGTCATGGCCGGGTACATGCCGGCCAGCCGACGACACAGGTCGGTGTCTTCGAAATAGAGGAAGTAGCGGGTGTCGAAACCGTCGACCGATGACATGCGTCGCCGGTCGATCGACATCACCGCACCACTGACCCACCGCTGCTGCAGGGGCCAGGATCGGCCCGAGACCGGGGTGACGTCATCGCCGGTCGAGGCCGTGACCGGGGACAGGCTGAGGTTCTGGTCTCGGAGCCACGCGCCGCCGTGATCGGAGAGCAGCCGCCGACGGCGTGACCCGAGGGGAGCGAGCCTGGCCCCCAGTCGCAAGCTGGTACCGGCCAGGGCCAGCGGCGTCCAGTATGGGGCCACCACGCTGGTGGGGGCGCCGCTGTCGTCGACCAGGGGAATGGTCACCACCTCATCGGCATCGCCGTCCAAGGCGAACCAGTGCTCGGGAGTCAGCACCGTGTCGGGGTTGCACAGAACGATCCGTTCGGTGGTGGCGGCCGACACCGCCCGGTTGACGGCGGCGCCGAAGCCGACATTGGTCGGCGAGTCGAGGTGCAGAGTGCGAGGACGGTCCAGCGTCTCCCGGTCGAATGTACAGTCGTTGTGGACCACGATGACGGGAGCCGAGTCCGGGATCCATCGGCAGTCGATGGTCCGGGTCCGGAAGGCGACATAGATCGCCGTGGCGTCCATGCCAGCCCATCGGCCGGTCGGGAATCGACATGAGCCACTCGGCGGCCGTCGTCCCGCCGTCGGGGCGGCGTCACACCGTCACACGGCTTCACACCACGGGGCCGAGCCTCGCCCCGGCGACAGTACCCTTGAATCGGTGAAACGTCCGCCCGCCGACCAGATTCCCGACAGTCCCGGCTCCTACCAGTTCAAGGACGCCGATGGCCGGGTCATCTATGTCGGCAAGGCCGGCTCGTTGCGGTCGAGGGTCTCCAGCTACTTCCAGAATCCGGTCGGGCTCCATCCCCGGACGGCCCAGATGGTGGCCACGGCCGAGTCGGTGGAGTGGATCCAGGTCAACAACGACGTCGACGCCCTGATGCTGGAGTACAACCTGATCAAGGAGCACCGCCCCCGGTTCAACGTCCGCCTGGTCGATGACAAGAGCTACCCCTATCTGGCCGTGACGCTCAGCGACGAGTGGCCCCGAGCCCGGGTGATGCGAGGAGCGAAGCGCAAGGGCACCCGTTACTTCGGTCCCTACGCCCACGCCTACGCCATTCGGGAGACCCTGGACCAGCTGCTGCGCACCTTCCCCATCCGCACCTGTTCCGACAACAAACTGGAGAAGCACCGGCGCCTGGGCAGACCGTGTCTGCTCTACCACATCGAGAAATGCTCCGGTCCGTGTGTGGGCGAGGTGAGCCCCGAGCAGTACCAGACCATGGTCGACGACCTGTGCCAATTCCTGGACGGTGACACCGACCCGGTGCTGGAGAAGCTCCGGTCGGCGATGGAACAGGCGGCCGCCGATCTCGAGTTCGAGCGGGCGGCCAGACTCCGCGATCGGCTGGCCACCGTGCGAAAAGCGGTGGAGAAGCAGCAGATGGTGGCGGCCGGCAACGACGATCTCGATGTGATCGGGGTGGCGGAGGACGAATTGGAAGCCGCCGTCTTCGTATTCTCCATCCGCCGGGGTCGGGTCATGGGTCGACGGAGTTTCGTGCTGGACAAGGTGGAACCGCTGACCCGGTCCGAGGTGGTGGACAAGATCCTGGAAGGGCTCTACGACGAGGAACCAGCCTCGGGCATGCCCAAGGTGGTGCTGGTGCCCGACGAGCCGAGCGACGCCGAGCTCTACCAGGACTGGCTCGGTCTGCTGCGGGGCTCGAAGGTCGAGATCCGCGTGCCGAAGCGGGGATCGAAGCGGGAGCTGATGGCCACCGTGACCCGCAACGCCGAGGAGGAGTTCACCCGCCATCGACTCAAGCGGGGCACCGACCACAATTCCCGAGCACGGGCGTTGAACGAGCTGCAGAGCCGGCTGGAACTTCCACACTCTCCGCTGCGCATCGAATGCTACGACATGAGCCATCTTCAGGGCAGCGACTATGTCGGTTCAATGGTCGTGGCCGAGGACGGGTTGGCCCGCAAGTCCGAATACCGGCGGTTCAAGGTCCGCACCGTGGACGGCAACGACGACTATGCCGCCATGGAGGAGGTGCTGTCCCGACGGCTCCGCAACTACCTGGAGGACCGGGACAAGCCGCCGTCGGAACGGGGGAAGTTCCAATATCCCCCGCAACTCCTGATGGTCGACGGAGGCAAGGGCCAGCTCGGCGTGGCCACCCGGGTGGTGGAGAACCTCGGTCTGGCCGATGAGATCCCGGTGTGCGCCCTGGCCAAACGGCTGGAGGAGGTGTACGTCCCGGATCGGAGCGAGCCCGTCGTCATCCCCCGCCAATCCGAAGCCCTGTACCTGCTGCAGCGACTTCGGGACGAGTCACACCGATTCGCCGTCGACTACCACCGCCGGCTCCGTAACAAACGGCAGACGGCCTCGGTGCTGGACGGCATCAGCGGGTTGGGCCCCGTCCGCAAGAAGCGACTGCTGTCGGAGTTCGGCACGGTGAAGGCCATTCGTCGAGCCGAACTGGAGGACCTGCAGTCCCTGAGCTGGTTGCCCGATGACGTGGCCGTGGCGGTGTACGCCAGGGCCCGGGGCCTGGGCGACCGTTGAAGCCCATGACCTCGGACGACTCCAATGAACTGGACACCAATGAACTGTGGGAGTCCCACGCCCGGTGGTGGCAGGACGCGTTCACCGACGGTGTCGATCCCGAGTACACCGAGCAGATCCTGCCGCTGATCGAATCCGGTCTCGACGGCTACCGCCGGGTGCTGGATGTCGGAACCGGTGAGGGCCAGGTGGCCCGCCACCTGGTGGGGCGGGGTCACGAGGTCGTCGGTATCGATCCGGTACGGGCCCAGGTCACCGAGGCGGTCCGCCGGAACCGGTCCGAGGCCGCCGTTCCCTATGCCCTGGCCGGGGCCGATGCCCTGCCGGTTGCCACCGGATCGTTCGATGCCGCCGTGGCCTGCCTGGTCTTCGAACACATCGACGCCGTTGACGATGCCATCGCCGAGGTGGCCCGCATCCTTCGGGTCGGTGGCCGGTTCCTGCTGTTGTTGAACCATCCGCTACTGCAGACCCCGGGCAGTGGCTGGATTGATGACCAGGTCATCGAACCGCCCGAACAGTACTGGCGAGTCGGGTCCTATCTGACCGAGGCGGCCACGGTCGAGGAGGTGCAGAAGGGTGTCTTCATCCGCTTCCTGCATCGTCCCCTGTCCCGCTATCTCAACACCCTGGCCGCCCACCACCTGGTACTGGAACGCATGGAGGAGCCGTCGCCTCCGGCCGGGTTTCTCGGCCAGGCCCCCCAGTACCAGCAGGCCGACACCATCCCCCGACTGTTGGCCCTGTACTGTCGCCGCGACATCACACCAAGCGACGGATCGATCTGACACCATGGAGCTGTGACACAGGTTGCTGTGATAACTGGTTTGTCGGGCGCAGGTCGGTCGGTGGCGGCCGGGGCCCTCGAGGACATGGGATGGTTCGTCATCGACAACCTTCCGGGAGCCCTGGTGTCCAAGGTGGGGGAGTTGGCCACCTTCGGCGGCAGCGGCTACGAGCGGGTGGCCCTGGTCATGGGTGGCTACGACGACGAGATGTCGGCCGAAGTCTCCGGTCTTCGCAATCGGGTGGATGATCTCGCTACGGTGTTCCTCGAGGCGTCGACCGATGTGCTCGTTCGTCGTTACGAGTCGACCAAGCGTCGGCACCCGTTGGCCGATGGTCAACCGCTGACCGCCGCCATCGAGCAGGAACGGGAGTTGCTGATCAAGGCTCGGGAGTCGGCCGACATCGTCATTGACACCAGCGAGCTCAATCCTCACGAGCTGCGGGAGCGACTTTCGTGGCATTTCGGTGGCGACGACATGACCGAGTCGATGCGATTGACGCTGCTGTCCTTCGGGTTCAAACACGGGCTTCCCCGCGACGTCGACATGGTCCTTGACTGTCGATTCCTGCCCAATCCGTACTGGGACGAGAACCTGCGGTCGCTCAGTGGCAAGGATCCCGAGATCCAGGAATACCTCATCGACCGGCCCCTGGCCCAGCGTTTCGTCGATCATCTCGAGACCCTGTTGACCGACCTGCTACCCGCCTACCAGGAAGAGGGCAAGAGCTATCTCTCGATAGCCTTCGGCTGCACCGGTGGTCGACACCGATCGGTTGCCATGGCCGAGGTCATGGGTCGTATTCTCAAAGAGCAGGGATGGCAACCACAGGTACTGCATCGCGACATCGACCGATAGCGGGTCGATGACCGAAGGCCGAGGGGACACACGCATGGACGGGAAACCGACGCGATGACGGCATCCGGCGGCCCCTCGGTGGTGGCCCTTGGCGGTGGTCACGGGCTGGCGGCGACGCTACGAGCGGCACGCCTGTATGCCGGTGAGATCACCGGAATCGTCTCGGTGGGCGACGACGGTGGCTCCAGTGGTCGACTGCGGGCCGAGTTCGGGGTCGCCCCTCCCGGTGACCTGCGACGCTGTCTGTCGGCTCTGGCCACCGACGACACGTTGCTGGCCCGGTCCTTGGAGCATCGATTCGAGGACGGCACGTTGACCGGTCATCCCATCGGCAACCTCCTCCTGATCGGACTGGCTTTCGCCTCCGGCAGCCTGCAGCAGGCGATCGACGAGGTGGGCCGGTTGGTCGGTGCTGCCGGTCGGGTCTATCCCGCCACCGAGGTGCCGGTGACACTCATCGCCGATTCCGATCGGGGGACCCTGGCCGGTCAGGTCACCATCGAGCGGGCCACCGGTATCCGCAACCTGCGGTTCGACCCGGCTGATCCCCCGAGTTCCCCCCACGTGATCGACGCTCTGCGCCATGCCGACCAGGTCGTGATCGGACCCGGGTCGTTGTTCACCTCGGTCCTGGCCACCGCTCTGGTCGGTGGTATCCGTCAGGCGCTGGTCCAGTCGTCGGCCCAGCGGGTATTCGTGGCCAACGTGACCAATGAGCGGGCCGAGGCCCGAGGGTTCGGGTTGAGGGAGCACCTGGAAACGTTACGCGACCACGGTGTCGCCGTCGACGTCGTGGTGGCACCGGCCGGCTCGAG